>NZ_JBWKPM010000017.1:70079-102711 GCF_059418245.1 Roseateles sp. GW821-FHT09B06 | reverse complement strand
CGCCTGCGCCGCCTGGCCGCACCGCGCCTGCCCGAGCCGCTCTGGCGGGCGCTGCTGGCGCGGCTGCGCGCCGGCGGCGAACTGGCGCAGCGCGGCGCCCTGGTGCACCTGGCCGAGCATGGCGTGCTGCTGTCGGCCGCCGAGCAGCGCATCGCGCAGAAGGTGGCGCCGCTGCTGCAGTTGGCCGGATCCGAGGGGGCCTGGGCGCGCGATCTGGCGCGCGACAGCGCCGAGGGCGAGGCCCTGATGCGCACGACCCTGGCGCGCCTGGCGCAACAGGGCGAGGTGCATCAAGTGGTGAAAGACCTCTACTACGATCTGGCGCAGATGCGCACATTGGCGGGCATTGCGCGCCGCCTGGCGCGGCAGGGGGAGGGGCAGGTGCTGGCCGCGGACTTCCGCGACGCCACCGGCCTGGGTCGCAAGCGCGCGATCCAGCTGCTGGAATATTTCGATCGTGTCGGGTTGCTGCGCCGCGTCGGCGACGTGCACCGGCTGCGCGGCGAATCGGCGCTGTTCCTCGACGAGGGGCGGGCCGACGCGTCACAGACCTGAGGGCGCGGACCATAGGTTCTGCGGAGGGGAGACGACACCGGTGTGTCGGCCGGGCTTCAAACCCGGTGGGTGGCGCCATGCGCCGCCGGGTGGGTTCGACTCCCATTCCCCTCCGCCACGAGGCCGGGATCGCCGTAAAGTCGGGTCATGAACGAAGCACAGGAACTGGCCCTGCAAGCCCTGCTGGGGCGCTATTCGGTGGGGCCGAAATACCTGCTGGAGCCCGGGCCCAGCGATGCGGAGCTGGCGCTGATGACGCAGGCCGCGCTGCGGGCGCCCGATCACGGCGAACTGCTGCCCTGGCGTTTCAAGGTCGTGCGCGGCGCGGCGCGTCAGCGCATGGCCGAGTTGTTCGCCGACGCGGCACGCGCGGCGGGCAAGGACGAGGCGGGGGTGGCGCTGGATGCCGAGCGCGCGCTGAAGCCGCCGGTCACGGTGGCCGTGGTGGCGCGCATCGACCTCGGTCATCCGCAGGTGCCGGCCCATGAGCAATGGGCGGCGCTGGGCGGGGCGCTGGCGCAGTTCCTGACGGCCGCCCATCTGCTGGGCTACGGCGGCAAGATGCTCAGCGGCGCCAAGGTGCGCAACCCGCAGATCGCCGCGGCCTTCTGCGCGCCGGGCGAGACCCTGGTCGGCTGGGTGTCGCTCGGCACCCCGGCCAAGACGCCCAGCGGCCCCTCGCGCAAGCCGGGGCCGGAGGTGGCGCTGCAGCCCTGGGGGCAGGATCCGCAGGCTTGACGGCCGTCCGCCAACGTTATTTAGTTGTCGATACAGCGCTGCCGTCATTGCGGGTGAAGCTGCGCCGGATTTCGATGTGTACACTTGTACATAACGACACCCGACGCCGCATCGCGATGAAGACTCCCGCTTCCCGCATCGTCCTTGGCCTGGCCGGCCTGCTGCTGAGCGGCCTGGCCGGGGCCGCCGAACTGACCGTCTCGGCCGCCGCCAGCCTCACCCAGGCCTTCCGCGAGCTGGGCCCGCTCTACGAGGCGCAGTACCCGGGCAGCAAGCTGCAGTTCAATTTCGGCGCCTCGGGTGCGCTGCTGCAGCAGATCGCGAAGGGGGCGCCGGCCGATGTGTTTGCCAGCGCCGATCAGGAGACCATGGGCCAGGCGCAGCAGCAGGGCCTGGTGAAGGCGGCCGAGCGCAGGAACTTCGTCTCCAACAGCCTGGTGCTGATCGTGCCCAGCGCCGCCAGGACCGCGGCGCCCAGGGCCGTGGCTGACCTGGCCCGGCCAGTCTATGGACGGGTCGCGATCGGCCTGCCGGCCAGCGTGCCGGTGGGGCGCTACACCAAGGCCGTGCTGGAGAAGGCGAATCTGTGGGGCGCGATCGCGCCCAAGATGATCGCCGCGCAGAACGTGCGCCAGGCGCTGGACTATGTGGCGCGCGGCGAGGTCGATGCCGGCTTCGTCTATGCCACCGACGCGGCCCTGCTGCCCGACAAGGTGAGGGTGGCGCTGACCGTGCCGACCGAGAGCCCGGTGCTCTATCCGATCGCTCCGGTGGCGGCCAGCCCGCAGGCTGAGCAGGCACGCAGGTTCGTGGCCTTCGTGCTAAGCCCGCAGGCGCAGGCGGTGCTCGCCCGCTACGGCTTCGGCCAACCCTGATGGGCGAGGCCTGGGTTCCACTGCTGCTGACCCTGAAGGTGGCAGGCTGGGCCACCGCGCTGAATCTGCTGCTGGGCGTGGGCGTCGGCTTTGCGCTGGCACGGCTGTGCTTCCCGGGGCGTGAGCTGCTGGATGCGCTGCTGACCCTGCCGATGGTGATGCCGCCCACGGTGCTGGGCTACTACCTGCTGGTGCTGATCGGCCGCAACGGCCCGCTGGGCGCCTGGCTGCAGGCCGAATTCGGCATCAACCTGATCTTCACCTGGCAGGGCGCGGTGATCGCGGCCACTATCGTGGCCTTCCCGCTGGTGTTCAAGTCGGCGCGCGCCGCCTTCGAGGCGGTGGACCCGCAGCTGGAGCAGGCCGCGCGCGTGCTAGGCCTGAGCGAGACGGCGCTGTTCTTCCGCGTCACCCTGCCGCTGGCCTGGCGCGGCATCCTGGCCGGTGTGCTGCTGGCCTTTGCGCGCGCCACCGGCGAGTTCGGCGCCACCCTGATGGTGGCCGGCAGCATCCCGGGCAAGACCCAGACCCTGTCGGTGGCGGTCTACGAGGCCGTGCAGGCGGGCCAGGACGGCACGGCCAATTTCCTGGTGCTGGTGACCTCGATCACCTGCATCGTCGTGCTGCTGAGCGCCGGCCGCCTGGCGCCGGGGCGCGTGGCGGGAGTGACGCGATGATCTGGGACGTCGACGTGCGCCGCGCCTTCGTGCATGCGGGGCGGCGTTTCGAGCTGTGGGCCGCGTTCCGCAGCGATGCGCGCCGCCTGGTGCTGTTCGGCCCCTCGGGCGCGGGCAAGAGCCAGACCCTGAAGGTCATGGCCGGCCTGACCCGCGCGGACGCCGGCCATGTCAGGGTGCAGGGTCAGGTCTTGCTGGATGACCGGGCCGGCATCGATGTGCCGGCGCGCGAGCGCGGCCTGGCCTATGTGTTCCAGGACTATGCGCTGTTTCCGCATCTGACGGTGCTGCAGAACATCGCCTTCGGCCTGCAGGGCGGCTGGCGCAATCCCGCGCGCCATCTCGAGCATCCGGAGGTCGAGCGCTGGCTGGGCGCCTTCGGGCTCAAGCCGCTGGCGCGTCACTATCCCGAGCAGCTCTCGGGCGGCCAGCGCCAGCGCACGGCCCTGGCGCGCGCCCTGGTGGCCGGTCCGCGCGCGCTGCTGCTGGACGAACCTTTCGCGGCGCTGGACAGCGCGCTGCGTGCGCGCCTGCGCGACGAATTGGCGGACTTGCAGGCCGGGCTGAACCTGCCGATGCTCCTGATCACCCACGACGAGGCCGATGTGCAGCGCCTGGGCGAGGCCGTGCTGCAGATGGACGAGGGGCGCATGCGGTGACGGAGCGCAAGACAAGCAAGGACCTGGCGCTGCATGGCAGCCTGTGGCTCAGTGTGGGCGGCGCGAAGCTGGGCGGCGCAAACCGCATCGAGCTGCTGCGCGCGATCGGCGCGCAGGGTTCGATCACGCGGGCGGCCAAGGCGGTCGGGCTGAGCTACAAGGCGGCCTGGGACGCGGTGGAGCAGATGAACAACCTGGCCGGCGCCCCGCTGGTCGAGCGCAGCACCGGCGGGCGCGGCGGCGGCTCGACCCGGCTGACCGAACGCGGCCGCCAACTGGCCGAGCGCTTTGCGCAGATCGAGGCGGTGCACCAGCGCTTCGTGCGCCAGCTCAGCGCGGAGGGCGCCGACCTCTCGCGCGATTTCCAGCTGCTGAGGATGCTGAACATGAAGACCAGTGCGCGCAACCAGTTCGTCGGCCAGGTCAGCGGCTACCGGGCCGGCGCGGTCAACGACGAGGTGCAACTGACCCTGCCGGGCGGCGCCACGATCGTGGCCATCATCACCCGCGAAAGCACCGAGCAGCTGGGCCTGAAGCTGGGCGCCACGGCCTTCGCGCTGGTCAAGTCCAGCTCGGTGCTGCTGGCCACCGAGCTGGAGGGCGCCAAGCTCTCGGCGCGCAACCAGCTGGCCGGGACGGTGCTGGCCGTGACGCCGGGCGCGGTCAATGCCGAGGTGCTGCTGGACATCGGTGGCGGCCAGAGCCTGGCCGCCACCATCACCCAGGCCAGCGCGCAGGCGCTGGACCTGGCGCCGGGCCGGCCGGTCACGGCCCTGTTCAAGGCCTCCAGCGTGATCCTCGGTAGCCTGGTTTAGGCGCGTTTCTCGCGCGGGACCGATAATCCCGGCTTTCACGGTTTCCGAGAAGGACGGGCGCGATGTCGTCTATTCCCCTGCGCTACTGGGTGCTGATGGTCTTTGTTGCCTCGGCGCTCTACGCCCATTACCGCGGCAAGGTGCGCTTTCGCCTGGCGCGCGCGCTGACCGACTTCACGGTGCTGATCGCGCCGGTGAACGCGCTGATGTACCTGTTCTCGCGCGCACCGGCCACGCCCTATCTGGACGCCAAGCAGTTCAAGGAGCTGGAACTGCTGCAGCAGAACTGGCAGACGATCCGCGAGGAGGCGCTCAAGCTCAACGACGAGGGCCAGATCAAGGCTGCGTCGACCTACAACGACATCGGCTTCAACTCCTTCTTCCGCACCGGCTGGAAGCGCTTCTACCTGAAGTGGTACGGCGAGGACCTGGCCTCGGCCAAGGCGCTGTGCCCGAAGACCGTGGAGCTGCTGCGCCAGATCCCGACGGTGAAGGCCGCGATGTTCGCCTCGCTGCCGCCCGGCAGCCGCCTGGTACGCCACCGCGACCCCTATGCCGGCTCGGTGCGCTACCACCTGGGCCTGACCACGCCCAACTCGCCCGGCTGCTTCATCGAGGTGGACGGCCAGCGCTACCACTGGAAGGACGGCGAGGCGGTGCTGTTCGACGAGACCTTCATTCACTACGCCGAGAACACGACCGAGCAGCAGCGCGTGATCCTGTTCTGCGACGTCGAGCGGCCGCTGTATTTCGCGCCGGTGCGCTGGTTCAACCGCGGGTTCGCGCGCCTGGTGATGACGGCCTCGGCCACCCAGAACGTCGAGGGCGAACCGGTCGGCGCGCTCAACAAGTTCTTCTTCTATGCCTACAAGATCCGCATCTGGGGCAAGGAACTGAAGAAGAAGAGCCGGCCGACCTACTACATCGGCAAATGGGCCCTCATCCTGGGGCTGCTGTACTGGATCTTCGTCTGAGATAGCCCCCTGCCGGTCCGAGAGGCCGGCCGCTAACGCAGCCCCAGCGCCTCCTCCAGCTCCCGCGGCCCATAGGGCTGCGGCCGCTGCGACCAGGCCTCCACCAGGGCCTGCATGCGCGCGTTCAGCGGCGCCTGGCGCCCCTCGCGCCGCGCCAGCCGCACCACCTCGCCGCACAGCGCGTCGATCTCGGTCGTGCGGCCCAGGGCCAGGTCGTCGGCCATGCTGGAGCGCGCCTTGGCGTCGATCTTCAGCATGCGCGCGGCCAGCAACCGGAACAGCGGCGTCGGCAGGCGCAGCAGCGCCGCGAAACGCTCCGGCGGCACCGGCGTGACCGGCGCCACGGCGATGCCGGCGCCCTGCAGCACCTCCAGTGCCTCGGTCTGCAGCGCCGCGAAGCAGCGCCGGTAGCCGCGCTCCAGCAGCTCGGCGCGCAGCGGCCGGCCCGACAGCGCATTGACCGGGTTGTTCAGGTTGATCAGCAGCTTGCCCCACTGGACGGGGCGCAGGTCCTTTTTCAGCCGCAGCGACAGGCCGAAGCCCGCGAAGGCCGGGCGCAGCGCCTCCAGCGCCGCGTCCTGCTCGGCCGCCAGACCTCCGGCGGTGCCGCGGTGATAGTGGCCCGGCGCCAGCTCGGCCACATTGAAGGGCACCATGCCGGCGCGCCACTGCAGCCCCGGCGCCGCCTCGCGGGCCCGCTCCACATTGCCCACGCCGTTCTGCATCGACACGACCACGCTGCCGGCGGGCAGGGCCGCGGCGAGCTGGCGGGCCGCGTCGGCGGTGGCGCCGCTCTTCACGCACAGCAGGGTCAGTGCCGGGTTCAGCCCGGCGGGCGGGGCCTCGTGCAGCCGCAGGCCGCCCGGGGCCAGGTCTTGCCGGCGGCCCTCCAGATCGCTGATCGTCAGGCCGCGCTCGCGCAGGGCCTGCAGCACGCGCGGCCGGGCGACGAAATGCACCTCCAGCCCGGCGGCCGCCAGCGCGCCGCCCAGGAAGCAGCCGATCGAGCCGGCACCCATCACCAGGACGGGCCCGCTCGGCGAGGGCAGGGCGCTCACGCGGCAGGGTGGGCCAGGTCGCGCAGATGCGTCGGGCCGGCCTGTTGCTCGATCTCGGCCAGCAGGCCGCGCCCCCAGCCCAGCGCGAACAGCGCCTCGCCGACCACGAACATCGGGCCCACCAGCAGGCCGACCAGGTCATCGACGAAGGCCGGCTTCTTGCCCTCGTAGTAATGGCCGACGAACTGGATGATCCAGCCCAGCACGAAGGCGCCGATGCCCCAGGCGAGCCAGGATGCGGCCGAGCCGGCCGCGAAGGGTTCGGCCAGCGCCATCAGCACTGCATTGACCCCGGCCGTGGCCAGGCCCAGCACCAGATTGCCGCGCGTCAGGTACCAGATGGTGGACAGGCCCCATAGCAGCCAGGCGGCGCTCAGCGCGTAGCCGCCCAGCCCGAACTGGGCGCGCGCCAGCAGGATGCCGATCGCGAACACGATCAGCGGGATGCCGACAAAATGGGTGGCGATGTTGCGGCGGTCGCGGTGGTAGCGGGCGTACTGCACCATCAGATCCAGCGCGGGGCGGAAGGGACTGGCGGCCATGGCTTTTCTCCGATTTCGAATGACTTGATGCTAGTTCAGCAGCTCTGCGCCCGACTGTCAAAATCCCAACTTTTGGCCTCGCCGTTTTCCCTATGCCCCAGTCCCCCCTGAGCCCAGCCGAAGCGGAGTTGCTGCGCGCCAATCCCTGGTTCGCCGGCTGCGATGCGCGGCTGCAGGCGCAGTTGCTGGCGGGCGGTCGGCGCGTGCGCCTGAGCCCCGGCCAGGCCCTGTTCGAGCGCGGCGGCCAGGCCGAGGACCTGTGCTGCGTGCTGGAAGGGGCGCTGCGCGTCGGCGCGGCGCAGGCCGACGGTTCGGCCAGCCTGCTGGCCTGGCTCGAGCCGGGCCAGTGGTTCGGCGAGATCTCGCTGCTGGACGGCTTGCCGCGCACCCATGATGCGGTCGCCGACGGGCCGAGCAGCGTCTGGCTGCTGCCCCATGCCGAGCTGCAGGCCTGGCTGGAGGCGCATCCGGCCTGCTGGCGCGATCTGGCACGGCTGGCCTGCGCCAAGCTGCGCCTCGCCTTCGAGGTGCTGGAGGACATCGCCCAGCTGCCGCTGCAGCAACGTCTGGCCAAGCGCCTGGCCCTGCTGGCCGAGGGCTACGGACACACCGCGCCGCGCCGGCGCATCCGCCTGCCGCAGGAGCAACTGGCGCTGATGATGGGCGTGAGCCGCCAGACCGTCAGCAAGGCCCTGCATGCGCTGGCCGATCGCGGCCTGCTGGCGGTGCATTACGGCGAGATCGAACTGCTGGACCTGGCGGCGCTGCGGGCCCTGAGCCGCTCATGAAGCACCGCATTCTCCTCATGCTCTGGCCGGCCCTGCTGCTCGCCGGCTGTGCGACCGGACCGCTGCCGCCGCCGGCCGCGCCCCGGGAGGTGCTGCCGGCGCTCGCACTCGCGCCGCGCTTTGCCGCACTGCGGGATCAACTGGGCGGCCGGCTCTACCGCATCGACCCGGCCCAGTCGGCCGTGCGGGTCTATGTGTTCCGCGCCGGGCGCGCGGCCCGGCTGGGGCACAACCATCTGCTGACGGCGCCGCGCTTCGAGGCCTGGCTCTTGTGGCCGGAGGCCCTGGCGCAGGCGCGCTTCGAGCTGCGTCTGCGCCTGGAGGATCTGCAGCTCGACGACCCGGCGCTGCGCGCGGCCACCGGCGGGGGCTTTGCCGCGCCCCTCGGCAGCGAGGCGGTAGCCGCCACGCGCGCCAATATGCTGTCGGCGGGTGGTCTCGATGCGGCACGCCATCCCGAGCTGGGCCTGCGCCTGCTGGCACTGGCCGGCGAAGCGCCCAAGCTGGCGGCCCGGGTCGAGATCAGCCTGGCCGGGCGCAGCCATGCGCTGACCCTGCCGCTGACCCTGCACGAGCAGGCGGGCGGCCTGCAGCGCATCGACGGCAGTTTCGTGCTGCGGCACAGCGAGCTGGGGCTGCAGCCCTTCAGCGTGGCCGGCGGCCTGCTGGCGGTGCAGGACGAGCTGGTGATCGAGTTCAGCCTGCTGGCGCGTCCGCTGTGAGCGGCCCGGCCGCTCGGTAGGCGGTGGCGGCCGACACCTGCAGCAGCACCTCGGTGCCGCGGGCATCGGAGCGTATCGTCAGTCTGGCGCCGATGCGGCGCGCCCGCTCCCGCATGCCGGCCAGCCCGAAATGTCCCGCAGGCTCGCCGCCTTCGGCGTCGAAGCCATGGCCGTCGTCGCGCACCCGCAGGGCCAGCCTGTCGCGGCCGAAGCGCAGCTGCACCGTCACCTGTTGCCCGCCGGCATGGCGCAGGGCGTTCGAGAGCGCTTCGCGGGCAATGAACTCGGCCTCCTCGGCCGCCCGCGCGTCGAGCGCGCGCGGGCGGCCGCTGAGCTTGAAGCGGCAGCTCGGTCCGGCAAAGAACTCGGCCAGCTGGCTGCAGGCCAGCGCCAGCGCATCCGGCAGCGAGGGCGGCGTGGCACGCAGCTCGCTGACGCGGTCGCGGCCCTCGATGATGACCTGCTCCGCCTGGTTCAGCACGCGCTCCAGATCCTCGCGCAGCCGCGAGCCCCGGGGCATCTGCTGGACCGTCGCCTCGACCTGCAGGGTCAGCCCGGTGACGCCCTGCAGCAGCGTGTCGTGCAGCTCGCGGGCGATGCGTTCGCGCTCGCGCAGCCGTTCGCCCAGGCGCTCGCGCAGCCGCGCCGAGATCTGCCGGATGCGCAGCCGGTACAGCGCCCAGGCGAGCAGGGCCACCAGCGCCAGGCCCAGGGCCGCGAACCAGCGGGTCTGCCAGAAGGCCGGGGGCACGCTGAAGGCCATGCTGGCGCCCTGTTCGTTCCACACCCCGTCGTTGTTGGCGGCGATCACGCGGAATACATAGCGACCCGGGCCGACCTGGGTGTAGACCGCTTCCCGCCGGGTGCCGGCATCGCGCCAGTCCTCGTCATAGCCCTCCAGCTTGTAGCGAAAGCGCACGCGCTGCGGGATCGTCAGGCTGGTCGCGGTGTACTCGATGCGCAGATCGGCCCTGCCCACCGGCAGTTCGGGCGCCGCGTCGGGTTCGTGGCGCCGGCCGTCGGCGATGAGGGCCTGGATCAGCACCGGCGGCGGCAGCCGATTGCGCTGCAGGCGGGCGGGGTCGAGGACGAACAGGCCGCTGGGCAGGGCCATCCACAGCTTGCCGTCGTCGGCCTCGACCAGCGAGGGCAGGGGCCGCACCTGGCTGGCGCTGCCCAGCAGGCCGTCCAGCGCGTCGAAGCGCTCGGCGCGCACCCGGTGCGCGGGCTCGGCCAGGGCGCGCTGCCAGTCGCCGGCCTCGATGCGGGTCAGGCCGTTGGCGGCGTTGATCCACAGCTGGCCGGCCGCCGTCTCGACGATGCCCGAGACCACGCTCGGCGCCTCCATGCCCTTGAAGCTCAGCGTGCGCATCGCGCGGCCGTCGTACAGGGCCAGGCCGCGCTGGCCGCCCAGCCAGACCCGCGGACCGCGGGCGCTGATGGCCATCACGGCGCCGATGTCCAGGCCGTTGTGCGGTCCGAAGGGGAGCGCCGCGTCGCCGTCCACGCGCAGCGCGCCGCGGTCGATATAGCCCAGCCACAGCCGCCCCTCGGCGTCGTTGCCCATCGACATCAGGCGGGCGCCCTGGTCCGCCGGCACGGCTTGCCAGCGCTCGCCGACCCGCCGGTAGGTGCCCTTGACGACCAGGGAGGTCCAGAGCGCGCCGCTGCGGTCCAGACCGATCGCATGCACGGGCGCGAAGGCCAGCGGCGGGCTGTCGTCGCCGGCATCCGGGCGCGCTACCTGCCGGGCGCGCCCCTGCGCGTCAAGCATCCACAGCGCGCCGCGCGAGCCGATCCAGAGCCGCCCCAGGCGGTCGCGATGCAGATGGGAGGCGCGCCGGCCGACGGCCGGGAAGGTCTCGACCGCCCCGTCCGCAGGGCCGACACGGAACAGCCCGCCGAAGTCCGTCGTCGCCCACACGCGCCCCTGCCCGGCCGGCGCGACGCCGACGCTGCCGTCCTGGGCGCCGAGCGCGACGCGCCGCACATGGCCGACCCTGAAGCGGTCCAGCCCGCCGGCGGTGCCGATCCAGACATTGCCCTCGCGGTCCTCCAGCAGGCAGTGGAACTCGCCGCTGAGGCCCTGGGCGATGCCGAAGCTCTGGGTCGGTGCTGCGCGGCCTGCCGTACCGGCCTGCGGGTACGGCAGGCGCAGCACGCCGTCGCCGCTGCGTATCCACAGGCTGCCGTCGGAGTTGAACCAATGCTGGTCGCCGTTGGCCGGGAAGGGCAGGCGCTCGCGCTCCGGCACGGAGCGGAAGCGCTCGCCCTCGCGCACCAGGGCGCCGATGCGCTGGCGCTTGAAGTCCGCGGCCCAGACCCGGCCGTCCGGCGCCAGCGACAGGAAGGGATAGGCCGGCAGATCGGCGTCCACACGCCGGAACGCGGCCGCGCCACGCGGGCGCACATAGGCGCCGGTCTTGGCCGTGACCCATACATTGCCCTGCGGGTCGACCAGCAGGGTGCGGAAGGGCACGGGCTCGCCGTCCAGCGCGAAGCGCTGCCAGCGCCCGTCGCTGAGCCGGGCCAGGCCGCCGGTGAAGGCGGCCCAGAGGCCGCCCTCGCCATCCTCCGCGAAGGCCCAGGCATTGCCAAAGGGCAGGCCGTCGCGCTCGCGGTGGTGGACCAGGCCTTGTGGGCCCAGGATGCTGATGCCGCCATGGCGGTAGCCGATCAGCAGCCGCCCGTTCGAAACGGCCTGCAGGGCGGAGATGCTGCCCGGCGGCAGCGCCTGCCCGCGAACCTCCCGGATGGGCTCGAAGCGCATGCCGTCGAAGCGGAACAGGCCGCCGCCGGTGCCCAGCCACAGATAGCCGTCGCGGGTCTGGGCCAGCGCCAGCACATGGGTCGGCGCGCCATCGTCGCCGCGCCAGGCGGTGTGATGCAGCTGCGCCAGGCTCAGGGCCGGGTCCAGGGCTCGTGCCGGCCCCGCCCACCAAGCCGCCAGCAGGCCCAGGATCATGCACAGGGCCAGGGAGCGGCGGCGGGGCGGCGAGAACGTTGGGCGGGCGGGCACCGGGGTTGGTCGTCGGGTTGGGCGTCGGGCGATGGAGCGCATTGTCGCCAGATCGCGGGCCGGCCTTTCTGGTCACAACGCGACCTGCTGCCGTAGTGTCAACAGGCCTGGCTTGCCGCCAGTTGTTCCTCGGCCTGCCGGTAGGCTTCCCAGAGTCTGGCCTCGAGCTCCGGCGAGGCCGGATGCAACGGCGCGCGCAGCTCGTTGTGCAGCAGGCCGAGCCGCGCCAGCACCGCCTTGATCGGCGCCGGATTGCTCTCGGCGAAGCACAGATTGATCCAGCGCGTCAGCGCCCGCCAGCATTGCCGCGCCGCCTCGGGGTGCTCCTCGGCCAGGGCCCGGACCAGCCGCACATAGGCCGGCGTCAGCAGATGGGCGCTGGCCGCGATGGCGCCGGCCCCGCCCAGCGCGAGCGTGGGGAAGATGTTGTGGTCCTCGCCGGCCAGCACGGCCAGGCGGCCGTCGTTGATCAGGGCCTGGGTGGACTGGATCTGCCCGCCGCAGTCCTTCAGCGCCTGGATGCGCGGGTGCTCGGCCAGCTTCAGGAGGGTGGGCAGCTCGATCTTGACGCCGGTGCGGTAGGGGATGTCGTAGAGCACCAGCGGGGCCGGCGTGCCGTCGGCGATCTGATTGAAGAAGTTCAGCAGGCCCTGCTGCGAGGGGCGGATATAGCTGGGCGGCGGCAGCAGGAAGGCATGGACCGGAAAGCGCTTGGCCAGTTCCTCCATGCGCATGGCCACCGGCCCCGGCCGGGGGCCGGAGACACCCATGATCACGGGCAGCGGATCGGGCCCCGAGGCGGCGGCCTCGCAGACGGTTTCCAGCACGGCATCCTGCTCCTGCGGCTCGAGCAGGGCCGCCTCCCCGGTGCTGCCGCAGGCGACGAAGCCCCGCACGCCGTCGGCGCGCAGCCGCGCCACCAGGCGCGCGAGCGCGCCATGATCGACGGCATCATGCCGCAGCGGCGTGACCAGGGGGATCCAGAGGCCCTTGTAGTTGTCGTGATGGGGATATGGCGCGGACACGGGTTTTCTCCTGTGGGTTCGACCAGGAAACCGTGAACGGGCGAGCGGGCGGCGCGGGGGAGAAAGCGTGGACGCGGGGGCTGCCGGCTCATCCGAGCACGGCAGCAGCGCCGGTCAGATGAGCGGCTGCTTTTTGGTTTTTTTCGTCGGGCGGACCAGGACGGATCGCATGGGTCAGACTATAGGCGCCGCTGGCGCTTGTGTGCATACATGCCGAGGTCGCTGCGCAACAGCAGGGCATCCAGATCGTCGCCGGGGCGCGCCTCGGTCAGGCCCAGGCTGATGCTGACGGCGAGGCCCGGCGCCAGCGCCTCCCAGGGATGCAGCAGCACCGCGCGGCGCAGCCGCTCGGCCACCGCCTGGGCTTGGGGCCCGTCGGCCGCGCGGAAGGCCAGCACGAACTCGTCGCCGCCCCAGCGGCCGGCCAGGTCCTCGCCGCGCAGCAACTGCTGGAACAGCCCGGCCAGGGTCTTGAGCACGAGGTCGCCGACCTGATGCGAGTGGCGGTCGTTGACCGACTTGAACTGGTCCACGTCGACCACCGCGACGAACAGCGCCTCGTCCGCGCTCTGTTCGAGCGCCTGCCCCAGCAGCCGCTCCAGGCTGCGGCGGTTGGCCAGCCCGGTCAGCGCGTCCTCCATCGAGAGGCGCTGCAGCAGCTCGGTGCTGTGCTTGAGGCTCTGCACCTCCTGCTTGTGCTGGCGCAGCTCGAAGCGCAGCGCCGCCACGTTGCGGCGGTGGTGCATGCTGACCTGGCGCAGCTGGTGTTCGCGCTGCTGCTGCTGGCGCAGGCATTCCAGCGCCGCGGCGGGGCGGCCGCTCATCTCGTGCAGATCGGCCTGCAGCAGCAGCGCGATGCGCTGCAGCGGCTGGTGGTTGATGCCCAGGGTCAGCAGGCTCAGCTTGCGCGCGGCCCGCAGGGCCTCCCCATGGCGGCCGCTGCCCAGCGCCAGCTCGGCGCGCAGCCAATGGGCCATGGCGGCCAGCATCGGTACCTCCTCATGGCTCCTGCACACGCTCAGCAGATCCTGCTCGTGCAGGCGTGCCATGGCCGCGTCGCCGGCCCAGGCGGCCGCCAGCGAGCGCAGCCAGGTGCCCAGGCCACGCGCCATCAGTGGCGCCGGCTCGGGCGCCATGGGGCGGGTGGCGGCATGGGCCTCCAGGGCGTCCAGCATGGTCTGCAGACGGCGCGGCTGCGGTGCCTGCCGCGCCATATGGCGCAGCGCGAACAGCCGGTAGGCCTCGTTGAGGCCGCGGTTGATCTGCGGATGCCAGAACAGGCCGCCGCGCGCGTCCTGCTTGGCCTGCTCGTAGGTCTGGGCCAGCACCGCCTCGGCACCCTCGTGGCTGCCGTTCCAGAGCAGGGCGATGCCCAGGTAGTTGCCGACCTGGATGCCCAGCGCGGTGTCGGCCGGACAGGCGCGCGCCAGCCGGGAAGCCAGCATCGCGGTCTCGATGGCCTCCTCGCTGTGGCCCAGCGTGGCGGCGGCATAGGCCAGCAGGGCCAGGGCGCGCGCCTCGCTGGCCAGCGCACCGGCGTCATGGGCGCGCTGGCTGGCCTGCATGAACAGGTCGTAGGCGGCGCGGTAACGGGCGGCACTCAGGTCCCTGCGGCCCTGCTCCAGCGCCTGCTCGGTAGGTGGGTCGCGCACCGTGTCCGGCTCGGCCCGCTGCTGTTGTCGTTCGGCGGTCATCGTTTGTGCTTCCGTCCCTGCACAGGGGGCGGAATGTAACAAGAAGAACCCCGGCGCGTGGCCCGGGCCGGCCCCGAGACGGCGGCGGCGGGTGCGGAAAACGCACGGATTCGGCGAGTGCCGCCGTCGTGGCCGCCGATGCCACAATGCTGGCCATGTCCAGCCCATCCGAGCATCGCGTAGCCATCCAGACCGAGGATTTCGACCTCGGCGTCGAAACCGAGCGTCTGCGGGCCGCCGACGGCGAGATCGGCGCGGTGGTCGGTTTCGTCGGCACGGTGCGCGAGGCGAGTGGCGGCCAGGCGATCCGGATGATGGAGCTGGAGCATTACCCCGGCATGACCGAGGCGGCGATCGAGCGCATGATCGACGCGGCGTTCGCCCGCTTCGACATCCGTGCCGCGCGGGTGATCCACCGCGTCGGGCCGCTGGCGCCGCGCGCGCAGATCGTGCTGGTGCTGGTGGCGAGCCGGCATCGTGGCCAGGCCTTCCAGGCCTGCGAGTTCCTGATGGACTATCTGAAGACCCAGGCCCCGTTCTGGAAGAAGGAGCACACCGAGGCCGGCGCCCATTGGGTGGATGCCCGGGTGGCCGACGATGCGGCACTGGCGCGCTGGGGCATCGAGGCGGGGAACTCGGGTTCATGATCGCGAGCGCATTGGCCGTGGCCCTCGGCGCGATGCTGGGCGCGCTGGCACGCTGGCGCGCCGGGGTCTGGCTCAATGCCGGCTGGGGCGGTTTTCCGCTCGGCACCCTGCTGGTGAACCTGGTCGGCGGCCTGCTGATCGGCATGGCGCTGGAATACTTCGGCCGCCAGCCCAACGAGCTGCTGAAGCTGCTGCTGGTGACCGGCTTTCTGGGCGGCCTGACCACCTTCTCGGCCTTCTCGGGCGAATCGCTGAGCCTGTTGCAGCGCGGCGAGTTCGGCCTGGCGCTGGCGCATGGGGCGGCTCATGTGCTGGGCTCGCTGGGCGCGGCGGCACTGGGCCTGAAGCTGATGCAGGCTTGACGCCGTTGATCTGGCTCAGACCCTGAGCCCTTGAAATCGGGCTTCGCAGGCCCATTTGCTCGCCAACGGAGGTTTTCATTCCATGCGAGTCGACAAGCTGACCACCCGCTTCCAGGAAGCCCTGGCCGAGGCCCAGAGCCTGGCCGTCACCAACGACAACCCCTATATCGAACCGGCCCATCTGCTCTCGGCCATGCTGGCCCAGGCCGACGGGCCACGTGCGCTCTTGGAGCGCGCCGGCGTGAAGGTGCCGGCGCTGAAAACGGCGCTCGACACCGTCCTGGCCGGCCTGCCCCAGGTGCAGGGCGAGGGCCAGCAGGTGCAGCCCGGCCGCGATCTGGTGGGCCTCTTGCAGACGGCCGAGAAGGAGGCCGCCAAGCGCGGCGACCATTTCATCGCCAGCGAGATGTTCCTGCTGGCCCTGGCCGATGCGAAGAGCGATCTGGCCGGCGTGGCGCGCGGCCATGGCCTGACGCGCCGCGCCTTGGAGAGCGCGGTGGAAGCCGTGCGCGGCGGCCAGAAGGTCGACAGCCAGGAGGCCGAGGGCCAGCGCGAGGCGCTGAAGAAGTACACCTTGGACCTGACCGAGCGCGCGAAGCTTGGCAAGCTGGACCCGGTGATCGGCCGCGACGACGAGATCCGCCGCGCGATCCAGGTCTTGCAGCGCCGCTCGAAGAACAACCCGGTGCTGATCGGCGAGCCGGGCGTCGGCAAGACTGCAATCGTCGAGGGCCTGGCGCAGCGCATCGTCAACGGCGAGGTGCCCGAGACCCTGAAGGACAAGCGCGTGCTGGTGCTGGACATGGCGGGGCTCTTGGCCGGCGCCAAGTTCCGCGGCGAGTTCGAGGAGCGGCTGAAGGCCGTGCTGAAGGAGGTGGCGCTCGACGAGGGCCGCATCATCCTCTTCATCGACGAGCTGCACACGATGGTCGGCGCCGGCAAGGCCGAGGGCGCGATCGACGCCGGCAATATGCTGAAACCCGCGCTGGCGCGCGGCGAGCTGCACTGCATCGGCGCGACCACCCTGGACGAGTACCGCAAGTATGTCGAGAAGGATGCCGCGCTGGAGCGGCGCTTCCAGAAGGTGCTGGTCGACGAGCCCACGGTCGAGGCCACGATCGCGATCCTGCGCGGGCTGCAGGAGAAGTACGAGGTGCACCATGGCGTCGAGATCACCGACCCGGCCATCGTGGCCGCGGCCGAACTCTCGCATCGCTACATCACCGACCGCTTCCTGCCCGACAAGGCGATCGACCTGATCGACGAGGCCGCGGCCAAGATCAAGATCGAGATCGACTCCAAGCCCGAGGTGATGGACAAGCTGGACCGCCGCATGATCCAGCTGAAGATCGAGCGCGAGGCCGTGCGCAAGGAGCAGGACGAGGGCTCGCAGAAACGCTTCGCGCTGATCGAGGAAGAACTGCTGAAGCTGCAGCGCGAGTACAACGACCTGGAAGAGATCTGGACCCATGAAAAGGCCCAGGCCCAGGGCAGCGCCCATGTGAAGGAAGAGATCGACCGCATCCGCTTCCAGATCGAGGAACTGAAGCGCAAGGGCGACTTCAACAAGGTGGCCGAGCTGCAGTACGGCAAGCTGCCGGAGCTGGAGAAGCGCCTGAAGGAGGCGCAGGACAAGGAGCTGGGCAAGGCCGGCAAGGCCGGCACCCGGGCGCAGCTGCTGCGCACCCTGGTCGGCGCCGAGGAGATCGCCGAGGTGGTCGCGCGCGCCACCGGCATTCCGGTGTCCAAGCTGATGCAGGGCGAGCGCGACAAGCTCTTGCAGATGGAAGGCCGCCTGCACGAGCGCGTGGTCGGCCAGGACGAGGCGATAACCGCGGTGGCCGATGCGATCCGCCGCAGCCGCGCGGGCCTGTCGGACCCGAACCGTCCGCTGGGTTCATTCCTGTTCCTCGGCCCCACCGGCGTCGGCAAGACCGAGCTGTGCAAGGCCCTGGCGGGCTTCCTGTTCGACAGCGAGGACCATATGGTGCGCATCGACATGAGCGAGTTCATGGAGAAGCACTCGGTCTCGCGCCTGATCGGCGCCCCCCCGGGCTATGTGGGCTACGACGAGGGCGGGTATCTCACCGAGGCGGTGCGGCGCAAGCCCTACAGCGTGCTGCTGCTGGACGAGGTCGAGAAGGCGCACCCGGACGTGTTCAATGTGCTCTTGCAGGTGCTGGACGACGGCCGCCTGACCGACGGCCAGGGCCGCACGGTGGACTTCAAGAACTGCGTGATCGTGATGACCTCGAACCTCGGTTCGCAGCACATCATGCAGCTGGCCGGCGAGCCGCAGGAGATGATCCGCGACGCGGTGTGGACCGAGGTGAAGGCGCATTTCCGCCCCGAGTTCCTGAACCGCATCGACGAGACCGTGATCTTCCATGCGCTGGACCGGAAGGACATCCAGTCCATCGCCAGGATCCAGCTGCGTCAGCTGGAGCAGCGGCTGGACAAGCTGGAGATGAAGCTGGACGTCAGCGAGGAGGCGCTGGCCGAGCTGGCCAAGGTCGGCTTCGACCCGGTGTTCGGCGCGCGGCCGCTGAAGCGCGCGATCCAGCAGCGCATCGAGAACCCGCTGTCGAAGCTGATCCTGCAGGGGCGCTTCGGTCCGAAGGACCTGATCCCGGTCAATGTCGAGGGCGAGGCGTTCTCGTTCGGGCGCGTCGTGCACTGAGGAGGGCGCCGCAGCGTGGCGGCGATAGCCCGCTGCGGCACCGGCCTCTTCGCGCGATTCCGGGCCGTTCAGCCGGGCGTCGCGTTGACGCGGTAGTCGACCTGGTGGCGCGCGATGCGCAGATCGCCCAGGGCCTGCTTGACGCGCAGATGCTCGGGATGGCTGGCATAGGCGTCCAGCGCGTCCTGCGAGTCGAACTCGGAGTAGAGCAGCACGTCGCAGGCATAGTCGATGCGGCTGTGGTCGACGCCGATCTCCAGGCGCAGCAGGCCCGGGATGCGGCCGCGCAGCGACTCGAACTCGCGCCGCAGCAGCTCGATATTGCTGCGGCGCTCCTCGCTGGAGACGCCGCGCACGTTCCACATGACGATGTGCTTGATGATCATGGCGCTGCCTCAGGCCGGAAAGCCCGCCTTCTGCGGCCAGAGGTTGACGAAGGCCTGCACCGTGCGGCTGGCGTAGACGCCGGCGCGGGTGAAGGGCTCGACGGCCAGCCAGGCTTCGGCCGCGGCGCGCGAGTCGAAGTCGATCGCCAGCAGGCTGCCGATCATGGTCTGGCCATCGTCGGCGACCAGGGGCCCGGCGAAGGCGATGCGCTCGGCCACCGCGCCCAGATAGGCCTTGTGCTCGGGCCGCACCTGCTGGCGCAGCTCGGCGGCGCCGGGCCGGTCGATCAGGATGAAGGTGTAGATCATGCTGGGACAGCGCTTGCGTTGAGAGTCAGGTCTTGATGGCGTCGTCGAAGGGGGCGCAACTGCGCTTGTCGGCCGGGATGTCGACGCTCTGGGCGTTGCCCTTGTGGATCACCTCGGGCTTGAACACCACCTCCTTGGGCACCGGCAGCTTGCGCAGCTCGCGGATCGCGATCTGGGTGGCCACGCAGCCCTGGGCGAAGCCGTTGTAGTCGCCGGTGGCCAGCAGCTTGCCGGCCTTGACCGCATCGACCGCCTCCTTGGTGCCGTTGATGCCCACCACCTGGGACTTGCGGTTGGCGCCTTCCAGCGCCTCGATCGCGCCGGTGGCCATCGCGTCGTTGGCGGCCATCACGCCGTCGATCTGGGCATGGGTCTGCATCAGGTTCTCCATCACCTGCAGGCCCTGCAGGCGCTGGAAGTTGCCCGGTTGCGAGGCCACCATCCTGACGCCGGGGAACTCCTTCAGCGCGTCCATATAGCCGCGCACGCGGTCGGCGCTGACCAGGGAGCCCTTGACACCTTCCAGCACCACCACCGAGCCCTTGCCGCCCAGGGCCTGCAGCAGGTAGCGGCCGGTGACCAGGCCCAGCTGGTAGTCGCTGGCGCCGACGAAGGCGACGAACTTGCCGCTCTCGGACTTGTCGGTCACGTTGATGACCGGGATGCCCGCCGCGTTGAGCTTGCCGACGCCGGCGCCCATGGCCTTGTAGTCGACCGGCGTGAAGACCACGGCGCTGGGCTTGCGCACCACCACGTCGTCGATCTGGGCCAACTGCTCGGGGATGCTGTCAGGCTTGGTCGGGATGTAGTGCTGCACCGAGGCATTCATCTGCTTGGCCGCGCTGTCGGCGCCCTGGCGCACGACCTGGAAGAAGGGGTTGGTCTGGTTCTTGGTGAACACGGCGATCTTCTCGCCGTCGGCCTGGGCCGTGGTCGCGGCACCGGCCAGCATGAGCAGCGGGATCGCAAGAAAGCGGGTCTGGGTCGTCATGGTTGTCGTCTCCTGTTGTGTTTTGTCGAAGAAGAAGGAAGGAGCCTCAGCCGCCGCGGCGCTTGCGCGTCAGGGCGTCGGACAGCACGGAAAGAATCACGATCAGACCGGTGATCAGCGGCTGCCAGTTGGCGCTGACGCTGAGCAGGTTCATGCCGTTGAGCACCAGGGTGAGGATCAGCGCGCCGACCAGGGTGCCGATCAGGGTGCCGGTGCCGCCGAACAGCGAGGTGCCGCCGATCAGCACGGCCGCGATCGCCTGCAGGGTCAGGGCCTCGCCCATATCCCCCTCGGCCGAGTTCAGCCGCGCCAGGTAGACCAGGGCGGCCAGGCCGGCCATCAGGCCGCTGAGCGCGTAGACGGTGATGCGGTGCCGCGCCACCGGCACGCCCGACAGCGCGGCCGCCTCGGCATTGGCGCCGGTGGCATAGACCTCCTGGCCCCAGGTGGTGAACTGGGTGGCCAGGGTGCCGGCCAGCAGGGCCAGGCCCATCAGGTAGACCGGCACCGGCACGCCCAGCCAGTAGCCGCTGCCCAGGGCGCGAAAGGCCGGCGGGAAGCCGTGCACGGTCTCGCCGTTCATGTACCAGTAGGTCGCGCCGTGCAGTATCCACAGCATGCCGTAGGTGGCGATGAAGGGCGGGATGCGCAAGAGCGTCACCATCAGCCCGTTCAGCAGGCCCACGGCCAGGCCGCAGCCGGCGCCCACCGCGCAGGCCAGCGCCACCGAGCCGCTGGCCTTCATGGTCGTCGCGGCCAGGCAGGCGGACAGGGCGACGTTGGCGCCGATCGACAGGTCCAGCCCGCCGCACAGGATCACCAGGGTCAGGCCCGAGGCCAGCAGGAACATCAGGCCGGCCTGGCGCAGCACATTGAGCAGGTTGGCGCCGCCCAGAAAGGCCGGCGAGGCGAAGGACAGGGCCAGCGCGATGCCGCCCAGCACCAGCAGGCGCATCAGCACCGCCTGCTGCTCGGGGGACAGGTGGAAGCCGGCCGCGCCGCCATCGGCGGGCGAGGGGGCGATCAGGGTGTTGCTCATGCCTTGTTGCTCCGCTTCAGCGCGTCGACCCACAGCGCGACGATCACGACGGCGCCCACGGCCGCCACCTGCACCGACGAGGGCATCGACAGCAGGTTGAGCCCGTTGCGCATCACGCCCACCGTCAGCACGCCCAGGACCGTGCCGCCGATGCCGCCCTTGCCTCGCTCGAAGGCCGTGCCGCCGACGGCGACCGCGGCGATCGCGTCGAACTCCATGCCGATCGCCGCGGTCGGGTGGCCGCCGTTGATGCGGCCGGTCAGCAGCAGGGCCGCCAGGCCGACGCAGGCGCCGGCGATCAGGTAGGCCAGGACCAGGGAGCCGCGCACAGGGATGCCGGCGAAGCGCAGCGCCTCGCGGTTGCCGCCTAAAGCGACGATGCGCGCGCCGAAGCGGCTGTGGTTTAGCAGCAGATGGATCGCGCCCCAGACCGCCAGCGCCAGCCAGACCGGCAGCGGCAGGCCCAGGGCCTGGCCTTCCCACAGCAGGCGCACGCCCTCGGCCACGCCCATGGTCGTGCGGTCCTCGGCGACCACCAGGGCCAGGCCTTGCGCCGCGCCCAGGGTGCCCAGGGTGACGACGAAGGGCGGCAGCTCGAAGCCGGCCACCAGCAGGCCGTTGGCCAGGCCGAAGGCCAGCGCCGTGGCCATGGCCGCGGCGATGCCCAGGCCCACCGAGCCGGTCGAGATCTGCACCACCGCCAGCATCACGGTGCACAGCGACAGGACCGCGCCCATCGACAGGTCCAGCCCCTCGGTCAGGATCACCAGGGTCATCGGCAGGGCCAGGATCAGCAGCACGGTGGCCTGCAGCATCACGTTGCGCAGATTGGCGCCGCTAAAGAAGCCCGGCGCCGTGGCCGCGAACAGCAGCAGCAACGCGATCAGCAGCCAGGCCACGCCGGGCAGACGGCCGTGCAGTGGCACGGCCTGGCGTGCGCGCGTCATCGTGGGATTGCTTGCGTCAGCCATGGTGCATCGCCAACCTGAGCAGATTGGCCTCCGAGAGTTGGTCCTGCGGCAGCTCGCCGGCGATGCGGCGGTCCTTCATCACATAGGCGCGGTCGCAGACGCGCACCACCTCGCCCAGCTCGGAGCTGATCATCAGCACCGCGCAGCCCTGGTGCACCAGCTGGTCGATCAGCGCGAAGATCTCCTCCTTGGCGCCGACGTCGATGCCGCGCGTCGGCTCGTCGAAGATGAACAGCCGCGTGCCGGCCACCAGCCATTTGCCGATCACGATCTTTTGCTGGTTGCCGCCCGACAGCGCCTGCGCCGGCGTGCGCCCGCCGGGCGTGGCGATGCGCAGCTGGGCGATGCGCCGGCGCGCCTCGGCATGGCCGGCGCCGGGCCGGTACAGGCGCGAGGGGAACAGCCGGGCCAGCCCCGCCAGCAGCAGGTTCTCGCAGACCGTGCGCGCCAGCGCCAGGCCCTGCTGCTTGCGGCTTTCGGGGATCAGGCCCAGGCCGCGCCGGCGCGCCTGGGTGGGCGAGGCCGCGCGCAGCGGCACGCCGTCGACCGCGACCGTGCCGGTGGTCAGCGCGTCGGCGCCGAAGATCGCGCGGGCCACCTCGCTGCGGCCCGAGCCGACCAGGCCGCTCAGGCCGACGATCTCGCCGGCGCGCACCTGCAGGTCGATGTCGCGCACGCCGTTGACCGAGGCCATGCCGCGCACGTCCAGCAGCAGGGCGCCGGGCGCGGGCCGCGCGCCGCGCTGGTAGCTCATGTCGACCTTGCGGCCCACCATCAGGGTCACCAGCTCGTCCGGCGTGGCCGCGTCGGCGCGCAGGGTCGCGACCTGCCTGCCGTCGCGCAGTACGGTGACGCGGTCGCCGAGGCGGAACACCTCGTCCATGCGGTGCGAGATATAGGCCATCGCCACGCCCTCGCGCTTCAGGCCGGCGATCACCTCGAACAGCTTCTCGGTCTCGCGCTCGGACAGGGCCGCGGTCGGCTCGTCCAGCACCAGCACGCGGGCCCGCTGCGACAGGGCCTTGGCGATCTCCACCATCTGCTGCTGGGCCACGCCCAGGCCCTGCACCTCGCGGTGCGTGTCCAGCTCCAGCCCCAGGCGCTGCAGCAGGGCGGCCGCGTCGGCATGCAGGCGGCGGTGGTCGATCAGGCCCCAGGGATGCAGGGGCTCGCGGCCCAGGTAGATGTTCTGCGCGATCGACAGATGCGGCACCAGCGAATATTCCTGGAAGATCACCGCCACGCCCAGCGCGCGGGCATCGGCCGCGCTCTTCACCGGCATGACCCGACCCTGGGCCAGGATCTCGCCGGCATCGGCCCGGTAGGCGCCGCACAGCACCTTCATCAGGGTCGACTTGCCGGCGCCGTTCTCGCCCATCAGCATGTGGACCTCGCCCGCATGCAGGGCCAGGTTCACGCCGTCCAGCGCCAGCACGCCGGGGAAGCGCTTCGTGATGCCGCGCAGCTCCAGCAGCGGCGGCTGCGCGTTCTTGCTTGTCTCCATTGCCCGGCTCCTTCTTTGGGAGTTCGTATCAGTCAGTACGGCTTCTGCGGGTTCAGCACGAAGTCGTAGTCCAGCAGGTAGTCGCCATCGGCGAGCTTCTGCCAGTTCGCCACCAGGGACTGGCGCACGCCAAACACCGAGTCGGAATCGAGCCAGCGGTCGCCGTCGCGGAACACATGGGTGATCAGGGACTCGTAGCCGGGCGCCGAGATCTTGAAATGCAGATGGGCGGGGCGCCAGGGATGGCGCTTGGTGGCGTCCAGCAGCTGGCCCACCGGCCCGTCGGTCGGGATCGGATAGGCCTCGGCGACGATGGTGCGGAAGTGGAACGAGCCGTCGTCCCGGGTGCGCAGCACGCCGCGGCCCTGGGCCTCGGCCAGGCCGGGACGCTGCACGTCGTAGCTGCCTTCGGCGTCGGCCTGCCAGACCTCCAGCACCGCGCCCGGCACCGGCTCGCCGCCGAGGCCGCGCACCGTGCCGCGCACCTCGCAGGGCTGGCCGCTCGCGCCGTTGGCGACGTCATCGCCGCAGTCGTACTCGGGGGCGCCCTCGACGTAGAAGGGACCGAACACCGTGGCCTCGGTGCAACCGGCCGGCTTGTCGTTGTTCATCGCCACCGTCAGCATCGACAGGCCCAGCACGTCGGACAGCAGGATGAACTCCTGGCGCTTGTCGTCGCACATCTGGCCGGTGCGGGTCAGGTAGTCGATGCCCTGGAACCATTCGCCTTCCGTCAGCTTCACCTCGCGGGCGAAGGCGTGCAGGTGCTGGACCAGGCTGGTGACGATTTCCTTCAGGCGCGGGTCGGGCGTGTCCGCGAAGCGCGCGATGACGGCCTGCGTGATGTTGTCTTGCGTGAGGTTGCGCATGGTCGGTCCCGTCTCCTTCGTGCTCAGGCTCCCGGGCGGGGCTGGCTTGTCCTTGCGCTGCAATGTAGGTGGCCCCTAGCCGATCAGGAATAGGCCCGGACGCAAATGACTTTTCCGGTGCGTGGAAGACTTCGGGTTGTTGCTGATCCACAATTCCGCCCACAGGAAGACATGCGGCGGCCACGTCCCGCCGCGATGCATGAACGAGGAGACTTTTCGTTGGATCGCCTGACCGAGATCGAGCTGTTTGTGCAGGTGGCCGAAAGCGGCAGCCTGAGCCGCGCCGCCGAGGCGCTGGAGTTGTCGAACGCGGCCGCCAGCCGGCACCTGGCCGCGCTGGAGGAGCGGTTGGGCGCGCGCCTGGTGGAGCGCAATACGCGCCGGCTGTATTTGACCGACACCGGGCGGGAGTTCTTCGGCCGTGCCAAGGCCATCCTGGCCGATCTGCAGGATGCCGAGTCCACCGTCAACGCCTCGGTGCTGAAGCCCTCGGGCGTGCTGCGCATCACGGCCTCGCTGTCCTTCTCGATCCACCACATCGCGCCGCTGCTGCGCGCCTACACCGAGCGCTACCCGCAGGTGAGGGTGCATGTGGAGGCGGCGAACCGCTACTTCGACATCATCGACAACAACATCGACGTCGCGATCCGCACGCGCGAGTTCGAGCCCGATTCCAATATCACGATCCGCCGCCTGGGCGAGACGCGCCGCATCCTGGCCGCCTCGCCGCGCTACCTGGCCCAGCATGGGCGGCCGCTGGAGGTTGACGATCTGCTGCAGCACAAGCTGTTGATCTACACCTATGCGCACAACCCCAACGAGCTGCGCTTCGTGCGCGGCGGCGAGACGCGCAGCATCACCGTGCAGGGCCTGCTGGAGTCCAACGACGGCCAGGTGCTGCGCGCCGCCGCGCTGGACGGCCTGGGCATCCTGGTGCAGCCGACCTACATCCTCTACGACGACATCGTCGCCGGTCGCCTGGTGCCGCTGCTGGACGACTGGGACCTGCCGCACCTGACCATCAACCTGGCCTACCCCAGCCGCAGATACCTGTCGGCCAAGGTGCGCACCTTCATCGATTTCATCGCCGAGTACTTCGAGCGCATGGAGTTCGAACGCAAGTGGACCGGGCGGATCGGGGTCTACTGAGTTTCATCGAGGGCGTTGCTCGTTGCTGATGGTCACGGTGGCGAGCGAGCGCAGGAGGGCGGGCAGGCCTGATGCTCCGTGTCCCCCGGCCGCTGCGCGCCCGCATCCCGGCGAGCATCCGCTCGGCCAACTGGACGCCCACAGCCTGTCGACTTTCAATCGCGCGATGGCGCGCGGCCCTCGAAGGCGTTCTGCAGCAGTGCCCGCAGTGCGCCGCGTTCCAGCGGGCGAGGGTTCGGATACTGATTCTGCAGTGCGATGTCGCAGGCGCGGTCCAGGTCTTGCTCGCGCAGGCCGAGATCGCGCAAGGCCATCGTGGCGCCGTGGCGCCGCGCCAGTTCATGGACGGCCAGCGGCGCATCGTCGGCACCCAGCGCGCGCGCGATGCGCGCCATCGCCGCCGGCGCCGCGGCGGCGTTGTAGGCCAGCGCATGCGGCAGCACGACGGTGTGGACCTCGGCATGCGGCAGATTGAAGCTGCCGCCCAGCGTGTGGCAGAGCTTGTGGTGCAGGGCCATGCCCACATGGCCCAGCACGCTGCCGCACAGCCAGGCGCCGTACAGCGCCTCGCTGCGCCCGGCCGTGCTGCACGCATCGGCCCATAGCAGCGGCAGCGCGCGGCCCAGCGCGGCGATGCCGGCCTCGGCCATCAGGTCCATCACCGGATTGCCGTCCACCGCGTACAGGCCCTCGGCCGCGTGGGCGATGGCATTGATCGCGCTGGTGACGCTCAGGCCCAGCGGCAGCTCCCGACTCAGCGCGGGGTCGTAGAGGACGGTGCGCGGCAGCACGCGCGGGTCCTTGCCGGTCTTCTTCAGCCCGGCCTCGGTCAGGCCGTAGATCGGCGTCATCTCCGAGCCGGCATAGGTGGTGGGGATGGCCAGGATGGGCAGGCCCGAATCCAGCGCGATCGCCTTGCCCAGGCCGATGGTAGAGCCGCCGCCGATCGCCACCGCGCAGTCGGCGCCCAGGCGCCGCGCCTCCTCGCGCGCCGCGCGCGCCACCTCGATCGGCACATGCATCACCGCGCCGTCGAACAGGCCGGCGGTGCGCTCGCCCAGCAGCGCGCCAGCCTGCTCGGCCTGCGCGCGCTGCTGAGGCGTGCACAGCAGCAGCGCGCGCCGTGCGCCCAGGCGATCGATCTCCTCGCCGAGCCGTGCCAGGCTGCCGGCGCCGAAGACGACGCGCTGCGCATGGCTCTCGAAATGGAAGTCGGGCTTCATGCCGGCTTCACTCCCGCCATGCCCTCGACCACCTTGATCATCGCCGCATAGTCCTCGCCGCCCAGACCCTGGGCCGTGGCCGCCTGCAGCAGCTGTGCCGTCAGCGCGGTGCCGGGCAAGGGCACCTGCCGGGCGGCGCCGGCGGCCAGGATCAGGCCGACATCCTTCTGCATCTGCTCGACCGTGAAGGTCGGCGTGAAATCGCGCCGGGACAGCTGCACGGCCTTGGCCTTCAGGATCGGCGAGGCCACGGCGCTGGCGCCCAGCACGGCCCACATTTCCTGCCAGCCGATGCCGCCCTTGCTGCCCAGGGTCAGAGCCTCGGCGAGCATGGCCGAGGTCTGGGCGATCATCAGGTTGACGACCAATTTCATCAGCCGCGCCTGCTCGGCCTCGCCGAGCCAGAACTGTTGCGGCCCGAAGCTTTGCAGCAGCGGCAGCACGCGCTCGTAGATGGCGCGCGGGCCGGAGGCCAGCACCGTCAGCTGCGCGGCCTCGGCCATCGCGTTGTTGCCGGACATGGCCGTGCGCAGGTACTCGATGCCGGCCTCGGCGCACAGCGCCGCGACCTCGGCCGAAACCACCGGCGAGACGGTGCTGGTGTCGACGAAGATCGCGCCGCGCGCCGCGCCGCGCGCCACCTCGGCGCCGACGCTGCGCAGCGCGCCGTCGTGCGGCAGCGAGGAAAAGACGATCTCGGCCCCGGCCAGGCCCCGGCCGTCCACCGCCAGCCCGGCCGCCCGCGCCAGCGCCAGGCGCTCGGCGCTGGGATCGGTGACCGTCAGGCTGTGGCCGGCCCGCTGCAGATGGCCGGCCAGGGGCAGGCCCATCTTGCCGATGCCGATGAAATGGATACGCGACATGATGAAGCTCGTCTCCGGCTGTTCTTCTGGCCGGCAGTGTGTCGCGACGGGCCGCGGCGCTCAAGAATCGGGCTGGAAATCAGTTTTCCGGGCAGCGGTGCAGCGGTGTCGGTGCTGGCTTCCGAGCTTGTGCCCGGCCTGTCGCCTCAGGACTGCCGATCGAACATGAAGACGCGCAGCTCCTGGGCACAGCGGCAGGCCTTCGCGATGCGTGCGGCCCAGGCGACGGCCTTCGCGCGCGCGGGCAGCTCGAGCACGGTGAAGCCGCCGTCGAGCGAGGGCGCCCAGGGATAGCCACCCTCGGCCGCCGTGCCGTCGGCCGAGACGAGCACGGCGTGCGCGTCGCGGCTCACCGCGGCCGGTCTGCGCAAAACCGGCGCGCTCGTAGAACCCGAGATTCGAGGCCTTGGCCGTCTCCAGGTAGACGCCGCAGGACAGCCGGTCGCGGGCCGAAAGCTCGCAGAACGTCAGCGAGGAGGCGCTGGCCGAGCTGGCCAAGGTCGGCTTCGACCCGGTGTTCGGCGCGCGGCCGCTGAAGCGCGCGATCCTCGAGGATGGCGAGTTCAGCTTCGGCCGCGTCGTGCACCGAGGGCGCGGCCTCAGTGCTCCCGACCGGCCCGCCGCAGCACCTGGGTGACGGGCTCGATGAGGTATTGCAGCGGCGTGCGCTCCTCGCCCTTGATGTAGACCTCGGCGGGCATGCCGGCCTGTAGCTTCAGCTCGCTGTTGTGCGCCAGAGAGGCCGGCTCGGCCTCGATCAGCGCCACGTAATAGGGCTGATTGCTGACGCGGTCCACCGAGCGGTCGGGGGCGATGTAGATGACCTTGCCGCCGACCAGCTGGGTGGTCCGGTACTTGAAGGCCGTGAAGCGGATGTCGGTGGCCTGGCCCTGCTGGATGCGGCTGATGTCCTCGGTGCGGATGCGTGCCTCGACGACCAGGCGCGGGTTGCTCGGCACGATGTCGGCGATCGGCTCGCGCGGCGAGATCACGCTGCCCGGGCTGGCGAACTTCAGATTGATCACATCGCCGGCGACCGGCGCCGTGATGACCTGGCGTGCCGATGCGTCGGTGGTCTTGCGCTGCTCCTGCTGGATCTCGGCCAGGCGGGCCGTGCTGACCTTCAGTTGATCGCTGGCCTGCTGGCGGTAGTCGCTTTCGAGCGCCTTGATGCGCAGATCGGCATCGACCAGGCGCTGCTCGGCGCGCGCCAGCTCCGACTTGCGCTCCTCGAGCTTGACGCCGTAGTCGGCGATGCCGGCCTCGAGCTGGGTGATGCGGGCGGTCGAGATGAAGCCGTCCTTGACCAGTTGGCGGTTGCTGTCCAGCTCGGTCGTCTGGTGCTGCAGCGCCTTGCCGGCCTGGGCAATCTGGGCCTTCAGCGCCACCACCTCCTGCGCCACCTTGGCCTGCTGCGCGCGCAGCAGCTGGGATTGCCCAATCAAGGCCTCGCGACGCGCATTGAACAGGGCGCGCTCCTTGTCCAGTTGTTCGGCCAGGCGCGGGTCGCTGCCGGCGGCGGCGACGAGCTCGGCCGGAAACTGCAGGGTGGCGGACAGCAGTTGCTCGGCTTCGAGCCGCGCCAGGCCGGCACGCTCGACGGCGACGCGGTAGTTCAGGCGGTTCAGGTCGGCGTCGACCGAGACATCGCCGAGGATCAGCAGCGGTTCGCCCTGGGCGACATGCTGGCCATCGCGCACCCTGACCTCGCGCACCGTGCCACCCTCGGCATGCTGGACGACGCGGCGGTCCAGATCGACCTTGACGAATCCGCTGGCCACCACGGCCGAGGACAGCGGCGCCAGAACCGACCAGGCGGCGATCGGCAGCAGTCCGGCAGCAAGGACAATGGCGGCCCGCCGCGCCAGCCGCCTTGCTTCGGTCAGATGCAGGGACAACGGCTCCTGGGTCGCGATCATCGGGTTCAGCGCTCCGTTCATTGCAGGACCTCCGCCCGCTTGACGGGCATGTGCTTGGCTTCCGCCGGCGGCATCATCCCGCGCGGCTTGGCTGGGCTTGCCGCCTCAGGGCCCTGCGGTTTGCCTGGCTTGGCCTGCATGGTCTTCATGACTTCGGCGCTGGGGCCATAGTGCAGGGTCTTGCCCCCCTCCAGCACCAGGATCTTGTCGACATGCTGGACCAGGGTGCTGCGGTGGGTCACGACGACCACGGTGACCTGTCCGCGCAGACCCTTCAGGGCTTCGGCCAGCGCCAGCTCGCCGGCGCCGTCCAGATTGGCATTGGGTTCGTCGAGCAGGACCAGCCTGGGGTCGCCATAGAGCGCGCGGGCCAGGGCGATGCGCTGGCGCTGACCCGGCGAGACGATCGCGCTCTGCGGATCGATCGGCGTGTCATAGCCGGCCGGCAGGGACAGGATCAGCTCATGCACATGGGCGCGCTGGGCGGCCCGCACGACCTGCGCGGCGTCGACCTCGCCGAGCCGCGCGATGTTCTCGGCCACGGTGCCCGGGAACAGTTCCACGTCCTGCGGTACGTAGCCGAGCCAGGGGCCCAGATCCTCGCGCGGCCATTGGGAGAGATCGGCCTGGTCGAGGCGCACGCTCCCTGCGCTCGGCGACCACACGCCGGTCAGCAGGCGCAGCAGGGTCGATTTGCCGGCGCCACTGGCGCCGATGATGGCCAGTGATTCGCCGGCGGCCAGTTGCAGGGACACGCCAGCCAGCAGCAGGCGCTCGGCCTGCGGCGCGCGGAACACCAGGTTCTGGGCCAGCAATTGGCCGGTCGGTGCGGGCAGGGCCATGTGCTGGGCCTGGGCATCGGCCGAATCGAACAGCGTCTGCAGGCGCCGGAAGGCAGCCCGGCCCTCGGCCAGGATGCGCCAGCTGCCGACGATCTGCTCCACCGGGGCCAGCGCGCGCCCGAGCAGGGTGGTGGTTGCGATCATCACGCCCGCGCTGGCCTCGCCGCTGATGACCAGGTAGGCCCCTAACGCCAGCATCAGCACCTGCACGGCTTGGCGCACGGTGCGCGTGAGCGCAGCCAGCGCGACGGTCTTGCTGGCGATCGGCTGCTGCAGCGCCACGACCTCGGCGTTCCTTTGGCTCCAGCGGGCCAGCAAGGCGTCGGTCATGCCCAGCGTCTGAGCGACCTCGGCATTCTGCAAGGAGGTTTCGAGATAGCGCGTCGCGCCGGCGGCGAATCCTTGCAGCGCCTCGATCTCGCGGCGGGTGACAAAGTCGTTCAGCAGGGCCAGGGCCAGCATCAGCAGGGCCGCGGCGGCGGCGGCCATGCCCAGCGCCGGATGGGCGAGCCAGATGGCCGCCACATAGACGACGGCCCAGGGCGCATCGAACAGGGCCAGCAGACCTTGTGCCGAGAACAGCGCGCGCAGCGCACCGATATCACGCAGGCCTTCCGGGCTGCCGCGGCCGCTGCGCCGCGCCCCCTGGGCCACGATGATCTTGGCGACGGCCGGCGACAGCGATTCGGCAACGATATTGCCGGCCACGCCTTGCAGGCGCGCTCGCAGGTAGTCGAGCGCCAGCAGCAGTGCCAACGCGATGCCGACGCCGACCATCAGCACCATGAGGGTCTCACTGTTCTGGCTGGCCAGCACGCGGTCGAAGACCTGCAGCATGAACAGCGCGGGGACCAGCAGCAGCAGGTTGACGAAGAAGGACAGACCGGCCACATGGAGCAGCGGGCGACGCAGCAGGGGCAGCAAGGCTTTCATTTGCACCTCCTTGATCTGGCACAGCGTAGCGACAGCCCCCCGGGCATGTCTGGTCCTAATTCACGAACGCGAGGATGCAGGCCAGGGCAGCCCCCGCGACTCAGGGGCTGCCGGCTCATCGGAACGCTCAGGGGCCGGGCGGCGGGCCGACCAGGAAGTCGCTGGCACTGAGGGCCGGGTGACTGTTGCCGCTGCCGGTGAGGTTGGCGAACTGGACCGCCGCACCGCCGCCGTTGCCATCGGCGTCGTAGTACAGATTGCCGGTGACGGTGTCGTAGATGATATGGATGTTGGCGTTGGCGGCGCTGCTCAGGTTGGCGCCGGAGGCAAAGGCGTTGGCCGCCAGCGCGCCGGAACCCAGCGCCGTGAACAGCCCCGCATAGTCGTTGACCAGAAGAATCTTGTCGCCGTCGCCACCGCTGAAGTCCGAGATCGAGTCGACGCTAGCGCCGAGCGCGCCGTCGCCGAAGACAAAGGTGTCGGCACCATTGCCGCCGGCCAGACTGTCACCGCCCGCGCCACCGTAGAGGGTGTCGTTGCCGTTGCCGCCACCGAGCGTGTCGCTGCCAAGGCCGCCAAAGATCCAGTCGTTGTCGCCCTGTCCATTGAGACCGTCATTCCCTCCGTCTCCGAAGGCCACGTCGTTGCCATTGTTCAGGCTGAAGGTGTCACTGCCCCCACCGCCGTCGACATAGTTGGCCGAAGCGTTGGTGGCGGTGTTGCTCACGTCGGTCAAATAGACCTTGACGTCCTGGGTGACGGTGGTCGAGCCATCGTTGGCACCGACACGCAGCGAGTAGTACTTCCCTCCGCCATCCGTCGACAGGCCCGAGGCCGCCTCGTAATCGAGCAGCGAAATATCGCGCACGCTGACGACGCCGCTGCCGGCATCGATCTTGAATGCCCCGCCCGAGCTGTCCTGAACCATGGAATAGCTCAGCGTGTTGCCGTCGCTGTCGGTGGCCGAAATGCTGCCGACCGTGGTCGAAGCGAAGCCGTTCAGGCCGACATTGATCAGGTGCTCGCGGACCGTGCCAACGGTCGTGCCCGAGGTGAAGCTGGGCGCATCGTTGACGGCGGCTAGCGTGAAGCCCTGCGAGGCGGCAATGCTGCCACCGTGGCCGTCAACGACGCTGTAGCTCAGCGAAACCGCGCCGTTGTAGTTCGCGCCGGGTGTGATGGTGAAGGTGCCATTGCCGTTGTTGACGACCGTGCCATGGTCGGCCGCAAGACTCGACACGGACAGCGCGTCGCCATCGACGTCGGAGAAGCCCTGCAGCAGGTCGGATGTGCTGACGGTGTAAGGCGTGTCCTCGCTGCCAGCAGCCAGGGCGGCCGAGGCCGCGCCGGTGGGCGCGTCGTTGACGGCGGCCAGGTTGAAGTTCTGGCTGGCGGCGATGCTGCCGCCATGGCCATCGACGACGTTGTAGCTCAGCGAGACCGGGCCGTTGAAATTGGCGCCCGGCGTGATGGTGAAGGTGCCATCACCGTTGTCGGTGACCGAGCCATGGTCGGCCGCCAGACTCGATACGGACAGGGTGTCGCCGTCGACGTCGGAGAAGCCCTGCAGCAGGTCGGCGGCAGTGACCGTGTAGGCCATGTCCTCGCTGCCAGCGGCCAGGGCGGCCGAGGCCGCGCCGGTAGGCGCGTCGTTGACGGCGGCCAGGCTGAAGCTCTGGCTGGCGGCGATGCTGCCGCCATTGCCGTCGACCACGTTGTAGCTCAGCGAGACCATGCCGTTGAAGTTGGCGGCCGGGGTGATGGTGAAGGTGTCATCGCCGTTGTCGGTGACCAAGCCATTGGA
>NZ_JBWKPM010000017.1:0-69981 GCF_059418245.1 Roseateles sp. GW821-FHT09B06 | reverse complement strand
GAACTGGACAGATCGCTGACGCTCAAGGCCTGGCCATTGGTGGCGATATCGACATCGTCGAAGCCCTGCAACAGATCGACGGTAGTGACCGTGTAGGCCATGTCCTCGCTGCCGGCGGTCAGGGCGGCCGAGGCCGCGCCGGTAGGGGCGTCGTTGACGGCGGCCAGGCTGAAGCTCTGGCTGGCGGCGATGCTGCCGCCATTGCCGTCGACCACGTTGTAACTCAGCGAGACCATGCCGTTGAAGTTGGCGCCCGGTGTGATGGTGAAGGTGCCGTCACCGTTGTCGGTGACCGAGCCATTGGAACTGGACAGATCGCTGACGCTCAAGGCCTGGCCATTGGTGGCGATATCGACATCGTCGAAGCCCTGCAACAGATCGGCGGCAGTGACCATGTAGGCCATGTCCTCGCTGCCAGCAGCCAGGGCGGCCGAGGCTGCGCCGGTGGGTGCATCGTTGACAGCGGCCAGGTTGAAGCTCTGGCTGGCGGCGATGCTGCCACCATGGCCGTCGACGACGTTGTAGCTCAGCGAGACCGAGCCGTTGAAGTTGGCGCCCGGCGTGATGGTGAAGGTGCCGTCACCGTTGTCGGTGACCAAGCCATTGGAACTGGACAGATCGGCCACGCTCAAGACCTGGCCGTTGGTGGCGATATCGACATCGTCGAAGCCCTGCAGCAGATCGGCAGCGCTGACGGTGTAAGGCGTGTCCTCGGTGCCGGCAACCAGGGCGGCCGAGGCCGCGCCGGTGGGTGCATCGTTGACAGCGGTCAGGCCGAAGCTCTGCGAAGCGGCGACGCTGCCGCCGTTGCCGTCGATCACGTTGTAGCTCAGGGTGACGGGGCCGTTGAAGTTCGGTGCCGGCGTGAAGGTCCAGCTGCCGTCGCCGTTGTCCTGCAGCGTGCCGTGGTCGGCGCTGAGGCCCGAGACCGCCAGGGTGTCGCCGTCGACATCGGAGAAGCCTTGCAGCAGGTCGGCGGCAGTGACCGTGTAGGCCATGTCCTCGGTGCCGGCGGCCAGGGCGGCCGAGGCTGCGCCGGTGGGCGCGTCGTTGACGGCAGCAAGGGTGAAACTTTGAGAGGCTGCGACACTGCCGCCGTTGCCGTCGACGACGTTGTAGCTCAGCGAAATCGCGCCGTTGTAGTTCGCGACCGGGGTGATGGTGAAGGTGCCATCACCGTTGTCGGTAACCGAGCCATGGTCAGCCGCCAGACTCGATACGGACAGGGTGTCACCGTCGACATCGGCGAAGCCTTGCAGCAGGTCGGCGGCGCTGACGGTGTAAGGCGTGTCCTCGGTGCCAGCAGCCAGGGCGGCCGAGGCTGCACCGGTCGGGGCATCGTTGACAGCAGCCAGGTTGAAGCTCTGGCTGGCTGCGATGCTGCCACCATGGCCGTCGACGACGTTGTAGCTCAGCGAGACCGGGCCGTTGAAGTTGGCGCCCGACGTGATGGTGAACGTGCCATCACCGTTGTCGGTGACCGAGCCATGGTCAGCCGCCAGACTCGACACGGACAGGGTGTCGCCGTCGACGTCGACGTAGCCTTGCAGCAGATCGGCGGCAGTGACCGTGTAGGCCATGTCCTCGCTGCCGGCGGCCAGGGCGGCCGAGGCCGCGCCGGTGGGCGCATCGTTGACAGCAGCCAGGCTGAAGCTCTGTGTGGCGGCGATGCTGCCGCCCTGGCCATCGACGACGTTGTAGCTCAGCGTGACCGGGCCGTTGAAGTTCGCGGCCGGGGTGAAAGTCCAGCTGCCGTCGCCGTTGTCCTGCAGCGTGCCATGGTCGGCGCTGAGGCCTGCGACCGCCAGCGCGTCGCCGTCCACGTCGGAGAAGCCTTGCAGCAGATCGGCGGCCGTGATCGTGTGGGCCATGTCCTCGGTGCCCGAAGCCAGGGCGGCCGAGGCCGTGCCGGTGGGCGCGTCGTTGACGGCGGCGACGGTGAAGCTCTGGGTCGCGGCGACACTGCCGCCCTGGCCGTCGATCACGCTATAGCTCAAGGTGACGGGCCCGTTGAAGTTCGCGGCCGGGGTGAAGGTCCAACTGCCGTCGCCATTGTCCTGCAGCGAGCCGTTGGTGGCACTGAGGCCCGAAACCGCCAGGGTGTCCCCGTCCACGTCGGAGAAGCCGGCGAGCAGGTCGCTGGCATGCAGGGTGTAGGCCATGTCCTCCTGGCCCGCGGCCAGGAGGGCCGTGGCCGAGCCGGTGGTGGCGTCGTTCGCGCCGACCACGGTGAACGACACCTTGGCCCAGCTCAGGGTCCCGTTGCCGAGCTGGATCGAATAGACGAAGGTTTCGGTGATCGTCTCGCCCGCGGCCAACGAATTCACGCCCTGGCCGCCGAGCGAATGGCTGATGTCGAGCTGGATCCTGCCGTTGACGATCTGGATCCGGTTGCCGCTCGGCAGGGTTTCCCAGCCCGTGTTGACGTTGTTGGCCAGCAGGTCGTTGAGGAAGCCGGCGTTGCCTTCGTCGATCGAGAACAGTTTCTTGGCGTTGCCGCCCAGGTCGTTCGACATCACATCGAGCGTCACGACATTCGTCGCATTGTTGTACAGCCTGGACGACAGGAGTTCCTCCTGCGTGTAGTAGTAGCTGTCGTCGCCGGCCTGCGGCGTCTTGGTGAAGGACGTGGTGTTGATGGCCATGATGTCTTCGATCCTCTTGATTGGCGACGAGATGCCGAACAGACCGGATTGCCCTTGATCGCGTGGTGTTCCGGTTCATGCCTCGGGGGAGGGCAAGCAAATGCTAGGACGGGGCCCGCCGAGCCAGTCCCCCTGAGCCGCGGGAGCCGCGCGGGCCTGTTGTGACGGAGTGCACATCCGCCCGGGGCGACGCCCCGGCCGGGCACCGCAATCTCCCCGGACGCGGTGCTACCGCCCGGCGCCGGCCGGGCCGGCGTTCGCCGCGCTCCTTAGAATCGGCGTTCCCTCACTCGACTCCGCCGCCTCCCTGGCGGCCGCCCGATGACGACCGAATCTCCCGTGGTGATCGTAGGCGCCGGCCTGGCCGGCCTGACCGTGGCCCTGCATCTGGCAGACCAAGTACCCGTCGTGGTGTTGGCCAAGCGCGACCTGACCGAGGCGGCCACCGCCTGGGCGCAGGGCGGCATCGTCGGCGTGCTGGGCAGCGACGACAGCATCGACAGCCATGTGCGCGACACCCAGGATGCCGGCGCCGGCCTGGTGGACGAGGCGACGGCCCGCTTCGTCGCCGAGCGCAGCGCCCGGGCGGTCGAGTGGCTGGTGGAGCAGGGCGTGCCCTTCACGCCGGACGACGACGGGCCGCTGGGCCTGCACCTGACGCGCGAGGGCGGCCATGCGGTGCGCCGCATTGCACACGCGGCCGACGCCACCGGTAAGGCCATCCACGACCGGCTGCTGGCCGCGGCCAAGGCGCACCCGAATATCTCGCTGCGCGAGCGCTGGATGGCGCTGGACCTGATCACCTCGCGTCATGTGCAAAGGGAGGAGTCGCCGCGCTGCTACGGCATCTACGCGCTGGACATCGATGCGCAGCGCGTCGAGACCCTGGCCGCGCGCGCGGTGGTGATGGCCACCGGCGGCGCCGGCAAGGTCTACCGCTATACGACCAATCCCGACACCTCGACCGGCGACGGCATCGCGATGGCCTGGCGCGCCGGCTGCCGGGTCGCGAACATGGAGTTCATCCAGTTCCACCCGACCTGTCTTTACTACCCAAGTGGCCACCCGCAGGACCGCGGTTTTCTGATCACCGAGGCCTTGCGCGGCGAAGGCGGGCATCTGAAGTTGCCCGATGGCACCCGGTTCATGGCCGCGCATGACGAACGCATGGAGCTGGCGCCGCGCGACATCGTTGCGCGCGCGATCGACTTCGAGATGAAGAAGCATGGCCTGGACCATGTGTGGCTGGACGCCACGCATCTGGGCGAGGCCTTCCTGAAGGAGCATTTCCCGACCATTCACGCACGCTGCCTTGGCCTGGGCATCGACATCGCGAAGCAGCCCATTCCCGTGGTGCCGGCCGTGCACTTCACCTGCGGCGGCGTGGTCACCGACCTGCACGGCCGCGCCGACCTGCCGGGCCTCTATGCGGTGGGCGAGACCGGCTACACCGGCCTGCATGGCGCCAACCGCCTGGCCAGCAACTCGCTGCTCGAATGCGTGGTGCTGGGCCAGACCTGTGCCGAGGACATCCTCGCGCTGGAGCGCCTGGGGCCCGCGCCGCTGCCGGCCTGGGACGAGAGCCAGGTGGAGGATGCCGACGAGCAGGTGGTGATCGCCCACAACTGGGACGAGCTGCGCCTCTTGATGTGGAACTATGTGGGCATCGTGCGCACCACCAAGCGCCTGGAGCGGGCGCTGCACCGCATCGCGCTCTTGAAGAGCGAGATCGACGACTACTACGCGAACTTCCGCGTCAGCCGCGACCTGCTGGAACTGCGCAATCTGGTCGATTGCGCCGAGCTGATCGTGCGCTCGGCGCTGTTGCGCCACGAGAGCCGCGGCCTGCATTTCAGCCGCGACTATCCGCGCACCCTGCCGGTCAGCTTCCCGACGGTGCTGATCGCCGAACGCGGATTGAAGTAAACGGCCGCGCTCGCCAAACCGGATCAGGACGGTGGGGCGCGCCGAACCGCGAGGTCAAGGAGGAGGCTGAGGCCGTAGGCCGAAGCCGGGGGACAGGAGCGGAGCGGCGTGCCCCGCCGTCCCGATCGCGCGCCGGGCTTCTTCACGGAAGCATGCCTGCATCGTCGTTCTGTCGGTCGGCCAAGGGCGATGGGCGAGTGGTTCCGCTCATGTCCCCCCGGCCGAGCCTGCGGCCCGCCCCTCCTCCTTGACTTCGCTGCACCACTCGCCCATCACCCTTGGCGGAAGACATGGGCGCGTTCGCCGATGAAGACTAAGCGAGCCGCTGGCGCAGCGTGCGCAGCGCGCTGGCCACCGTGCTCAGCACCGGCAGGCCGGTGGCCTGCTCGCAGGCGCCGCGGGCGCGTGCCGGGCTGAACTGGGCCAGCGCCAGCCGCGCCGTGCCAGGTCTTGCGCGGCGCGTGTGCGACCAGGGTGTCGTGGCGCGCGGCGTCGCCGGCATTCAGCGCGGCCAGTGCCCCCTCGGCCCATGCCGTCTCCAGCTCGATGCCGGGCGGAAACTCCGCCGGCCGGCCTGCTGGAGATGCAGCAGCGCGCACTGGCCAAGGGCGACGCCCTGGTGGTGATCAGTTTCGCGCCCTATTCGCGCGAGGCCCTGCAGGTCGCCGAGGCGGCCGAGGCGGCCGGTTGCCGGCCCGACCGAGGCCCTGGTGGGATTGCTGGCCAGCCGGGCCGGCAGGTCGGTGGTCAAGCGCATCGATCAGGCCGAGGCGCAGCTGTTCGAATCGGGCGCCTATCTGCCGCTGCCGCGCGAGCGGCGTTGACCGCAGTCAACGAAGCTCTTGCCCAGCAGGGGCCGCCGATCCGGCTCCGCCGGTCGGCCGGCCCCGCCCCCTCGAGGGGCGGCCGTCAGGCCGTAGGGGGTGGGCCTATCTCCGAGCCCGCAGCGCCATGCGCGCCTGCACGAAGTTGTAGGCGTAGGTCACGGCTTCCTCGATCGCGGCGTCGATCTCCAGCCGTTCGGGCTCGGTGAGGTAGAAGGCGAAGTCGACCTCGTGGCGGATATAGCGCGGCGGCAGGCGGTTCAGCGCCACGCAGGCCACGTCGACCAGCAGGTCCTGGTTCTTGCCGATCTCGGGGAACTGCGCGGCATGCTCGGCGACGGCGTTGAACACCTCGCGCTCGTGGTGGTTGTAGAGCGAGCTGAAGTCGGTCATGGGGCGGTCCCGGAAGAATGTTGCCGCGCAACGATAGCCGCCTTTATAGCGCCCATGGCCTCGGAGAAACCAGCCCCGATCCGGGGCCGGTGCGGCCGCCTCAGGCGGCGCCGATATGCGGCACGAAGCCGGCCGCCTGCCGGGCCTTGAGCGCCGCCGTGAAGTCCAGCATGCGGTCGATGCAGCCGAGCGCCCGGGCGCGGATCGTTTCCTCCACCGCGATCTCGCCGCTGCCGCGCTCCAGGCAGTCGAGCACGCCCTGCAGGCCGTTCATCGCCATCCAGGGGCAATGCGCGCAGCTCTTGCAGGTGGCGCTGCTGCCGGCGGTCGGCGCCTCGATCAGGGTCTTGCCCGGCGCCAGCTGGCGCATGCGATGCAGGATGCCGTTGTCGGTGGCGACGATGTACTCCTGCGCGCTGCCCTCGACCACGGCCTTGATCAGCGCCGAGGTCGAGCCGACCACATGGGCCTTCTCGACCACGCTCTTGGGCGACTCCGGATGCACCAGGATCATCGCGTCCGGGTGCTGCTCGCGCAGCAGGTCCAGCTCCAGGCCTTTGAACTCATCGTGGACGATGCAGGCACCATTCCACATCAGCATGTCGGCGCCGGTCTGTTCCTGGATGTAGCGGCCCAGATGCCGGTCGGGCGCCCACAGGATCTTCTGCCCTTGCGCCTTCAGATGGGAGACGATCTCCAGCGCGCAGGAACTGGTGACCATCCAGTCGGCGCGCGCCTTCACCGCGGCGCTGGTGTTGGCATAGACCACGACCTTGCGGTCGGGATGGGCGTCGCAGAAGGCCGCGAATTCGTCGGCCGGGCAGCCCAGGTCCAGCGAGCAGGTGGCGTCCAGGTCGGGCATCAGCACGCGCTTCTCGGGGCTGAGGATCTTGGCGCTCTCGCCCATGAAGCGCACACCGGCGACCACCAGGGTCTGGGCCGCGTGGTCACGGCCGAAGCGCGCCATTTCGAGCGAATCGGACACGATGCCGCCGGTTTCCAGCGCAAGATCCTGCAGATCGCCGTCGACGTAGTAATGCGCCACCAGCACCGCATTGCGGGCCTTCAGCTGCGCGGCGGCGCGCGCCTTCAAGTCGTGACGCTGGCTGGAGTTCAAGGGCGCCGGCACCTTGGCCCAGGCATGGGCGGTGCAGCTCTGGCCTTCGGCGTCCTGGCGGGTGTAGTCGAAAAGAACCTGGTTCATGGCCGGATTTTAGGCAGGCGGCCGCGGCGTTGGCCGGCGCAGGGTTTTGAGCCCGACCCGAGCGCCGCCGCGATGGGCGGCGCCGGCTCAGGGAAGATTCAGTTCGTCGCGCTCCTGCACCCGCACGGTCTGCGGCATCCCGCCGCCCAAGGAGTAGGTGACGGTGAGTGTCTTGCGCTTGCCCGGCGCCGGGTCGGTGCCGGTCAGCTCGTTGTCCACCCGGGCGCGGAACTGCTCATCGCGTACCAGGGAACGCAGCCGGGCCGTGACGTCGTGCGAGCGGCCGTTCGCACCATAGCTGGCGCTGACGATGTTCAGGCGCCCGGGCCTGCCGTTGCCGTTCCAGCCGCCATGCCCGGCGCCGCCATGGCCCCAGTTGCCGCCGCGCCAGCCGATGAACTGGTTGCCGTCGACATAGCTGCCCTCCCTGTACTCGAAGCTGCGCGGCTGGCCGCTGCGGTCGCGGGTGTGAATGCGCAGGGTCTTGGTGCGGCCCGGATCGGGATCGACGCCGAAGGTGTCGTTGCCCATGCGCAGGCGCTCGTCGCGCCGTGCCAGTTCGCGCAGGCGTGCGGTGACGTCGACCTCGTTGCGGTGCGTGCCGTAGCTGGCGCTCAGGATGGTGTATTCGCCGTCGTCACCACCGGGGCCGTTCCAGCCCCCGGAGCCGTTGTCGTCGCCCCAGCGGCCGCCGCGCCAGCCGGTGAACTGCGCGCCGTCCACATGGCTGCCCTCCTTGTACTCAAAGGTGCGGTGCTGGCCGTCGCGCGTGCGGGTGTAGATGCGCAGGGTCTTGGTGCGGCCCGGGTCGGGGTCGACGCCGAAGGTGTCGTTGCCCATGCGGAAGCGCTGGTCACGGCGCGCCAGCTCGCGCAGGCGCTCGGTGACGTCCACATTGTTGCGGTCCGTGCCATAGCGGGCCCGCAGGATCCGGTATTCGCCGTCGTCACCCTCGTCATCGTGGCCGCGCTGGGCGAGCGTCGGGATTGGGAGCAGCAGGGCAGGGGCGAGAACGGTGCCCAGCGCCAGTTTGCGTCTATGCATATCGTGCCTCCTCAACCGCCGCTCTGCGGCTCGCGCAGGAAGATCTCGACGCGCCGGTTCTTGGCGCGGTTCTCGACCGTGTCGTTGGCGGCGATCGGCTCGCGCGAACCGCGCCCCGACACATCGACGCGCTCGGCGCGCACGCCGCGGTCCTCGAGATAGCCGCGCACGCTCTCGGCGCGCCGCCGCGACAGCGGGTCGTTGATGGCGTCGCTGCCGGTGTTGTCGGTATGGCCGACCACGCGCACCAGCATCTGCCGCTCGTTGCTCAGGCCATGGGCGAAGGCGTCGAGCACCGGGCGCAGGCGCGGTTCGATGGCGGCGCTGTTCAGCGCGAAGGAGATGTCGCTGGGCACATCCAGCTTCAGCTGGTTGTCCGGCGTGCGCGAGACCTCGACGCCGGTGCCCTGGGTGGCCTGCTCCATCGCGCGGCGCTTGTCCTCCATGTTCTTGGACCAGAGGTTGCCGGCGACGGCCCCCAGCGCCCCGCCCACCACGGCGCCGGTGCCGGCCTTGCCGCCGGTGGCCGAGCCGAGCACGGCGCCCGCCACCGCACCGATGGCCGCGCCCTGGGCCGTGCCGCGCTCGCGCTCGCTCATGCCGGCACAGCCGGCCAGCAGCGCCAGCGCGAGGGCCGGAAGGCCGAATTTTTGAATGTCGTGGCTTGTCTTGTGCATCTCGTGCTCCCGTTCCTTGTGGGTATGCGAACGAGTATCGCCGCGCCCCGAGAGGGCGTGCAACAGACTGCAACAGGCCGGACGGTACCGTACGGACGAGCTCAGGCCTCGGCGAAGAAGCGGCTGGGCGGCATGCCCACGGTGCGCGTCACCATCGCGGTGAAGGCGCTGGCGCTGGCATAGCCCAGTTCGGCCGCGATATGGCTCATCGGCTTGCTGCGCGCCGCCATCGACAGCGCATGGGCCAGCAGCACCTGGCTGCGCCACTGCGCATAGCCCGTGCCCAGCTGTTCGCGGAACAGGCGCGAGACGGTGCGCTCGCTGGCGCCCACCTCGGCGGCCCAGCCGGCCAGCGCCGCATGGCGGGCCGGGGCGGCGATCATGGCCTCGCACAGACGGCGCAGGCGCTTGTCCTGCGGCAGCGCCACGCCCAGGCGCAGGCTGCGCGCGCGGCCCAGCTCGTCGACGATCAGATGGGTGATGCAGCGCTCGCGTTCGCGTTCCGCCTGCGTGGCGGGCGGCGCATCCGGATCGGTGGGCAGCTGCAGCACCAGCTCGCGCAAGAGCGGCGAGACCTCCAGCACGCGGCAACGCGACCAGGGCTCGGCCCGGCTCTCGACCAGGCATGAGTGCAGATAGAGCGTGCGCAGATCGGCGCGCTCGATCGCCGAGACCGCGTGCACGATAGGCGACGGTATCCACACCGCCCGCGAGGGTGGCACGATGAAGGTGTGGGCGCTGGTGCTGACCCGCACCGCGCCGCTGACGGAAAACACCAGCTGGCCCCAGTCATGCTGGTGCGGCTGGATGTCCATCTGGTGTTCCATCAGGCGGGCCTTGCCGCGCAAGGGCCGCTCCGCGCTGGGCGCATAGCGACGCGGATCGGCCGGCGGCACGCTGGTGCGGGGGGTGGCGGCGGTCATTGGCGCGATTTCGATAGAGCTTGGCAAGCTATCGTAACCCGGACGCGGCGGCGACACCTACATTGGGCGCCATGAACACCGCTACCCTCACGCTCGACGCGCGCCAGCAGGCCCGGCGCGACTACGGCACCATCGGCCTGATCGGCCTGGCCCATGGCACCTCGCATTTCTTCCACATGCTGCTGGTGCCGCTGTTCCCGGCCTTCCGCCAGGAGTTCGGCTTCAGCTATTCGGAACTGGGCCTGCTGGTCACCACCTTCTTCGTGATCTCGGGCATTGGCCAGGCCCTGGCCGGCTTTCTGGTCGACCGCACCGGCGCGCGTCCGGTGCTGTTCGCGGCGCTGGCCTGCTTCCTGCTGGCCTCGATCGCTGCGGGCACGGCCACCGGCTTCGGCGGGCTGATGGCGGCCGCAGCGCTGGCGGGGCTGGGCAATTCGCCCTTCCACCCGGTGGACTTCACGATCCTGAACAAGCGCGTCTCGCAGCCGCGCCTGGGCCATGCCTTCTCGGTGCACGGCATCACCGGCAACCTCGGCTGGGCGCTGGCGCCGGTGTTCTCGATCGGCATCGCCGAAGCCACCGGCCACTGGCGCTATGCCTATCTGGGCACCGGCCTGGTGGCGCTGGCCGTGCTGCTCTTGCTGCTGTGGCAGCGTGACGCGATCGACGATCGCCAAGGCTCCTGGGGCCATGCCAAGGCCGCCGCCGGCGCGCCGGCCGAGCACCCGATGGCCTTTTTGCGCCTGCCCTCGGTCTGGCTGTGCTTCTCCTTCTTCTTCTTCACGACCGCGGCGCTGTCCGCGATCCAGAGCTTTGCCAGCCCGGCCCTGGGCAAGATGTACGGCTTGCCGCTGTCCATCACCGCCTATGTGGTGACCGGCTACATGCTGTGCGGCGCGGCCGGCATGGTGGTGGGTGGCTTCCTGGTGGCCAAGGTGCAGCGCCTGGAGCGCACGATCGCGCTGGCGATGGCCGCCGCCGCCGCGCTGCTGCTGCTGACGGCGCTGGGCATCCTGCCGCCGCTGATGGCGGCGGCGGTGACGGCGCTGGCCGGCTTCGGCACCGGCCTGGCCGGGCCCTCGCGCGACATGCTGATCAAGCGCGCCGCGCCTCCCGGGGCCACCGGTCGCGTGTATGGCACCGTCTACTCGGGCCTGGACGTGGGCTTCGCGCTGGCCGCGCCGGTGTTCGGCGCGCTGCTGGACGGCGGCCATGCCGCCGGCGTGTTCGCCGGCTCGGCCCTGGCCCTGGTGCTGGGAATCGGCTCGGCGGGGCTGGTGGGTTTGCGCATCGTCAAGATGCGTGCGGCTGTTGTTGCATAAGCGCTGCTGACCTGAACGCGTGGCCGACGCTACATTCGGCCCATGAACCCACAACAGTCCCCACAGCCTCGATTGGCCGGCCATGCACTGGTGGAGGCCCTGGTCGCCCAAGGCGTGACCGATGTCTTCGGCGTCCCCGGCGAAAGCTATCTGGCCGTGCTCGACGGCTTCCACGAGCACCGCGACCAGGGCATCCGCTTCATCGCCTGCCGCCAGGAGGGCGGCGCGGCCTTCATGGCCGAGGCGCAGGGCAAGCTGACCGGCCGGCCCGGCATCTGCTTCGTGACCCGCGGGCCGGGCGCGACCAATGCCAGCATCGGCCTGCACACGGCCTTCCAGGATTCGACGCCGATGATCCTGTTCATCGGCCAGGTGGCCAGCGACCAGCGCGACCGCGAGGCCTTCCAGGAGCTCGACTACCGCCAGATGTTCGGCCCCGGCACCCTGGGTTTCGCCAAATGGGTGGGCGAGGTGCAGGACGCCGACCGCCTTCCCGAGTACGTGGCGCGCGCCTTCCACACCGCGCTGCAGGGCCGGCCCGGGCCGGTGGTGCTGGTGCTGCCGGAAGACATGCTGACCGAGATGACCGCCGCGCCGGTGCTGGCGCGCGCCGAGGCCGCGCAGGCCTGGCCGGCGCCGGCCGCGCTGGCCGCGCTGCGCGAGCGCCTGGCCGCGGCGCAGCGCCCGTTCTTGATCGCCGGCGGCGGCGGCTGGACGCCCGAAAGCTGCGCCGCGCTGCAGCGCTTCGCCGAGGCCTGGCAGCTGCCGGTCGGCTGCGCCTTCCGCTTCCAGGATCTGTTCGACAACCGCCATGCGCTCTATGCCGGCGATGTCGGCATCGGCATCAATCCGAAACTGGCGCAGCGGGTCAGGGAGGCCGACCTGATCCTGGCCGTCGGCCCGCGCCTGGGCGAGATGACCACCGGCGGCTACACCCTGCTGCAGGCGCCGCGCCCGGCTCAAGCGCTGGTGCATATCCATGCCGGGGCCGAGGAGCTGGGCCGCGTCTATGCGGCCGATCTGATGATCAATGCCAGCATGAGCTGCGCGGCCCAGGCGCTGGAGACCCTGGCGCCGCCGGGGCGCGTGGCCTGGAGCGAATGGACGCGGCAGGCCCAGGCCGACTACCGGGCCAATCTGCAGCACCAGCCGGTGGCGCCGCTGGACATGGCCGAGGTGGTCAAGAGCCTGTCCCGCCTGATGCCCGAGGGCACGGTCTTCACCAACGGCGCCGGCAACTACAGCGGCTGGCTGCACCGCTTCCACCAATACCCGGCGCTGCAGCAGCATGGCCGCACCCAGCTGGCGCCGACCTCGGGCGCGATGGGCTATGGCGTGCCGGCGGCCGTCGCGGCCAGCCTGCTCGAGCCGGCGCGCTGGGTCGTCAATATCGCCGGCGACGGCGACTTCCTGATGACCGGCCAGGAGCTGGCCACGGCCACCGGCTATGGTGCGAAGCGGCTGATCTCGATCGTGGTCGACAACGGCACCTACGGCACGATCCGCATGCACCAGGAGCGCGAGTACCCGGGCCGCGTGGCCGGCAGCGATCTGTTCAATCCCGACTTCGCGGCGCTGGCGCAGGCCTATGGCTGGGAGGCGCAGCGCGTCGAGACCACGGCCGAGTTCGAGCCGGCGCTGCGCGCCGCGCTGGCGGCGGACCGGCCCACGCTGATCCACCTGAGGCTCGATGCCGATGTCTCGACCAGCCGGACCACGCTGACGGCGATTCGCGAGGCGGCGCGCAAGCGTCTGGGACAATCCCTTGATGAGTAGCAGTCAGAACAACATCGATTTCGAATTGCGCGGCGAGTTCATCACCCTGGACCGCCTCTTGAAGGCCACCGGCCTCGCGGACAGCGGCGGCCGCGCGCGCATGATGATCACCGAGGGCATGGTGCGCGTCGACGGCCAGCCCGAGAGCCGCAAGACCGCCAAGCTGCGGCCCGGCCAGGTAGTGCTGTGCCAGGACATGCGCATCAAGATCCTCCCCGACCCTCATCAGGACTGAGTAAGCGATGCAGCCTTCCTTCTCCACCTGCGATTTCTGCGACGCGCACAAGGGCGACGACAGCGGCGCCTTCCGCGTCCTGCCCGGCGGCCTGTACCGCAGCTATGGCGGCGTGGAGCGCTTTGCCGGGCCGGTGGCGACCTTGCGCTGCCTGGAGGACAACTCCCTGCTGAAGAGCGCGGTGGAGAGCCCCGGCCGGGGCCGGGTGCTGGTGGTGGACGGCGGCGGCTCGCTGAAGCGGGCGCTGATCGGCGGCAACCTGGCCGCGGCCGCCGCGAAGAACGGCTGGGCCGGCGTGCTGATCCATGGGGCGCTGCGCGACCTGGCCGAGCTGCGTGCGATCGAGCTTGGCCTGCTGGCCCTGGGCCATGTGCCCCTGCCCACCGAACGCAAGGCGCAGGGCCTGGCCGACGTGGCGCTGCAGATCGGCGGCGGCGTCTGGGTGCGCCCGGGCGACTGGCTCTATGCCGACGAGGACGGGGTGCTGATCAGCACGGCGCCGCTGCACCGGGCCGATTGAGCCAGTCCTCCAGGGCCGCGGCCGTCATCGGGCGGCCGAACAGCCAGCCCTGGGCCGTATCGCAGCCGGCCTCGAGCAGCCAGCGTCGCTGGCCCTCGGTCTCCACGCCCTCGGCCACCACGGTCAGTCCCAGGGCGCGAGCGACGCCGATCACGGCCCCGGCCAATGCGCGGTCGTCGGCCTCGCTCTCCAGTTCGCGCACAAAACTCTTGTCCAGCTTCAGCTCGGTGACCGGCAGGCGCTTCAGATAGCTGAGGCTGGAATAGCCGGTACCGAAATCGTCCACCGACAGGCGCACGCCCAGCTCATGCAGGCGGCGCAACTGCTCGCGCGCCGGCGCGGCATCGTCCAGCATCAGCCGCTCGGTCACCTCCAGGGTCAGCTGCTCGGCGCGCAGGCCGTGGCGCAGCAGGCGCCGCTCCACCTCGCCGACCAGATCGCCCTGCTGGAAGCGCAGCGGCGAGGCATTGACCGACAGCCCCGGCACCGCCAGGCCGCGGACGGTCCAGTCGGCCAACTGGGCGCAGGCATGCTCCAGCACCCAGGCATCCAGGGCCTGGATCAGTCCGCATTCCTCGGCCAGCGGGATGAAACGGTCCGGCGCCACCGCGCCGCGCACCGGGTCCTGCCAGCGCAGCAGGGCCTCGACCCCGTCCAGCATGCCATCGGCAAGGCGCAGCTTGGGCTGGTAGGCCAGGCTCAGGCCCTGGCCGCTGGCCAGCGCGCGGCGCAGCGCCGCCTCCAGCGCCAAGCGTTCGTCCAGGGCCTCGTTCATGGCCTGCTGGAAATAGCGGGCACAGCCGCGGCCGGCGGCCTTGGCTTCGTACATCGCGATGTCGGCGTTCTTCAGCAACTGTTCCAGGTCCATCCCGTCCTCGGGATAGCGGCTGATGCCGATGCTGGCGCTGGGCTGCAGGCCGGCGCAGCCGGGCAGGGCCAGCGGCGGGGCCAAGGCGGTCAGCAACTGCTCGGCTAGTTGCAGGGCCTCGGCGGCGGTGCAACTGGGCAGCAGGACGGCAAATTCGTCGCCGCCCAGGCGGGCCAGGGTGTCGGTATCGCGCAGGCAGGCCGAGAGCCGGCGTCCCACCTCGACCAGCACCGCGTCGCCGGCGGCATGGCCCATCGAGTCGTTGACGGTCTTGAAGCGGTCCAGGTCCAGCAGCAGCAGGGCGGCCGGGCTGCAGAGCCGGGCCGACATCTGCAATACCTGGCGGGCGCGGTCGGCCAGCAGGCTGCGGTTGGGCAGGCCGGTCACGGCGTCGTAGTTGGCCAGGCGTTCGATCTGGTGCCGGTGCGCCTCGGCCTGCAGCGCGACGCGGCACAGCTGCACGCAGGCTTCCACCATCTGGCGGTGGAAGGGTGCCACCGGACGCGGCTCGCGGTAATACAGGGCGAAGGTGGCCACGACGCGTGGAAGCTCGCCGCCCAGCAGGATGGGCGTGGACCAGCAGGCCGCGAGGCCGTAGGCCTGGGCCAGCGTGCGGTAGTCCTGCCACAGCGGGTCGTTGGCGATGTCGGTGACCTCCACCGGTTCGCGCCGCCAGGCGGCGGTGCCGCAGGAGCCGGCCCGCGGTCCGATCGCCGCGCCGTCCAGCGCGGCGCTGAAACCGGACGGCAGGCCGGGCGCGGCCAGCGGGTGCACGCGGCCCTGCTGATCGACGGCCAGCACGGTGCAGATCACATCGGGCGCCAGCGCCTCGACGCGGCCGCACAGCAGCACCATCACCTCCTGCAGCGGCTGGCCCAGGGCGACGGCTTCCAGCACCTCGCGCTGCAGCAGGTTGATGCTGTCGCATTCGCGGCGTTCGTCGTCCGCCTGCGCAACGCCGGGCGGCGGCGGTGCTTCGCTCCTGAAGGCCAAGGCTTCTCCCCGGTTGGGTCTGCTGGGCCCGATTCTGCCCGCGGCGGCGATCCGGCGCCTATCCCTCTTTCAGGCTGTCCCGCGCAGCACCGGGCCGGCGGTGCTGAGGAAATTGCCACCACCCAGATGGTGCAGGGCGCGCCGGTGCGGGGGCAGGTCTTGCCAGTGGCCGTCGACAAAGGCCCAGTCCTCGGCCCAGGCCGCGACCACCTCGGCCAGGAACAGGTCGTAGGTCTGCTGGTTGTGCGGCTCGGGGTAGATGCGGCATTCCAGCCAGGCCAGGCAGCCCTCGATCAGCGGCGCGCCGACCCGGGACCCAGGCACGGCCGACAGGCCGTAATACGCGAACTTGTCGCGCTCGCGGCCCGAGCTGTTGCCCACGCCCACCACCATGTCCAGCTGGGACGCGCAGGGCACGGCCAGCACGAATTCGCCCGAGGCTTCGATCAGCTCGCGCGTGAAGGTGCTCTTGTCGATCACCACGGCCACCTTGGGCGGCGTGAAGTCCAGCGGCATGTTCCAGGCCGCGGCCATCACGTCGCGCTTGTCGCCATGGGCGCTGGTCACCAGCACCGTCGGGCCGTGGTTCAGCAGGCGGCTGGCCTTGGCCAGATCGACCGCTACCCTCATCGCAGCAGGTCCAGCAGGCGGTCCAGCCCGCCGGCGTTGATCGCCACCATGGCCTGCTCGCGCACCCTGGGCTTGGCATGGTAGGCCACCGACAGGGCCGCCGCGCCCATCATCGGCAGATCGTTGGCACCGTCGCCCACCGCGATGGCCTGGGTCCTGGCGTCGGCGCCGACTTCGGCGCAGCATTGCAAGAGCATGCGGCGCTTCTCCTCGCCGTCGCAGATCTCGCCCCAGGACTGCATCACCAGGCCGCCGGTCAGCAGGCCGTCCTGGAACTCCAGCTCGTTGCTGCGCACGAAGTCCATGCCCAGCTCGGCCGCCACAAAGCGGGTGAAGAAGGTGAAGCCGCCCGAGACCAGCAGCAGCTTCAGGCCCGACCGCTTCATGGCCGCGCAGAGTTCGCGCGCGCCGGGGTTGAACTGCAGTCGTTGCGCCAGCACCTGCTCCAGCGCGCTTTGCGGCACGCCCTTCAGCAGGGCCAGGCGGCGGCGCAGGCTGTCCCTGAAGTCGCTGATCTCGCCGCGCATTGCGGCCTCGGTGATCGCGGCGACCTCGGCCTTCTTGCCGGCCGCGGCGGCGATCTCGTCGATGCACTCGATATTGATCAGGGTCGAGTCCATGTCGAAGGCGGCGAGGCGGAAGTCCGCGAGGCGCAGCGGGGGCGTGAAGCCCTGGATCTGGAGGGTCGGGTCTTGCATGATGGGACGGGTCCTTCAGTTCGAGACGGCAGCCGCACGGCACAACCTCAGCCGAGCGGGGACCGCGGATCCGGCCTTGCCGGTCCGCCGGGCCCGCCCCTTGAGGGGGCGCGCGAAGCGCGTAGGGGATGGCTCATTTCACCGGTTGACCGAGGAGCCGCAGCACCTCGCGGATGGCCTGGGCGCGGTCCTTGGGATCGGAGAGCGCCTTGTCGATGCGCAGCTTGTCATTGCCGACCAGCTTGATGTTGCGGTTCTTCTGCACCAGCTCGATCACGCGCAGCGCGTCGATCGGCGGGTTCGGGCGGAAGTTGATGTTCATCACCGCGGGCGCGGCGTCGATCTTCTGCACGCCATAGGGCTTGGCCAGCACGCGCAGGCGGTGCGTGTCGAACAGGGTCTGGCCTTGCGCCGGCAGCTTGCCGAAGCGGTCGGTGACCTCCTCCAGCATCGCGTCGATCTGCTCGCTCTTCTCGGCCGTGGCCAGGCGCTTGTACAGGGACAGCCGCACATGCACGTCGCCGCAGTAGGCGTCGGGCAGCAGGGCGGGGGCGTGCAGATTGATCTCGGTGGTGGCGGACAGCGGCGACAGCAGGTCGGGCTCCTTGCCGGCCTTCAGCGAGCGCACGGCTTCCGACAGCATGTCGTTGTAGAGCTGGAAGCCCACCTCCATCATGTTGCCGCTCTGGTTCTCGCCCAGCACCTCGCCCGCGCCGCGGATCTCCAGATCGTGCATCGCGAGGTAGAAGCCCGATCCCAGCTCCTCCATGTTCTGGATCGCCTCCAGGCGCTGCGACGCCTGCTTGGTCAGGCCCTCGACATCGGGCACCAGCAGATAGGCATAGGCCTGGTGGTGCGAGCGGCCGACGCGGCCGCGCAGCTGGTGCAGCTGGGCCAGGCCGAACTTGTCGGCGCGGCTGATGATGATGGTGTTGGCGCTCGGCACGTCGATGCCGGTCTCGATGATGGTCGAGCACAGCAGGACGTTGTGCTTGCCGCCGACGAACTCGCGCATCACCCGCTCCAGTTCGCGTTCGGGCATCTGGCCATGGGCGACGACGATGCGCGCCTCCGGGACCAGCTCCTCCAGCTTCTGGCGCCGGTTCTCGATGGTCTCGACCTCGTTGTGCAGGAAGTAGATCTGGCCGCCGCGCTTCAGCTCGCGCAGCACGGCCTCGCGGATCACGCCGCTCATCTCGGTGCGGACGAAGGTCTTGATCGCCAGGCGGCGCTGCGGCGCGGTGGCGATCACGCTCAGGTCGCGCAGGCCTTCCAGCGCCATGCCCAAGGTGCGCGGGATCGGCGTGGCGGTCAGGGTCAGCACGTCGACCTCGGCGCGCATCGCCTTCATCGCCTCCTTGTGGCGCACGCCGAAGCGGTGTTCCTCGTCGATGATCAGCAGGCCCAGGCGCTTGAACTTGACGTCCGAGCTCAGCAGCTTGTGGGTGCCGATCACGATGTCGATGCTCCCGTCGGCCAGGCCCTCCATCGCGGCCTTGATCTCCTTGGTGGAGCGGAAGCGGCTCATCTCGGCCACCCTGACCGGCCACCGCCCGAAGCGGTCCGCGATGTTCTGGTAATGCTGCTCCGCGAGCAGCGTGGTCGGCGCCAGCAGGGCCACCTGCTTGCCGCCCATGACGGCAACGAAGGCCGCCCGCAATGCAACTTCGGTCTTGCCGAAGCCCACGTCGCCGCAGACCAGGCGGTCCATCGGCTTCGGCGAGATCATGTCCTGGATCACCGCATGGATCGCGGCACGCTGGTCGGGGGTCTCCTCGAAGCCGAACGAGGCGGCGAAGGCCTCGTAGTCATGCGGCGAGTAGCGGAAGGCGAAACCCTCGCGCGCGGCGCGGCGGGCATAGAGGTTCAGGAGCTCGGCCGCGGTGTCGCGCACCTGCTCGGCCGCGCGGCGCTTGGCCTTTTCCCATTGGCCGGAGCCGAGCCGGTGCAGCGGCGCCTCCTCGGCCGAGACGCCGGTGTAGCGGCTGATCAGGTGTAGCTGGGCCACCGGCACATAGAGGGTGGCCTTGTCGGCGTACTCCAGGTGCAGGAACTCGCTGGCACCGTCGCCGATATCGATGTTGATCAGGCCCTGGTAGCGGCCGATGCCGTGGTTGCTGTGCACCACCGGGTCGCCGACCTTCAGCTCGCTCAGGTCCTTGATCAGCGCATTGACGTCGCTGACCTGCTCCTGCTTGCGGCGTCGGCGCGTGGTCGGCGTGGTGGCGAACAGTTCGGTCTCGGTGAACAGCTGGATCGCGCGGCCTTCCTCGGGCTCATGCCAGAAGAAGCCGGCCGCCAGCGGCGCGGCGGTGATCGCGAACTTTTCGCTGGTGTCGGCCTCGAACTCGGCCAGATCCTTCACCGAGGGCGGATCGATCTTGTTGTCGCGCAGCAGCTCCAAGAGGCTCTCGCGCCGGCCCTCGCTCTCGGCCAGGATCAGCACGCGGTGCGGCGTCGCCTTCAGATGCGCGGCCAGCTTGGCCAGCGGCTCCTGAGCGCCGCGCTCCACCGCCACATCGGGCAGCGGCCGCGCATAGTCGACCGGCTCGTTGCCCCGCACGGCCAGCACCGGGTGCGGATGCGTCAGGCCGAAGAATTCCTCGACCTTCAGGAAGATCTCCTCGGGCGGCAGGATCGGGCGCTCGGGGTCATGCTGCAGGAAGCGGTGGCGCTCGCGGGTGTCGGTCCAGAAGCGGTTCAGCGCCTCGTCCACCTCGCCATGCAGGGCCAGCGCCGCGTCGGCCCCGATGAAGTCGAAGATCGACGCGGTCTGCTCGAAGAAGATCGGCAGGTAGTACTCGATGCCCGCGGTGGCGATGCCCTGGGCCATGTCCTTGTAGAGGCGCGACTTCGTCGGATCGCCGTCCATCTTCTCGCGCCAGCGCGCACGGAAGGCCTGGCGCGCCGCCTCGTCCATCGGAAACTCGCGGCCGGGCAGCAGCCGCACCTCGGGCACCGGGTAGAGGCTGCGCTGGCTGTCGGGGTCGAAGGTGCGGATCGAGTCGACCTCGTCGCCGAACAGGTCGACCCGGTAGGGCACCGGCGAGCCCATCGGGAACAGGTCGATCAACCCGCCGCGCACCGCGTATTCGCCGGGCGAGACGACCTGGGACACATGGGTGTAGCCGGCGAGCAGCAGCTGGGACTTCAGGCTGGCCTCGTCCAGGCGCTGCTTCTGCCTGAAGTTGAAGGTGGTGGCGGCCAGGAAACTCGGGGGCGCCAGCCGCACCAGCGCGGTGCTGGCCGGCAGCAGCACCAGGTCCACCTCGCGTTCGGCCACCGGTTTGCCCTGGCCCTGCAGCAGGCGCCACAGGGTCGCCAGGCGCTCGGAGATCAGGTCCTGATGGGGGCTGAAGGTGTCGTAGGGCAGGGTCTCCCAGTCGGGGAACACCGCCACGCGCAGGCCCGGCGCGAAGAACTTCAGCTCGTCCTCGAGGCGCTGCGTGTCGCCGGGCTCGGCGGTGACGATGGCGGTCAGCCGGCCGGCCTCCTGCTGGGACAGCGCATAGCGGGCCAGCAGCAGCGCGTCGGCGGAGCCGGGCGGGCGGGGCTGGTTGAACTTCTTTCCGGGGGCGATCAGGGGCAGCTGCATGGCTTCAGAAACGACAACAGCCCCGAGGCGGGGCTGCCAGCATTGTAGATAGAGAGCTGCGCCAGATCAGATCGCGGGATGAACCCGGGATCATGTCGCCGGGCGACATCCGAGGATCCGGCTTTGCCGGTCCTGCGGCCGCGCCCCGGCGAGGGGCCGGTCCGTCCGTCAGGGCTGGACCTCGAACACCAGGATCTGGTTGCGGTCGGTAGCCGAGTCTGCGACCGGGAAGTTGTCGTCGGCCACCACCACCAGCGAGCGTTTTCCATTGGCCAGCTTGGGGCCGAAGCTGAGGCCCTCCAGGTTCGCGATGCCGCCCAACTGGGTCTTCAGGGTCTCGAAGTCCAGCACCAGGCGCTTGGTCACCGGCGTCGCGCCCTGCAGCGAGGCGGCCGCCAGCACATTGCTGGCCTTGGCGATGTCGATCTCGTAGAGCCGCACCTGGTTGCCGACCACGCCGACCGAGAAGCTGCGCTCCAGCACCAGGAAGCGGGTGTTGCCGAGCGCCAGGATCTCGGTGGCGCCGCTGACGCTGAAGGCGGTCTCGGGCACCGGCGTGGCCTGCACCTTCTCGACCGGGTAGGCATATTGGGCCGTGGCCTGGCCGCTGGCGCGGTCGAACAGCGTGATGCGCGTCAGCGCGCCGGCCGTCGGGCTGGGCGTCGGGCCGTCCTGGAACAGCGGGCCTTCCATCAGCACCACCGCCGAGCGGCCGTCCGGCGTGAAGGTCAAGCCCTCGAACACCGCGTTGCCGCGCGGGCCGGTCTCGCCGGCGCCGTTCATCTGGAACATTGCCGGCAGCTGGTATTCGCGCTGGTGCTGGCCCTGGGCGTTGAGCTCGCGGATGAAGGGGTTGATGAGGCGCGGCGGCATGCTGCTCAGCGTGCGGTCGCCCTCGCTGACCCACACATAGTTGCCCGTGACCGGATCGATACGCACGCTTTCCGGATCGGCCGCCTTGGCGTCGGGTACCTTGGGGTAGTCGCTGCCGTCGGGCTGCTTGAGCTTGAGCGTCGAGAGCAACTGCACGCCGGCGAACTGCGTGGCGTCGAAGCTCAGCCTGGCCGTATAGAGGCGTGGCGCATTGGGCGAATCGCTCGTCGTGCGGTCGTCGGAGATCAGCAGATAGCTGTCGCTCCTGGCGTCGTAGTCGATGCCGGAGAGACCGCCGACCACCGTGCCCTGGAAGTCCATGCGGCGCGGCAGGACCTGTTGCCCGATCAGGCGCAGACCGGCGACGCTGATATCGTCCGCATCGCCGTCGTCGGAGCTGCTGCCGCCGCAACCGGCCAGCAGCGCGGCACTCAGCAGGAGCAGGGCGGGAGAACGGTGCGGGGTGCGTATCGGCATGGCTGGGGCTTGGCGGCGGGAGGAGCGGAAGGCGGATTCTTCTTGTCGCCGATGTCAGTGCCATGACGGGGGCTCGGGCCGAATGGCTTGCCGCTATGCTCCCCCCATGGGCCTGGGGGTGCCGGTATGAAGCTCGGGATCTATCTGTTCGACGCGGTCGAGGTGCTGGATTTCGCCGGCCCCTTCGAGGTGTTCTCCACCGCGTCGCGACTGGCCGAACGCGAGGGCGCGGTGCCGCCCTTCGAGGTGCTGACCCTGGCGGCCGACTTGGCGCCGGTGCGGGCACGCGGCGGCCTGCTGGTCACGCCGCAGCATGGGCTGAACGAGCATCCGCCGCTGGAGGTGCTGATCGTGCCCGGCGGCGATGTGGCCGCCGAGCTGCAACGGCCGGGTCTGAGCGACTGGCTGGTCGCGCAGAGCCTGCACCTGCAGGTGCTGGCCTCCATCTGCACCGGGGCTTTCCTGCTGGAGCAGGCGGGCCTGCTGAACGAGCGCGAGGCCATCACCCATTGGGAGGACCTGGAGGCGCTGCGGGCCGCCTCCCATGCCTCGGGTTCGCTGCTCAAGGTGCTGGCCCAGCAGCGCTGGGTGGAGGCACGACCCTGGGTGCACCATGGCGGGCGCTGCCGTCTGTTCACCTCGGCCGGCATCTCGGCCGGCATCGACCTGAGCCTGCACCTGGTGGCGGAGCTGGCTTCGGTGGACCTGGCGCGGCGCACCGCGCGCCAGATGGACTACGACTGGCGCGGCGCCGGCGGCACCCTGCTGCAGGCGGCGGCCGGCCGCGGCACGGTTTAGTGAGCGTGGCGCCGGTTCAGCCGTTCAGGCCTTCGAGGGGTATCACGTCCACCCAGTCGCCGACGGCCACCTCGCCCTGCTCATGCGCGAGCACGATCAGCCCGTTGGCCAGGCTCATGCTGGAGAGCACGCCCGAGCCCTGGTTGCCGGTCATGCTGACCTGCCAGTCGCCGGCCCAGGGGCCTTCGGCGGCGCGCGTCACGATGCCGCGCTGGTACTCGGTGCGGCCGGGCTTCTTGCGCAGGGCCTGGGTGGCGCGCGCGCGCAGCCAGGGCAGGGGCGTCGGCGCAGCGCCGCCCATCAGCAGCAGGGCCTCGCGCACGAAGGCCAGGAAGCTGACCATCACGGCCACCGGGTTGCCCGGCAGGCCGAACAGCATCGCGCCGCCGATGCGGCCGATCGCCAGCGGCCGGCCGGGGCGCATCGCCAGCTTCCAGAACAGTACCTCACCCAGCTCGGCCATCACGCGCTTGGTGTGGTCGGCCTCTCCGACGCTGACGCCGCCGGTGCTGATCACCGCGTCGGCCCGCGCCGCGCCGTCGCTGAAGGCCCGGCGCAGCAATGCCGGGTCGTCGGGTACCGGTCCCAGGTCCAGCACCTCGACGCCGAGCGGCTGCAGCAGGGCCCACAGCGTATGGCGGTTGCTGTCGTAGACGCCGCCGGCGGGCAGGGGCCGGCCCAGCGGGCACAGCTCGTCGCCGCTGGACAGGATGGCCACGCGCAGGCGCCGCCGCACCGTCACCTCGGGCAGGCCCAGCGAGGCCAGCAGGCCGATGTCGGCCGCGCGCAGGCGCTGGCCGGCGCGCAATGCCACCCTGCCGCGCGTCAGGTCCTCGCCGGCGCGGCGCCGGTTCGCGCCGGGCGCCAGCAGGCCCGGCGGAATCAGTACCGTTGCGGCATCCGCCGGGCCCTCCAGGCGCACGAACTCCTGCGGCACCACGGTGTCCAGCCCGGGCGGCATCAGCGCGCCGGTCATGATGCGCTGGCAATGCCCGGGCGGCAGTTCGGCCACAAGGCCCTGGCCGGCCAGGCTGGTGCCGGCCAGCCGCAGGCGGGTGTCGGCGTCGGCGCGCAGCTCGCTGCCGCGCAGCGCATAGCCGTCCATCGCGGCGTTGTCGGCCGCCGGGACATCGATGGTCGATACCTGATCGGCCGCCAGCACGCGGCCCAGTGCGGCGCGCAGCGCCAGCACCTCGGTCTCGGCCACGCGCGGCAGCAGCCGGGCGATGATGTCCCGGGCCAGCTCGACCTTCAGGGCCTCGGGGTCGTAGCCGGCCAGGCAGGAGGCGATCTCGTCGAGGCGGTGGTTCGCGAGGCCGGGCTGCGGGACGGGCTGATCCTGGTCTTTGTCCATGCCTCGATTGTGCCGTTCGTGCCAGCGCCGGACCTGGTCCTCAGGCCTGGCCATCGCCGCGGCGCAGCTCCAGGCACATCAGATCCTTGTCCAGGTAATCGCCCGAGGCCAGCCGGATCGCCCGTGGCAGGCAGCCATAGCGCCGGAAACCCATCTGTCGGTACAGGGCGACGGCGCGGGCATTGCTGCTGGTCACCGACAAGGTGACCTGCTCGAGTCCCGGCTCGGCATGCAGCAGGCGCAGCGCGCCATAGAGCAGGGCGCGGCCCAGGCCCTGGCCCTGCGCCTCGTCGGCCACCATCATGCCCACCAGATGGGCGACATGCTGTACCTTGGCGCGCGGCTCGCGCTCGGCCGTGACGGCGCCCAGCAGGCGCGCGCCGGACCAGGCGGTGAGCGTGAACAGGCAGCCGCCGCCCGGCCCCTGCGATAGGCGGTTGCGGTAGCTCTCGGCCCGGCGCACCAGCTCGGCGGCGGCGTCCGAGGTGAAGGCGTCCTCGTGCGCGGCCAGCATGGCGTCGCGCAGGGTCTTGTAGGCCTCCAGCTGTTCTTCCTTCAGCAGGCGCAGCTCGCAGCCCGCCGGCAGGCGCGGCATGGCCAGAGCGTCGACCAGACTATTCATCATCATGTTCCAGCCGTCGCAGCTCCTCGCTGCGGTTGAGATTCAGGAAGGCGGCCTGATCGTCGGGCCCTTCGAAGCATGCCAGGGCATGGCGCTGCGCCAGCAGCCAGCGCTCCATCTTGCGTTCGCCACTGTCCAGGAAGGCCGCCAACCGGTCGGCCAGGTCGGCGCGCAGCAGGCAGAAGGTGGGCTGCAGCCGGCCGTCGGCGCTGCGCGGCAGGGCCAGCTCATCGGCCGGGCCGAGCGCGGCGCCCAGCCGTGCTGCCAGGTCGGTCGGCAGTCGCGGGGCGTCGCAGGGCACGGCTAGCAGCCAGGGCGTGGTGCAGGCACGCAGCCCGGCCAGCAGCCCGGCCAGCGGGCCCTGGAAGTCGGCCTGGGCGTCCGTCAGCACCGGTGGGCCGAAGCGCCGGTACTCGTCCAGATGGCGGTTGGCGCTGATCAGCAGCGGGCCGACCTGGGGCGCCAGGCGTTCCAGCGCATGCGCCAGCAGCGGCCGGCCCCGCAGCGGCTGCAGGCCCTTGTCGACGCCGCCCATGCGGCTGCCGCGTCCGCCGGCCAGCACCAGGCCGGTGATGTCGTCGCGCGCCAGCGACATCTCAGCCGCCGATGTAATGCATCTCGACGCGGCGGGGGGGCGGATCGGCCGGATCGGCCGGGCCCGCGGCCGGCCGCAGGGCGCGCAGCTGGGAGTAGCGGTCGGCGCGCCGGCCCCACAGGCCCGCCAACGCGGCCGAGATCTGTGTGTCGCCGAAGTCGCCGCGCAGCAGGGCGCGCAGGTCATGGCCCTGGTGGGCGAACAGGCAGGTGTAGAGCTTGCCCTCGGTGGAGAGGCGGGCGCGGTTGCAGTCGCCGCAGAAGGCCTGGGTGACGCTGGAGATCAGGCCGATCTCGCCGCGTCCGTCGGCATAGGCCCAGCGTTCGGCGGTTTCGCCGGGCGCGCTGGCCGACAGCGGGCGCAGCGCGTACTCCTGCTGCAGCCGCGCCAGCAGCTCGCGCGAGGGCAGCACCTCGTCCATGCGCCAGCCATTGGTGGCGCCCACATCCATGTACTCGATGAAGCGCAGCACCACGCTGCCCTCGTAATGCTCGCGGAAGTAGCGCGCCATCGGCAGGATCTGGTCCTCGTTGACGCCACGCTTGACCACCATGTTCACCTTGATCGGCGCCAGGCCCACGGCTCGGGCGGCCTCGATGCCCTTCAGCACCTCGGCGACCGGGAAGCCGACATCGTTCATGCGCTGGAACACGGCGTCGTCCAGCCCGTCCAGGCTGACCGTGACACGCTGCAGGCCGGCGTCCTTCAGCGCGCGGGCCTTCTTGGCCAGCAGCGAGCCATTGGTCGTCAGCGTCAGGTCCAGCGGGGCGCCGTCCGGGGTGCCGTCCTGGACACGTATGGCCGCCAGCATCTCGATCAGCTTTTCCAGATGGCGGCGCAGCAGCGGCTCGCCGCCGGTCAGGCGCAGCTTCCTCACGCCATGGGCCACGAAGATGCGGGTCAGGCGGGCGATCTCCTCGAAGCTCAGCAGTTCGCTGTGCGGCAGGAACTGGTGGTAGTGGTCGAAGATCTCCTTGGGCATGCAGTAGCTGCAGCGGAAGTTGCAGCGGTCGGTGACCGAGATGCGCAGGTCATGCAGCGGCCGCCCCAGGGCGTCGGCCAGCAGGCCGGTGGGGGGCAGCAGTTCGTGCGGCACCGGTGGCACCTGCGAGGCTGCTTGCGGGATCAGGGGGATGACGCGCTCGGACATGCTGCCATTCTGCCCTCAGGCGGGCCGGGACGCTTGCCACGGGCTCAATGAGGGCGCTCACTGGAACTTCATCGCGATGCCGGTGGTCAGCAGGGTGTCGGTGGATTTGCGGCCCGGACCGGGCTCGCTGTTGTGCGCGACGGCCAGACCCACGGTCAGGCTCATCGTGCTGTTGATCGCCACCGCGATGTCGGCATCCCAGTTGGCCCGGTACTCACCCCGGCTCTTCAGATTGGGCTGCACCATCAGGCGCTGCTTGGCGGTGGCCGTCTCGCTGATCTTGTGGGTGGATTCCTGGCCCAGCATCACCGAGGCATAGCGGAAGCCGCCGCGCACCCGGTCGTCGATCAGGGCCGGTGCCACGTACTTGTCGTTGGTGTAGCTCAGACCGCCGAACAGGTCGAAGCTCAGGTTCTCGCGCCGTATCACGTGGTAGCCCAGGCCGCCGCCGACCTGGCTGCGCAGCTTGATATTGGCCAGGATGTTGCGCTCGATGTCGCTGCCGATATAGGTGAAGCTGCGCTCGCTGATGTCGTTGTCGTAGCGGGCGCCGGCGCGCAACTGCTCGTCGGTGGTGGCGCGGTTCACCTTGGCGTGCTGCACCCGGCCGTAGAGGCTGATCTTGTCGTCCGCGGTGGCGCGCGTCACATCGGCGCTGATGTTCAGGTTGCGCACATCGCTATTGCCCGAGGCCAGGCTGGCGGCCAGGCCGATGGTGGCACGCAGCTGACCGTCGCGTTCCGGCGGCGGTTGGCGGGAAGGTCCGGGCACGCGGGCCGGTTCCACCCAGGGTTGGGCCCAGCAGGCGCCCAGGGGCGCGGCAATGGTGAGGGCTAGGGCGAGAGCGGCCGGGGCGGTGGTCGGAATCTGGCGGGCAGGAACGGTTTGTCGTCGGCGTTTCATGGCGGTTTTCGGTCGGTGGGCGGGGCGCTGACGCCCGGCCAGGCCATGCTAGGAAAGAAAAACCCCGCCATCGCGTCAGACGGCGCCCCGGGCCCCTGTCGGCGCAGGCCGCAAACTGCGGCGGCGGGGGCTTGGCAGCGCCAATCCGGCGCTGCCTTTTCGTACATTGGCTTGCCAAGTCCGGAAGGAGAAGGCCATGCCCGTGCAAGCATTCACCAGGTCCGTCCCGCTGAGCCTCGGCGTCGAGCTGGAGCTGCAGCTGATCGATCCGATCAACCGCGACCTCAAGCCCGCGGCCATCGAACTGCTGGCGCGGCTCGAGAACGCCGCGCTGCCCGGCATGGTGTCGCCGGAGATCACGCTGTCGATGATCGAGATCTGCACCGCCGTCTGCGCCGGCTACGGCGATGTGCTGGAGCAGCTGCGCTTCACGCGCGACGCCCTGTTGGACGCCGCCAAGCCGCTGAAGGTGGATCTCTGCGGCGGCGGCACGCATCCCTTCCAGCAATGGACCCAGCGCGAGATCTACGACAAGCCGCGCTTCAAGCAGATCACGGGCCTGTACGGCTATCTGGCCAAGCAGTTCACGGTGTTCGGCCAGCATATCCACATCGGCTGCCCGGATGGCGACAGCGCGCTGTGGCTGCTGCAGGCGATGAGCCGCTATGTGCCGTACTTCATCGCGCTGGCCGCGTCCTCGCCCTATGTGCAGGGCGAGGACACGGCCTTCCAGTCGGCGCGGCTGAACACGGTGTTCGCCTTCCCGCTGTCGGGCCAGGCCCCGTTCGAGCTGCGCTGGGAGGATTTCGGCCGCTATTTCGAGCGCATGGAGCGCACCGGCATCGTCGCCAGCATGAAGGATTTCTACTGGGACATCCGGCCCAAGCCCGAGTACGGCACGATCGAGATCCGTGTGCTGGATACGCCGCTGACGGTGGGCCGGGCCGCGGCGCTGGCCGGCTTCGCGCAATGCCTGGCGGCCTGGCTGATGGAGGAGAAGCCGGTGAAGCCGCATGCCGACGATCAGCTGGTCTATACCTACAACCGCTTCCAGGCCTGCCGCTTCGGTCTGGACGCGGTGCTGGTCGACCCGCAGAGTAACGAGCAGTATGTGCTGGGCGAACGGCTGCCGCGGCTGCTGCGGGTCTTGATGCCGGTGGCCGAGCGGCTCGGAGCGCTGCCGGCGCTGGAGCATCTGGCCGATCTGGTGGCGTGGCGCAAGGGCGATGCCGATTGGCTGCGCGGCCTGCGGGCCGGTGGGCGCAGCCTGCCCGGTGTGGTGGCCGCGGCCTGTGAGCGCTGGGCGTCCGACTGAGCTCGTTTCATCGGCTCTCATCGGCTCTTGGTACGTCTCGGCGCCACGCCGCGATCCGGAAGCGGGCCTGGCCGATCAGGCCGGCACCGCTCGGCACCAGGGCGGTGGCCAGCGCCGCCTCGCGCACCTCGGCCACCGACTGCTCGACCTGCCGCACCGTCTGGCGGCCCAGGGGCGTGAGCAGGATGGCCTTGGCGCGGCGGTCCGAGCCCTGTTCCCGGCTGTCACGTGTTTTTGTCGGCGGACGGCGGGGACTTGATCGACCGCAGGGTGCCGTAGCCGGAGTCCGGCAGGCGCGGCCGGTCGGCCTCCTCGGCGCTGAGCGGCTGCACCTCGACCAGGCTGGCCCGGCAGCGGCGGGTCAGCTGCTGGTAGGTCTCGGTGCCTTCCTTCTTCCAGCGCATCTCGTCCTCGGACAGTGCTCGCATCACCTTGGCCGGCAGGCCGGCGATCAGCGACTTCTCGGGCAGCTTCTGGCCGGCGCGCACGAAGGCGCAGGCGGCGACGATGCTGCAGGGACCGACCTCGGCCTCGTCCATCACCACGGCGTTCATGCCCACCAGGGCGTCATGCCTGACCACGCAGCCATGCAGCACCGCGCCATGGCCGATATGGCCATTGACCTCGACCAGGGTCTCGGACTTCGGGAAGCCGTGGATCACGCAGCTGTCCTGCACGTTCGCGCCCTCCTGCAGCACGATGCGGCCGAAGTCGCCGCGCAGCGACGCGCAGGGGCCGACATAGCAGCCGGGGCCGACGACCACGTCGCCGATCAGCACGGCGGTGGGATGCACATGAGCGCTGGGGTGGACGACCGGCGTGACGCCGTCGATGGCATAGCAGGGCATGGGTGTGTTCCTTGTCGGACCTCGGGTTAATCCGAGGAAGTTCAGGGGTCTTGGGACTTGCGCCAAATCAAGCGCGACCTTACGATCTACCGACCGGTCGGTCAATAGTGTTTGACCGACGGCAAAGACAGACGAGTGGAGCGAGACAAACCATGACTGCCACCCCAGAAGCGCTGCTGATCACGAGCCAGGAGGGTGCGGTGCGCACCCTGACGCTGAACCGCCCGGCGGCGCTGAATGCCTTCACCACCGGCCTGCTGGTGCAGTTGCGCGAGGCCCTGGAGGCCGCGGCCGAGGATGCCGGTGTGCGCTGCGTGGTGATCACCGGCGCCGGGCGCGGCTTCAGCGCCGGCCAGGACCTGTCGGATGCGCTGATCAAGCCGCCGCAGGAGCCCGGCGACCAGCCCAAGGACATCGGCCATCTGCTGGACAACTACTACATCCCGCTGGCGCTGCGCCTGCGGGCCATGCCCGTCCCCGTGATCGCCGCGGTGAACGGCGTGGCCGCCGGTGCCGGCGCCAGCCTGGCGCTGAGCTGCGATCTGGTGCTGGCGGCCGAGGGCGCCAGCTTCATCCAGGCCTTTTCCAAGATCGGCCTGATTCCCGACTGCGGCGGCACCTGGCTGCTGCCGCGCCTGGTGGGGCGCGCCAAGGCGCTGGAGCTGGCCCTGCTGGGTGACAAGCTGCCGGCCGCCGAGGCGCAGGCCATGGGCCTGATCTACCGCGCCGTGCCCGATGCCGAGCTGCCGGCCACGGCCCAGGCGCTGGCGCAGAAGCTGGCGCAGATGCCGGTGAAGGCGCTGGCCGCGACGCGCCAGGCCTTCGACGAAGGCCTGCTGATGGATTACGAGAGCGCGCTGAAGAGCGAGTCCCTGCTGCAGAGCCGCCTGGGCTTCGGCACCGACTATCTGGAGGGTACCAATGCCTTCCTGCAGAAGCGCAAGCCCAGCTTCACCGACCGCTGAACGCCATGACGCCACAGCAAATTGCGGAAGCGGTGCGCGATGGCATGCTCGCCAAGGACCGTGCCACCAAGGCCCTGGGCATGGAGATCCGGGCCGTCGGGCCGGGCACCGCCACGCTGGCGATGACGGTGCGCGAGGACATGCTCAATGGTTTCGACATCTGTCATGGCGGCCTGGTCACGACCCTGGCCGACTCGGCCTTCGCCTTCGCCTGCAACTCGTACAACGAGGTGACGGTGGCCTCGGGCTTTGCCATCGACATCATGGCCCCCAGCCGGGCCGGAGACCGGCTGACCGCCGAGGCCCGCGAGGTCTCGCTGGCCGGCCGGACCGGCGTCTACGACATCAGCGTGCGCAACCAGCGCGACGAACTCATTGCGGTGTTCAGAGGCCGCTCCTACCGCATCAAGGGCAGGCCCGTCGTGCCCAACCTTGTGCCGGGACCGGCCGACTGAACCGAGGAGACAAGACATCATGCCCGTGAAGACCCCCGCCCCCGGCGACCTGGAGACTATCGAGAAGGCCAGCCGCGACGAGTTGCAGGCCCTGCAGCTGCAGCGCCTGAAGTGGACGCTCAAGCATGCCTACGAGAACGTGCCGCACTACAGGGCCGCCTTCGACGCCAAGGGCGTGCATCCCGACGACCTGAAGAGCCTGGCCGACCTGGCCAAGTTTCCGTTCACGACCAAGAAGGACCTGCGCGACAACTACCCCTTCGGCATGTTCGCCGTGCCGCGCGAGAAGGTCTCGCGCATCCATGCCAGCTCGGGCACGACCGGCAAGCCGACCGTCGTGGGCTACACCGCCAAGGACATCGACACCTGGGCGAACCTGGTGGCGCGCTCGATCCGCGCCTCCGGCGGCCGGCCCGGCGACATCATCCATATCGCCTATGGCTATGGCCTGTTCACCGGCGGCCTGGGCGCGCATTACGGTGCCGAGCGCGCCGGCTGCACCGTGATCCCGATGTCCGGCGGCCAGACCGAGAAGCAGGTGCAGCTGATCCAGGACTTCAGGCCCGACATCATCATGGTCACACCGAGCTATATGCAGGTGATCGTCGAGGAGTTCGCGCGCCAGGGCCTGGACGCGCGGGAGTCATCGCTGAAGGTCGGCATCTTCGGCGCCGAGCCCTGGACCGAGGCGATGCGCCGCGAGATCGAGCACAAGGCCGGCATCGACGCGGTCGACATCTACGGCCTCTCCGAGGTGATGGGCCCGGGCGTGGCCAACGAATGCATCGAATCCAAGGACGGCCCGGTGATCTGGGAGGACCATTTCTATCCCGAGATCGTCAATCCGGAAACCGGCGAGCCGGTGGCCGATGGGGAGGAGGGCGAGCTGGTCTTCACCTCGCTCAGCAAGGAAGCCCTGCCCATCATCCGCTATCGCACCCGCGACCTGACGCGCCTCTTGCCGCCGACCTCGCGCAGCATGCGCCGCATGGGCAAGATCGTCGGCCGCAGCGACGACATGCTGATCATCCGCGGCGTCAATATGTTCCCGACCCAGATCGAGGAGCTGGTGCTGCAGGAGCCGCAGCTCAGCGGCCAGTACCAGATCGTGGTCAGCCGCGACGGCGCTCTGGACGAGGTGGTCGTGCACTGCGAGCTGCAGGCCGCCGCGGTGGGCGGAGCCGACACCGGCGCGATCGCCAAGTCGCTGCAGCACCGCATCAAGACCTTGATCGGCGTCAGTACCAAGGTGATGGTGGGCGCACCAGACTCGATCGAGCGCACCCTGGTGGGCAAGGCCCGGCGCGTCGTGGACAAGCGTCCGAAGTAAGGAGCACAGCATGTATACCCAAGCCATGAGCGTCGGTCCGCAGGACGCGCCGAGCAAGAAGATCAAGACGGCCGAGGAGGCCCAGGCCGAGGCGGCCTTCGAGGCCCGCATCGATGCCGGCGACTTCATCGAGGCCAAGGACTGGATGCCCGAGCATTACCGCAAGACCCTGGTGCGCCAGATCAGCCAGCATGCGCATTCCGAGATTGTCGGCATGCTGCCCGAGGGCAACTGGATCAGCCGCGCGCCGACCCTGAAGCGCAAGGCGATCCTGCTCGCCAAGGTGCAGGACGAGGCCGGCCACGGCCTGTACCTGTACTCTGCCGCCGAGACGCTGGGCACCAGCCGCGACCAGATGCTGGACGCGCTGCACACGGGCAAGGCCAAGTACAGCTCGATCTTCAACTACCCGACCCTCACCTGGGCCGACATCGGCGTGATCGGCTGGCTGGTGGATGGCGCGGCCATCATGAACCAGGTGCCGCTGTGCCGCTGCTCCTATGCGCCCTATGCGCGGGCGATGATCCGCGTCTGCCGCGAGGAGAGTTTTCATCAGCGCCAGGGCTACGAGTCGCTGCTGGTGATGATGAAGCAGGGCACGGCCGAGCAGAAGGCTATGGTGCAGGACGCGGTCAATCGCTGGTGGTGGCCGTCCTTGATGATGTTCGGGCCGGCCGACAAGGATTCGCCGAATTCCGAGCAGTCGATCCGCTGGGGCATCAAGCGCATCACCAACGACCAGCTGCGCCAGAAGTTCGTCGACGCGACCGTGCCGCAGGCCGAGATCCTCGGTGTCAGCCTGCCGGACCCCGATCTGAAGTGGAATGCCGAGCGCGAGGAGCACGACTTCGGCGCCATCGACTGGGCCGAATTCTGGCGCGTCGTCAACGGCGACGGCCCGATGAACCGCGAGCGCCTGGCCGCCCGCGTCAAGGCCTGGGACGACGGCGCCTGGGTGCGCGAGGCCGCACTGGCCCACGCGCGCAAACAAGCCACGAAGGAACAAGCAGCATGAGCACAACGACGACCCAAAACGAATGGCCGCTGTGGGAAGTCTTCGTCCGCAACAAGGCGGGCCTGGACCACAAGCATTGCGGCAGCCTGCATGCGGCCGACGCCAAGATGGCGATCCAGCTGGCGCGCGACGTCTACACGCGCCGCCAGGAAGGCACCAGCATCTGGGTGGTGCAGAGCAGCCAGATCGTCGCCTCCGACCCGGGCGAGAAGGGCATGTACTTCGATCCGATGGAGGACAAGGTGTACCGCCACCCGACCTTCTACGAGCTGCCCGAATCGCTGAACCACATGTAAGACAGGACCACCCCCTACGCGCTTCGCGCGCCCCCTCGAGGGGGCGAGCCCGCAGGCCTGGCGAAGCCAGATCCTCGGGCTCCGCTGGGCCGGCATGGGGGACAGGAGAGAACGAGTGACACAGCAATCTATCAAGGTCGGCAGCGAGCCAGAAGTCCAGTACCTGCTGCGCCTGGGCGACAGCTGCCTGGTGCTGGCCCAGCGCATCTCCGAATGGTGCGGCCATGCGCCGATCCTGGAGGAGGACCTGGCCCTCTCGAACATGGCGCTGGACCTGCTGGGCCAGGCCCGTGCGCTGCTGACCCATGCCGCCAAGCTGGACGGCCAGGGCCATGACGAGGACCAACTGGCCTTCCTGCGCGATGAGCGCCAGTACCTGAACCCGGTGCTGATGGAGCTGCCGCGCGGCGATTTCGCCTTCACCCAGCTACGCAATTTCGCGGTCTCCAGCTGGCTGCTGCTGCTGTGGCGCCGCCTGGAGAAGTCCAGCGACACCGAGCTCGCGGCAATCGCCGGCAAGGCGGTCAAGGAGGCCGCCTACCACCAGCAGCATGCGGCCGACTGGGTCGTGCGCCTGGGCGATGGCACCGAGGAATCGGCTGCGCGCCTCGCCGCCGCACTGAATACCCTGTGGCCCTATTTCAACGAGCTGTTCGACAGCGACACCATCGATGCCGCCGCCGCGGCCCAGGGCCTGGGACCCGACTGGGCCAGCCTGAAGGACGACTGGCGCGCGCAGATGAGCGAGGTGCTCACCGAGGCCGGCCAGGCCTGTCCCAAGGACAGCGCCTACCAGAGCCAGGGCCGCAAAGGCATCCACAGCGAGCACATGGGCCATCTGCTGGTCACGCTGCAATACCTGCAGCGAGCCTATCCGGAAGGCAAGTGGTGATGAGCGCCCCGGCCCAGCTCAGCAATGCCTGTGGCCGGCTCGAGGCCGCCTGGGAGGTGCTGCGCCAGATCCCCGACCCCGAGGTGCCGGTGATCTCGCTGTGCGAGCTGGGCATCGTGCGCGACCTGAAGGAAACCGCCGGCGGCCTGCAGGTGGTGCTGACGCCCACCTACTCGGGCTGCCCCGCGACCGAGCTGATCCAGGACGATGTGCGCGCCGCGCTGGCCGCCTTCGGCGAGATCGAGATCACCATGCAGCGCGCGCCCGCCTGGACCACCGACTGGATCAGCGACGAGGGCCGCCGCAAGCTGAAGGAATACGGCATCGCGCCGCCCGGGCTCGCCAACGGTCTGGCGGCCGGCGGCGCCCAGCCGATCCGGCTGGTACACCGCGCCGCGCTGACCAAGCTGGCCTGCCCGCGCTGCGGCAGCGAGCACACCGAGAAGCTCTCGGCCTTCGGCTCCACCGCCTGCAAGGCGCTGTACCGCTGCCTGAGCTGCCGCGAACCATTCGAACATTTCAAGCCGATATGACGTACCACCCCCCACCGGCTTCGCCGGCCCCCTGCGAGGGGGCAGCGCCGACCGCCCGGCAAAGCCGGATCGGCGCCGCTCGCTTGGGAATGCAATCGGTTCATGCGGCGTGATGGCCGCGAAGCGACTTGGAAAACTGATATGAGTCTTCACTTTCACCCGCTGCGCGTGCGCGAGGTCCGGCCCGACACCGACGAGGCCGTGGTCGTCAGCTTCGAGGTGCCGGCCGAACTGGCCGACATCTTCCGCTTCACCCAGGGGCAATACCTGACCCTGCGCCAGGACGTCGCCGGCCAGGACCTGCGCCGCTCCTATTCGATCTGCGCCGGCATCGACGACGGCGAGCTGCGCGTCGGCGTGCGCAAGGTCGACGGCGGCGTGTTCTCCGGCTGGGTGCATGGTTCGCTGAAGGCCGGCGACCAGATCCAGGTGTTCCCGCCGCAGGGGCGCTTCAATGTGCCGATCGATCCGGCGGCGCGGCGCCATCATGTCGGCATCGCCGCCGGCTCGGGCATCACGCCCATCCTCTCGATCATGAAGACCGTGCTGGCGCGTGAGCCCGGCAGCCGCTTCACGCTGATCTACGGCAACCGCCGCCAGGCCTCCACGATGTTCAAGGAAGAGATCGAGGACCTGAAGAACCAGTACCTGACCCGGCTGTCCCTGCACCATGTGTTCTCGCGCGAAGCGGTCGACGCGCCGTTGCTGGCAGGTCGCCTGGACAAGGCCAAGCTCGCCGAGTTCCTGCGGACCCTGGTGCCGGCCGCCGGCATCGACCAGGTATTCGTCTGCGGCCCCTTCGAGATGAACGAGCAGGCCGAAGGCGCGCTGAAGGAGGCCGGCGTGCCCGAGGAGCGCATCCACATCGAGCGCTTCGGCACCGTCGAGATGCAGACCGGCAGGCCGGCGCCGCACCAGATGCTGGAGAGCGACGCCGACGCGGCCAAGGTGCTTGTGATCCGCGACGGCATCAGCCGCGAGATCGAGTTCCGCAAGACCGACCCCAGCATCCTGGACGCCGCCGCGCGCGCCGGCATGGACGTGCCCTTCTCGTGCAAGAGCGGCGTCTGCTCCACCTGCCGCTGCAAGCTGCTGGAGGGCGAGGTGCGCATGGACAAGAATTTCGCGCTGGACAAGAACGAGGTCGCGGCAGGCTTTATCCTCAGCTGCCAGGCCCACGCGCTGACCGATCGCGTGGTGATCTCCTTCGATGAACGATAAGAAGAAATAGAGCAATGGCCCGAGGACGAGCCCCAGGTTTCGAATCCACCCGCGAGGAGATCCTCGCCGCCGCGGCGCGCCTGTTCGCGCGCCAGGGCTATCCCGGCACCTCGATGAACGAGGTGGCCGAGGCCTGCCAGGTCTCCAAGCCCACGCTCTACCACTATGTGCGCGACAAGCACGAGCTGCTGATGCAGATCTGCGAGGGCCATGTGCAGAGCCTGGCCGCGCTGGTCGAGCAGGTCAGGGCGCAAGACCTGGCCCCCGAGGCGCATCTGCGTGCGCTGATCGCGCGCTTCGTGCGCGAGTACGGCGAGGCGCAGCATCAGCACCGCGTGCTGACCGAGGACGTGAAATTCCTCGATGCCGAGGATCGCGCACGCCTGCTGGAGGTGGAGCGCAAGGTGGTAGCCGCCTTTGCCGACGCCGTGGCCGCCGTGCGCCCGGAGCTGGAGGCGCAGCGCCTGCACAAGCCCTTGACCATGCTGTTGTTCGGCATGATCAACTGGACCTTCACCTGGCTGCGGCCCGACGGCGAGCTGACCTACGAGGCCGTGGCGCCGATGGTGGCGGATCTGTTCTTTGGTGGATTGGGCGCGGTGCAGGCCCCGGCCGCGCCGGCGGACGATAACTGACCGACTAACGAGCAACAACCTGTTGGAGACGAAGAAGATGAGCAAGCTGATCAGCAAGACCATTCTGGCCATCGCGGCCGCCGCCGCCGCGCTGGCGGCGCAGGCCGACATCAATGTCGGTGTGACCGTCTCGGCCACCGGCCCGGCGGCCTCGCTGGGCATTCCGGAGAAGAACACCTTCACCCTGATGCCCACGACGATCGCCGGCCAGAAGGTCAACTACATCGTGCTGGACGACGCCTCCGACACCACGGCCGCCGTCTCCAACACCCGCAAGCTGATCACCGAGCACAAGGTCGACGTGGTGATCGGCTCCACCGTCACGCCCAATTCGCTGGCGATGATCGATGCCGTGTCCGAGGCCAGCACGCCGATGATCTCGATGGCCGCCTCGGCGCGCATCGTCGAGCCGGTCGATGCCAAGAAGAAATGGGTGTTCAAGACTCCGCAGAACGACATCATGATGGCCCTGGCCATCGTCCAGCACATGGTGGACAACGGCGTCAAGACGGCCGGCTACATCGGCTTTGCCGACGCCTATGGCGAGGGCTGGTACCAGGAGTTCGCCAAGATCGCCGGCATCAAGGGGCTGAAGATCGTGGTCAACGAGCGCTACAACCGCACCGACACCTCGGTCACCGGCCAGGTCCTGAAGGTGCTGGCCGCCAAGCCCGACGCGGTGCTGGTGGGCGGCTCGGGCACGCCCGCCGCGCTGCCGCAGAAGACGCTCAAGGAGCGCGGCTACGCCGGCAAGTACTACCAGACCCACGGCGTCGCGAACAACGACTTCCTGCGCGTCGGCGGCAAGGACGTGGAAGGCACCTTCCTGCCCTCCGGCCCGGTGCTGGTGGCGGCCCAGCTGCCTGCCAACCACCCGGCCAAGAAGAGCGCCAACGACTACATCGGCAAGTACGAGGGCGCCTTCGGCAAGGGCAGCGTCTCCACCTTCGGCGGCCATGCCTGGGATGCCGGCCTGCTGCTGCAGGCGGCCATTCCGGCCGCGCTCAAGGGCGGTGCCCAGCCCGGCACGCCGGCCTTCCGCGCCGCGCTGCGCGACGCGCTGGAGTCCGTCAAGGAGATGCCCGGCGCCCATGGCGTCTTCAATATGTCGGCCACCGACCACCTGGGCCTGGACCAGCGTGCCCGCGTGATGGTCAAGATCGAGAACGGCGCCTGGAAATACGTTCCCTGATCAAAGCGGCCTAAGCGTGACTACGCGCGACTAAGCTCGACTAAGCGCGATCCGCGCCCGACGACGAGCCCGGCCGTGGGCTCGTCTTCTTTCTCTCCGAGGTTTCTTTTGCCATGAGCACCACCATCCTCCAGAGCCTGATTGCCGACCGCTGGATCGGCGCCACCGCGAGCCGCGAGCTGCGCAGCGCGATCAACGGCCGGGTCGTCGCCCGCACCCATGCGGAGGCGATCGACTTCGCCGAGAGCCTGGACTTCGCGCGCCACAAGGCGCTGCCGGCCCTCTTGAAGCTGGACTTCCAGCAGCGTGCCGCGATCCTGAAGGCGCTGGCGGCCTATCTGGTCGAGAGGAAGGAAGCGCTCTACGCGATCTCGGCCCATACCGGCGCCACCCGCGCCGACAGCTGGATCGACATCGAGGGCGGCACCGGCACCCTGTTTGCCTATGCAAGCACCGGCCGGCGCGAGCTGCCTTCCAGCAATGTGGTGCACGAGGGCCCGGCCGTGGCGCTGGGCCGCGAAGGCCAGTTCATCGGCTCCCATGTGCTGGTCCCGAAGCGCGGCGTGGCGGTGCACATCAATGCCTTCAATTTCCCGATGTGGGGCATGCTGGAGAAATTCGCGCCCAGCTTCCTTGCCGGTATGCCGGCAATCGTCAAGCCGGCCACCGCCACCAGCTATGTGGCCGAGGCCTGCGCGCGGTTGATGCATGAGTCGGGCCTCTTGCCCGCGGGCGCGCTGCAGCTGGTGGTGGGCGGCTCGGGCGACCTGCTGGACCGCCTGAGCGAGACCGATGTCGTGACCTTCACCGGCTCGGCCGACACCGCCGCGATGCTGAAGGTCAACAAGAACCTCGTCGCGCGCAGCATCCCCTTCAATGCCGAGGCCGACAGCCTGAACTGCGCGATCCTGGCCCCCGACGTGGAGCCTGGCGATCCGGAGTTCGAGCTCTTCGTCAAGGAAGTGGCGCGCGAGATGAGCGCCAAGGCCGGCCAGAAATGCACGGCCATCCGGCGCGCGATCGTGCCGCGCCAGCACATCGATGCGGTGGCTTCGATGCTGCGCGAGCGCCTGGCCAAGATCAAGGTCGGCGACCCGGCCGTCGAGGGCGTGCGCATGGGCGCGCTGGCCTCGAAGGAGCAGCAGGCCGACGTGGCCGCGCGCCTGGCGGCCTTGAGCGCCGGCAACGAGATCGTGTTCGGCGAGCGCGACGGCTTCGCGCCCATGGGCGAAGGCGTCGGCGAGGGCGCCTTCTTCGCACCCACGCTGCTGCTGTGCCGCGACGCTTTTGCGAACGAGGCGGTGCACGAGCTGGAGGCTTTCGGCCCGGTGTCCACGCTGATGCCCTATGAGGACCTGGACCAGGCGCTGGCGCTGGCCGCCAAGGGCCGTGGCAGCCTGGTCGGCTCGGTCATCACCAAGACCCCGGCGATTGCCGCCCAGGCGGTCTATCACGCGGCCGCCTTCCACGGCCGCCTCCTGGTGCTGGACCGCGAGGCCGCCAAGGAATCGACCGGCCATGGCTCGCCGATGCCCGCGCTCAAGCATGGCGGCCCGGGCCGTGCCGGCGGTGGCGAGGAGCTGGGCGGCCTGCGCGCCGTCAAGCATTACCTGCAGCGCTGCGCGGTGCAGGGCTCGCCGACCATGCTGACCGCCATCACCGGCGAGTACCAGCGCGGCGCCAGGGTGCAGGAAGAGGCGATCCACCCCTTCCGCAAGCATTTCGAAGAGATCCAGATCGGCGACTCGCTCTTGACCCATCGCCGCACGGTCAGCGAGGCCGACATCGTCAACTTCGGCGGCATCTCGGGCGATTTCTTCTACATGCACTTCGATGAGATCGCGGCCAAGGACACGCAGTTCGGCCGGCGCATCGCGCATGGCTACTTCGTGCTGTCGGCCGCGGCGGGCCTGTTCGTCTCGCCGGCGCCGGGGCCGGTGCTGGCCAACTACGGCCTGGACACCTTGCGCTTCGTCAACCCGGTGGCGATCGGCGACACCATCCAGGCGCGCCTGACCTGCAAACGCCGCATCGACCGCGGCAACCGCCCCGACCAGCCGCCGCAGGGCGTCGTGGCCTGGGACGTGCAGGTGATGAACCAGCGCGGCGAGCTGGTGGCCAGCTACGACATCCTGACCCTGGTGGCGAAAAAGCCGGCGGCCGCGGCCTGAGGATATTGGTCTAGAAAAGGTCTGAAGTCGGCGCGGCTGCGGCTAAGATGCCGCCCCACGATGGCGACGGACCGAACCCAAAAACGCCAGCAGCTCAAGCAGCAGCTGCTGGCCCTGATCGAGGCCAATGGCGAGGGCGGACGCCTGCCGCCGGAGCGCGAGCTGAGCGAGCGTTTCGAGGTGGCGCGCGAAACCCTGCGGCGCAGCCTGCGCGAACTGGAGAACGACGGGTTGCTGGAGCGCAAGCAGGGCGCCGGCACCTTCGTGTCCGGCCAGCCGGTGCTGAAGCAGCCGCAGCTGCTGTCCTTCTCGGAGGAAATGCAGGAGCGCGGCCTGACCCCGTCCAGCGAGCTGCTGTCGACGCGCCGCATCGCGGCCGGCGCCAAGCTGGCCCAGCGCCTGAAGATCGTGCCCGGCTCGCCGGTGCTGGAACTCAGGCGCCTGCGCATGGCAAACGGCGAGCCGATGGCGCTGGAGACGGTCTATCTGTCCCAGGCCCTGCTGCCGGGGCTGGAACCGCAAGACCTGGCACGCGGCTCGCTGTACGAGGTGCTGGAGCGCCAGTTCGGCATCCAGATCCGCTCGGCCAGCCAGCAGATCCAGGCCACCGTGCTCAGCGAGGAGGAGGCCGATGTGCTGGACGTGCCGCCGTTCTCGCCCTCGCTGCTGATCGAGCGCCTGTCGATGAGCAGCGGTGGCGAGATCGTCGAGTATGCGAAGAGCCTGTACCGGGCCGACCGCTACCGCTTCGAGATCCAGGTCTTGCGCGCCAAACCCCAGCCGGCGCCTGCCACCGACGGCGCGGCATAACCTGGCCTTATGCCGGCCGGCATGAAATGAAATCGCCGCCGTCCCCGGCCTTGCCGACACTGCGGCGATGCCCGACCGCGATCCGCCGCCTGCGCTCCCCGAGCCCCCGTTCTTCCTGCGCCGCCGGCTGCTGGCGGCGCCGCTGCTGATGAGCCTGCCGGGCCTCGGTCGCGCCGCGCCCGAGGCGGATCTGCGTGGGCGCCTGCAGGCCCTGGTCGAGGACCCGGAGCGCCCGCTGGCCAGCCTGTCGGTGCTGGTGCTGCGCGCCGGCCGGGTGGTCTTCGAGGCGCAGTTCGGGCGGCGCTGGATCGACCCCGCGGGCAGCGGACAGGACCTGCCCGCCACGCGCGACACGCTCTACCGCATCGCCTCGGTCAGCAAGCTGATCGTCGCGCTGGCCGTGCTGCGCCTGGTCGAGGCCGGCCGGCTGGACCTGGACGCCGATATCTCCGAAGTGCTGGGCTACCGCCTGCGCCATCCTGGCTTCCCGCGGCAGGCGCTGAGCATCCGCCTGCTGCTGAGCCACCGCTCCGGTCTGCGCGACGCGGGCGGCGCCTATCTGGAGGCCGGCCAGACCCTGGCGGGCAAGCTGCTGCCGGGCGGCGCGCATTTCGGCCGCGGCGAATCCTGGTCGCCCGCGGCCGAGCCGCCGGGCTGCTTCTTCGCCTACTGCAACCTGAACTACGGCGTGCTGGCCAGCGTGATGGAGCGCGCCACCGGTCAGCGCTTCGATGCGCTGATGCGCGAGCAGGTGCTGGCGCCGCTGGCGATGCGCGGCGGCTTCGAGGCCAGCCAGTTCGACGCGGCCGAACTGGCCCAACTCGCGACGCTCTACCGCAAGCGCGCCACCGACGACGATGCGCCCTGGCAGACCGCCGGTCCCTGGTTCGTGCAGACCGACGATTTCCGCGGCCGCCGGCCGCCGCCGCCCGCCGGGCTGGACGGCTACGAACTCGGCAGCAACGGCTCGCTGTTCGGCCCGCAGGGCCGGCTGCGCACCCGCGTGGCCGACCTCGGCACGGTGCTGGCGATGCTGGCCGAGGGCGGCCGGCACGAGGGTCGCAGCTTCCTCAAGCCTGCGTCCGTGGCCCTGCTGTGCAGCGAGCAATGGCGCCTCGACGCCGACGCGGCCAATGGCGACTCGCTGGCCGGGCTGTTCCAGGCCTGGGGGCTCGGCGTGCAGCATTTCATCGACCGCTCGGTGGCCGGACGCGGAGACCGCCTGCTGCCGCAGGGCGGCCAGCAGGCCTGGGGCCATCTGGGCTTCGCCTACGGCCTGCATTCGGGCCTGCTGCTGGACCCGGCCGCGCGTTCGGGCATCGCCTATGCGATCGGCGGCACCGGCGCCGATCCGGCCCGCCAGCGCGGCCGCTACAGCAGCTTTCCGCTATGGGAGGAGCGGCTGCAGGCGCTGCTGTGGGAGCTGGCGCGCGGCTAGCGCGCCAGCCAGAGCGCCGTCACCGCCAGGCTCGCCAGCGTGACCGGCACGCCGGTGCGCGCATGGCGCTTCCAGTCGATCGCGATGCCATGGCGGCGCGCCGCGTCGACCACGATGATGTTGGCGATCGAGCCGACGATCAGCAGATTGCCGGCCAGCGTGCTGACCAGGGCCAGGGTCGGCCCGGCATGCGCATGCTCGGCGGCCGGCAGCAGCAGCATCACGGCCGGCACGTTGGACACCAGGTTCGACAGGCCCAGGGTCGCCAGGAACAGCGGCAGCGCCTCGCGAAGATCCACGCCCTGCGCCACCAGCCCCTCCAGCGCCGCGCGGCTGGCGCCGCTCAGCTCCAGCGCCTGGTTGACGACGAACAGGCCCATGAACAGCACCAGCAGTTCCCAGTCGATCAGGCTCATCACCCGCGAGGAATGAAAGCGCTGGCTCAGCAGCAGCAGGCCGGCGCCGGCCAGCGCCGCCACATCGCGCGGCCAGTCGGTGAACAGGAAGATCACCAGCAGCGCGCCGGCCACCAGCAGGCCCTTGGCGGTCTGCCAGGCGTCGTACTCGGGCGCCTGCTCGGCATGCAGCGCGGCCAGCTGTGCCGCGCTGGGCTCGGCCAATGGCGCGCCGCGCCTCAGGCTCCAGGCCAGCAGACCCCACAGCAGCAGCAGGCCGGCCAGCACCGGCGGCAGCGCCTCCAGGCTGTAGGCCGCGAAGGGCAGGTGCAGCACCTCGCCGATCAGCATGTTCTGCGGGTTGCCGATCAGGGTGGCGGCCGAGCCGATATTGCTGGCGCAGGCCAGGCCCAAGAGGAAGGGCACCGGGTCGAGCCGGCGCCGCAGGCAGGCCTCGGCCAGCAGCGGTGCCATCGCCAGGCAGACGATATCGTTGGAGAACACCGCCGACAGCGCGCCGGCCGTCGCGATCACCAGGCCCATCAGGGCGGCCGGCGCGAGCGGCAGCGCCGCCATGCGCAGGGTCAGCGCGCCGTAGAAGCCGCCCAGCCGCATCTGCGCCGAGATCACCATGAAGGAAAACAGCAGCAGGATGGTGGGCAGGTGGACGGACCGCGCGGCCTGCTCGGGCGTCATCACCTCGGTGCCGACGATGGCGATGGCGCCCAGCAGGGCCACGCCGGTGCGGTCCAGGTGCAGCTTGGGCAGGCCGCCCAGGATCATGCCCAGGTAGACCATGAAAAAGACCGCCAGCACGAGGGCGGTCTGCGGATGCATCGGGTCGAATGGCATCGAGCCATTCTAGGCAGGCTAGCAGGCTGTTGAAAAACGTTGCGAGGACGGTCAGTTGCTAGGCGCCCGGAGCGCAGGAACCGGAACGTACTTCCTGTACGTGAGGATTCCGAGCACCGCGCAACGACGCAGATGGCCGCCGCAGTAGTTTGTCAACGGCCTGCTAGGCCTGCGGATAGGTGCCGGGCAGCAGGATGCTGCTGTCGACATGCTTCAGCTGCGTGTGGCCGCAGAAAGCCATCGTCAGGTCCAGCTCCTTGTGGATGATCTCCAGCGCCTTGCTCACGCCCTCGCGGCCCAGCGCGCCCAGGCCGTAGAGCATAGCCCGGCCGATGTAGCAGCCCTTGGCGCCCAGGGCCCAGGCCTTCAGCACGTCCTGGCCGGAGCGGATGCCGCCGTCCATATGCACCTCGATCGCCGAGCCCACCGCGTCGACGATGCGCGGCAGGGCATTGATGCTGGACTCGGCGCCGTCCAGCTGGCGGCCGCCATGGTTGCTGACGATCAGCGCATCGGCGCCCGAGTCGGCCGCCAGCTTGGCGTCCTCGACGTCCTGGATGCCCTTCAGGATCAGCTTGCCGCCCCAGCGCTTCTTGATCCACTCGACATCGCCCCAGTTCAGCTGCGGGTCGAACTGCTTGGCGGTCCATTCCGAGAGCGAGCCCATGTTCTCGACGCCCTTCACATGGCCAACGATATTGCCGAACTGGCGCCGCCGGGTGCCCAGCATCCCCAGGCACCAGCGCGGCTTGCTCGCCATATTGATCAGGTTGGGAATTGTCAGCTTGGGTGGTGCCGAGAGGCCGTTCTTCAGGTCCTTGTGGCGCTGGCCGAGGATCTGCAAGTCCAGGGTCAGCACCAGGGCGCCGCAGTTCGCGGCCTTGGCGCGGTCGATCAGGCGCTCGATGAAGTCGCGGTCGCGCATCACATAGAGCTGGAACCAGAAGGGCTTCGTGGTGTGGGCCGCCACGTCCTCGATCGAGCAGATGCTCATCGTCGACAGGGTGAACGGAATGCCGAAGGCCTCGGCCGCCTGGGCCGCCAGGATCTCGCCGTCGGCATGCTGCATGCCGGTCAGGCCGGTCGGCGCGATCGCCACCGGCATCTTCGCGTCCACGCCCACCATCGTGGCGGCGGTGCTGCGGTTCTCCATGTTCACCGCGACTCTCTGGCGCAGCTTGATCTTCTGGAAATCGCTCTCGTTGGCGCGGTAGGTGCTCTCGGTCCAGCTGCCCGAATCGGCATAGTCGTAGAACATGCGCGGCACTCTCTTCTGGGCCAGCACGCGCAGGTCTTCGATATTGGTGATCACGGGCATGGAGCGGCTCCTGTCGTTCTTGGAATCCGGCGATGCTAGATCAGGGCCGGGCGGCCGCGGCGGAAACTTGTTCAGGCCAGGCCTGAAACTTCTTCCGCCAGGGCCCGGCAATGGCCCTGCAGCCAGACGGCGAAGGCCTCGGCCGGGGCGCCGTCGTCATGCTGCAGCAGGCCGTAGGGCTGGGCCGCCGGCACGCTCAGCAGCGGGAACAGGATGCGCAGCGCGCCGCTCCTCAGATAGGGCAGGGCCAGGCTGGGCCGGGCCAGCGCCACGCCCTGGCCGCAGACGGCGGCCTCCAGGGTCAGACCCAGGTCGACGAAGCGCGTGCCCCGGTCCGGCTCGGGCCAGGGCAGGCCGGCGGCGCGCAGCCAGGGCGCCCAGGGCTGCAGCGGCGTGCGCAGCAGCGGCGCGGCCTGCAGCTCGGCCGGTTCGCGCAGCGGCGGCAGGCGCTCCAGCAGCGCCGGGGCGGCCATCGGCGTCACCCGGTCCTGCAGCAAGACCTGACCCTCGTGTTCGAGCGCCTGGTTGCGGATCTCCACCTCGGCCTCGGGCGCGCGTTCGTCCAGGAAGGGGATGCTCAGCACCAGTTCCAGCTCGATCTCGGGATGGGCGGCCGCGAAGCCGGGCAGGGCCGGCACCAGGATCTGGCGCGCGAAGGTGGGCGGGCAGCTGACCCGCAGGCGCGGTCGGGCCTGGGCGGTGCGACGGTGCTGCGGCATCGCGGCCAGTGCCGCCAGCACGCCCTCGATCTGGCGCAGGTACTCCTTGCCGGCGGCCGTCAGCGCCAGCGGCTTGGCCGAGCGCATCAGCAGCGGCGCGCCCAGCAGCTCTTCCAGGCTGCTGATGCGCTTGCTGATGGCGCTGGCGCTGAGGTGCAGTTGCTCGGCCGCGCGCTCCAGGCTGGCCAGGCGCGCCGCGGCCTCGAAGGCCAGCAGCGCATCCAGCGAGGGCAGGCGCAGCCCGGCGGACTTGTGGGGCGAGGGCGAAGTCATGGCCGCACTGTATACACTGCCGACGATGCATCCGGCCGTCCACCCATGACCCGACACCTGCTCCGCCTCTGGTGGCTGCTGGCGGGTGGCTTCAGCCTGCTGCTGGGCGTGATCGGCATCTTCCTGCCGCTGCTGCCCACCACGCCCTTCGTGCTGCTGGCGGCCTTCTGCTTCTCCAAGGGCAGCGCGCGCTGCGAGGCCTGGATGCTGAACCATCGGCATCTCGGCCCGCTGATCCGCGACTGGCGCGCCAGCCGTGCCGTGCCGCTGCGCGCCAAGCAGCTCGCCAGCCTGATGATGGCCCTCAGCTCGGTCTGGGCCGGCTTCCAGCTGCCGCTGGCCTGGTGCTGGCTGCCGGCGGCGGGTTGCGCCGCGGTGGCGGCCTGGCTGTGGAGCCTGCCGACGCGGCGCTGAGACAGCCCCCAAGCTCAGGGCAGGATCGGCGCGGCCCGGGCACGCTGCAGGATCAGGTCCGCGTCGCGCTGCAGCAGCAGGCGCTGCGCCACCAGCGCGTCGGCAGCGGCCTTGAGCTTGCTCTCGTACCCGGCCTGGTTGCCGTACAGCTCCTCCAGCGAGGGCCGGGTGTCGCCGGCGGCTTGTCTGGCGGCCTGGGTCTTGTGGAAGGGGAGAAAACTGCCGGTCAGGTTGGACAGGTCGACGATGCCCGGCGCGGCCACATAGTTGAACTCCAGGCTGGTGCCCAGCGGCACCTGGGCCTCGACGCTGCGGATGCCGGCCAGGGTCAGGCCCGTCGCCGGGTCGACCTGGGGCACCAGGATCGCGTAGTCGCGGTTCAGATAGGCCGGCGGCAGCAGCGAGGCAATGCCCGATTCGTCCTGCGGCTTGTAGTCGGGGCCGAAGTCCAGCAGCGGGAAGCCGTTGTAGCGGGCCAGGTAATTGAAGTCCGGCACCGCGGTGGCCACGCCGGCGACCGGCCAGGCGAGGCCCTTGATCGCCGGGAACTGCAGCTGGTCGGGGCGCACCAGGGTGCCGGCCGCGATGGCTGGCACCTGGCTGGCCGGCGGCGCGCTGTCGCGCAGCACCCAGTCCTCCAGTGCGACGAACAGCGCGCGGAAGGTGTCGTTGAAATGCACGACGGTGCCGGCCGGGTAGACATTGCGCGCCGGCGCATAGGCAATGCTGGCCGTGCCGCCGGCGCCGCCATGCTGGGTGCTGGCGTAGTAGTAGATGCGTGCGTTGTCGGGCTGCGCCAGGTCGCGGAAGCCCCAGGCATCGGTCAGCACCGGCGAGCCCTGCAGCTGCCAGAACTCGGTGCCCGACAGGCCCAGGAAGAACTTGGGGCAGGTGCTGGTGGCCGCGCAGCGCGTCATCACGCCGCCCTTGCGGCCGGTCAGCGCGTCCACATAGTCGGCCGCCAGCGCGCGCGGCGCGGTCTGGCCGAAGGCGGTGTGGTCGGTGCGCAGCCCGCCGCCACCTCCCGGCACCGCGAAGCGGGTGTTGATGTTGGTCTGGCGGGCGGCTACATGGGCGTAGAGGCCGTCGAACACCTTGGCTCCGTCCAGCGCCTGGTTGAAGCCCAGGTGCAGAAAGGTCTTCATCGCATTGCCGGATTGCGAGGTGCCCTGGCCGATCGCATGGGTGATGCGGCCGGCCAGCGGGTTGGCGGTGCCGGCGCTGTCGGCCGCGGCCTTGCGGAAGAAGCTCACGGTGTCGCGCAGCGCGGCCAGGCCGACGCCCATCACCTTGGGGTCCTTGGCCACATAGACCAGCTCGTACAGGTACCTGGGGTCGAAGCCGCCCTTCAGGCAGACGCTCGTGGCGCTGGCCGTGCCGGGGAAGGGTGCGGCCGCGCTGCAGCTGGCGAACTTCCAGTCCGCGGCCGGGATGGGGATGCGCGCGTCGGTCTCGTTGACCCGGCGGGTCAGCGAATAGCCGGGCAGGGTGTTGTCCAGGCTGGCCGGCTCATAGGGGATCATCGAGCCGTTGAAGACGCCGCCGGGCAGGCTCATCGAGGGCGTGGCCGTGGCGGGCACGAGCTCGGTGCGGTAGGGCCCGGTGATGCTGCTGCCGTCGGCGTTCTTCGCCACCGGCACCGTGGCGGTCAGGCGCTGCGGGCTGCTCTTGGGCACATCGCCCTGCCAGGCCGAGTACAGGAACACATAGCCGCGCTCCAGATAGACCGCGTCGCTGGGCGAGGCGGTCGGATTGATCAAGGTGAGGATGTTGCCGCGGTTCGGCGCGTCGTAGCGCAGCAGGCCGCCGGCCTTGCTCATGTCCTTGGGCTTGATCAGCAGGAAGTCCGCGCTGTAGTCGACCAGGCCGCGCGCATTGCGTGGCGCCAGCGCCAGGTCCTGGATCACCGCGTTCTTCGGATCGGCGGGATCGAGCTCGCCGCTGAGCGTGCCGCTGAGCTGCTCGTACTCGCCGACCTGGCCCCAGTTGCCCGGGAAGGCGGTGGTGGAGGCGATCGTCAGCTTGAGCTGCGGCGTGGGCCTGGGCGCGGCGACGACGGGGGCGCTGCTGTCGCCGCCGTCGCTGCCGCCGCAGGCGGCGAGCAGCAGGGCGGCGGCGCTCAGCGCCGGGCCGGCGAGGCAAGGAAGGGGGAGTCGGAACATGCTTGTCTCCTGTATGTTTTTTTGCGGGCAAGGCTCCGCCCGGCCGGGCGCGGGAAGCACTCGGCGGCAGGGTCGGTGGGAGGAGAAGGGGCGCGGAGCCCCGGCTCAGGATGGCGGGGTCATCGCGGGCTCGGGTGGGCGCGTGTCTGCTGGCTTCATGTCACTCGGGCTCGATGCCGGCGGCCTTGATGACCTTGCCCCATTTCTGGGTTTCGCCGGCCTGGAACCTGGCCAACTCCTCCGGGCTGGTGCTCCAGGCCTCGGCGCCGGCGCCGTCGAAGAAGGCCTTGGCGGCGGTGCTCCGGGTGGCGTTGACCAGCAGCTCGTTGAGCCTGCTCACCACCGGCCGCGGCGTGTTGGCCGGCACATAGGCGGCGAACCAGTAACCCATGTCGTAGCCCTTGACGCCGGCCTCATCGATCGTCGGCACCTCGGGCAGCAGCGGAATGCGCCTGGTGGTGGAGACACCCAAGGCCTTGAGCTTGCCGCCCTTGATCTGCGGCAGGCCGGTGGCGGTGTCGGTGATCATCAAGTCGATCTGGCCGCCCAGCAGGTCGGTGACGGCCTGTGGGTTGCTCTTGTAGGGCACATGCAGGATCTCGGTGTGCGAGAGCTGCTTGAACATCTCGCCGGCCACGCGGCTGGAACTGCTGCCGCTGCCGAAGCTTAAGCGGCCGGGCGCCTTGCGCGCCTGGGCCAGCAGCTCGGCGACGTTCTTGTAGGGCGCGTCGGCGCGCACCACCAGCACCTGGCCGCCCTTGCCCAGGCCGGTGACGGGAGCGAAGTCCTTGACCGGGTCGTAGCTGAGCTTCTTGTACAGATGCTCGTTGGCGGCATGGGTGGTGTTGGTGGTGATCAGCACCGTGTAGCCGTCGGCCGGCGCGCGCGCCGCTGCTTGAGCGGCCAGCATGCCGCTGGCGCCGGCCTTGTTGTCCACCACCACGGCCTGGCCGCTCTGTTCGGTCAGGCTCTGGCCCAGCGCGCGGGCCAACTGGTCGGTGGCGCTGCCGGCCGCGAAGGGCACGACGAAGGTCATGGGCTTGGCCGGGTAGGCCTGGGCCCAGGCGCCGCCGGCGGCCAGGGCCAGCAGGCTCGCGGCGATCAGGGATCTGCGTTGCATTGGGTGGGTCTCCTCGTTGATATGTCTGATGGAAAAAGGAAGTCGGCGCTTCAGGACGGCTCGGGCAGCAGCAGGGGCTGCAGCTCGGGCGGCACCTCGACGGGCATGTCGAGCAGCCAGAAACTCAGCGACTTGCCATGGGCGTCCAGGTTCAGCGCGTCGTTGACGCCGCCGTCCAGCACGCCGTCGAGCACGAAGTTCATCGCCAACAGCTGCGGCAGCAGATGGCGTTCGACCCGGCTGGGGCGGCGGTGCGCGAACTGCCGCGTCACGGCCTCGGGCGTCAGCTGTTCGAGCAACAGCGGCCAGAACTCGGGCTTCCAGGCGATCACGCTGATATTGCTGCGGTCGCCCTTGTCGCCGCTGCGGCCATGGGCCAGGCGGTAGAGGGGAATCGAGGCCATCTTCAGTACCTTGTCCGGAGGGGAAGGGGAGATCTGCGGGCGGGCCGTGCGGCGGGTGGCAGGGGGTGCATGGCTCACTCCAGGAACTCGAACCAGGCCGGCGCGGCCTCGCGGGGCAGCAGGCAGTCCTGCATCGCCAGGCGTTGGCGCAGCGCGGTGCGCACGCCGCCGCCGCCGGCCGGGCCGCAGGTGTAGAGGGCGGTGAGCTCGCGCGTCAGGCGCTCGGCAACGCGCTTGTCCTCATGTTGCAGGGCCACGCGCAGGCGCACGTCGCGCGCACCGCCCGCGGCCGAGACCGGCAAGGCCTGCAGCAGCCGGCCCGCATCGTCGCCCAGCACGCTGGCCACGCCGATCAGGTCCACGCGCAAGGCATGGGGCGCCAGGCGCTCGCGCAGGATCTGCCCCGCGAGGCGCGCGCGCGCCTCGGCCCGCGGGCCCGCATAGGAGATCTCGCCTTCCGCCATCCAGCCGCTAGCGGTGCAGACATTGACCTTCAGCCGCTCGGGCCGCGGATGGCCGCGCACGCCCGAGAGCCGCACGCGGTCGGGGCCTTCCTCGTGCAGGCGGGCCGCGCCGATGTCGGCCACCACATCCGGCGTCAGATAGGCGGCCGGATCGTGCAGCTCGTAGAGCAGCTGCTCGGTGACGGTGTGGCGGTCGATGCGGCCGCCGCTGCCGGCAGGCTTGGTGATCACGCAGCCGCCGTCCCGGTCGATCTCGGCGATCGGGTAGCCGAGCGTGGCCAGGCCCGGCACGTCCTTGAAGCCCGGGTCGGCGTAGTAGCCGCCGCTGACCTGGGCGCCGCATTCCAGCAGATGGCCGGCCATCGTGGCACCGGCCAGGCGGTCCCAGTCGTCCGCCGACCAGCCGAAATGGGCCATCGCCGGCCCCAGGGCCAGCGCCGGGTCGGCAACGCGGCCGCAGACGATGATCTGCGCGCCGGCCAGCAGGGCCTGGGCAATCGGCTCGGCACCCTGATAGGCGTTGGCCGAGACCCAGCGCGACTCGTCGGCGGCGACCCGGCTGCCCAGCGCCTCGCGCAGCGCGGCGCGGTGGGGTGGCGCCATCAGGTCGTCGCCCAGCACCACCGCGATGCGCGGCCGGGCCAGCCCGAGCTCGGCCGCCAGTGCGGCGATGCGGCGCGCGGCGCCGCGCGGATTGGCCGCGCCGAAATTGCTGATGATGGGAATGCCGGCGGCCAGGCAATCGGCCAGCACCGGGCGCAGCAACTCGTCCAGCAGCGGCTCGTAGCCCGCGTCCGGGTCCTGGCGGCGCGCCAGCTGGGCCAGCGCCAGGGTGCGCTCGGCCAGGGTCTCGAAGATCAGCACGGCGGGGCCGTTCAGCGCGATCAACTCGCGCACCAGCGGCGCCGCGGCGTCCAGGCGGTCGCCCGAGAAGCCCGCCGCCGAGGCGATGCGCAGCATGGGCTTGAGGTTCGGATCGGGGCTCGTCGTCATGGGCCCACTCTAGGTGCCGCCCTGTGAGCCGTGAATTCGATTGTTTGGATGGTTTATTCTGCAAAGCAGATGAATGCAGAATTGCCCGCCCTGTCCGCCTCGCTGAGCAGCCGTCAGCTGCAGGCCTTCGTCGCGCTGGCGCGGCTGCGCAGTTTCACGCGCGCGGCCACCGAGTGTCATCTGTCGCAACCGGCCTTCAGCGCGCTGATCCAGGGCCTGGAGCAGGCGGTGGGCGTGCGCCTGTTCGAGCGCAGCACCCGCCATGTGGCGCTGACGGTGGAGGGCGAGGTGTTCGAGCGCAGCGCCGGACCCTTGCTGGCCCAGCTGCAGCAGGCGCTGGCCGAGCTGCGCGACCATGCGACGCTGCGCCGCGGCAAGGTCTCGCTGGCCCTGCTGCCCTCGCTGGCGGCCGGCTGGCTGCCCGAGCTGCTGGGGCGTTTCCGCGCTGCCTATCCGGGGGTGGAGCTGCAGGTGGCCGATGTGCTGAGCGAGCCCTGCGTGGCACGCGTGCGCGAGGGCCAGGCCGATCTGGCCATCGCCACCGTGCGGGTGGACACGCCGGAGCTGCGCGCCGAGCCGTTCAGCAGCGACCGCTTCCATCTGGTCTGCCCCGAAGGGCACGAGCTGCTGGACCGGCCGCGCCTGACGCCGCGCGATCTGCAGCCCTTTCCCTTCATCCATCTGGCGCGGCACAGCAGCGTGCGCCAGCTGCTGGACGCGGCCGTACATCCGCTGCAGATGCAGACCCTGATGGAGGTGGAGCAACTGGCCACCGTAATGGGCATGGTGCGGGCGGGCCTGGGCCTGTCTGTGGTGCCGGGCTTCAGCCTGTTCCATTTCACGTCGCAGCCGGGCCTGGCGACGCGCGAGCTGCGCTGGAAGGGGCTGCATCGCCAGCTGTTCCTGATCCGGCGGCGCGACCGCGAGCTGAGCACCGCGGCGCGGGCCTTGTATGAATTGATGATGGGAAATCGGCCGTAGGCAGGTGCTGCTGCCGCTGCTGGCCGCGGTGAGCGATATGCGGCGTGCTTCGGCGGGGCGGCCGTGGTGCAACGGGTGCCGGCCCACGCCCAGCTCATCGCTAAGACGGCAGTCGGCCAGAAGCTGCCGCTGGTCAGGGTTCGCTTCTGGCCACGTCGCCAACCTGACGCGCGTTCAAATTGCGTGCTCAAATGTGGGCAGCGGATCGTCAACGATCCGCCTGCATTCGTTAGAGCGCAATAGCGCCTAGCAACCTTTCGTGGGCGTCCACGCTAACAAGCACTCATATGTTCGAGAAAGCATTGCGCGCCTTCGCTCGCCGAGACTTGAAGCAGTTTCCCGAAGACGAGAATGGTGATGTTCTGTTTGGAATTTGGAAGCAGGGGACTGACCTCTCCGGTTCGAGGACAGTCGACTTCTCGCTCATCTTCCCGACGAAGGAGCAAGCCGAATTGATGGCTGCAAGACTCACTGCGCGGGACGGCAAGGTTCGGGTGAGCTACTTTGATGCGAAGGCGTGCTGGGATCTATGCTTCACCGTGAAGATGGTTCCGTCGTGGTTGGCCATATCTGAGATGGAAGATTGGCTTGGTGATGTTGCTGCGAAATACCAAGGAAGAAATGATGGGTGGGGCTTCTTCTCACAGGCGTGAACGCACCGATTGCCAGTACGTCGCTAGACGGCAACGCCACAACCAGTCACTCAAGCCAACTCGTGTCGGCACGCTGCCGCTCGCGGGTCAGGTTCAGCGTAGGTGTTTTCAGTGAGTGAAGTGAAAGCGTTACGATCCCCAGACGAGGTAGCCGTAAGAATGCTGGCACTAGCGGCTGTTTCAGCAGTGGCGCAGGGAGTCCATCGGGAAGATGTTGTCGCCTGGCTAAAGAAGGAGAAGCTATGGCCTTCGCTGTCTCCTTCGGAGGCCAAGTTTCTTTCGACCTCTAAGCCTTCTGAGAGAGACGAGATCCAGTTCAGTTGGCGCATGGAGTCCGTATACACCCTCGGCTGGGCGCTCGGTCTTCAGGCAGAACTGGAACCACCAGTCACTGAAGCGACCATCGGCAACATTCTGGAATTGACGCCGGGACCTGGCGAAGCAGTGGCGCCTTTCGTCAAGAACTCTAGCTTGAGGCCAGCGGATGAAATTCATCAGGCAGTCGAAGGGTACTTCGATGCTCATGCAAGTTGCCGCGCAAGCAAGGCAAAAGACGAAATAGAGCCCAACGGGTACAACATCGAAGTTACACAAGAGCGCCATCGAGCGTTGAACTGGCTTGTGCGTTACGAAAACGCAGAGTGGGATCATGTGGCAACGGATACCTAGCCGGTCGTTCGACCCGACCTCCCTTGGCAGACCTCGGTCCGCGGTTTAACTCCAAGCTTGAACGACTGCTCCCAGGTGCTGATTCCAGCGATTCCTTGGACCGCAACGGGTCGGTACTTGGCGCTAGACCGCAGCGGGATGACGGGCCGCCGCCAGCCCAGAACGACCATCCGCTCCCCGTTTGTCTTTTCCGAGCGGCCATTGCCCGCAGCCAGCGCGGGCCACCGAAATTGCTCAATCGAAACCGCCGGCACAGCTCACTCATGCCCCGAGCCGGAAGCCGCACCGGCCCTTGATCAGAACAGGTCCAGGCTTTCCAGCTTGGGTTCGTCGGTTGCGGCGGCAGGCTTGGCCGCCCGCCGCGCCGGCTTGACGGTGGTGGGGCGCTCGCCCGGATGGCTCAGGTTGCCGATGCGCACGCCCAGCAGTCGCAGCCGCCGGCTCAGGTCCACCCGCTTCAGGCAACTCCCCGCCGCCCGCCGAATCGCCGCAGCGTCGGCGATCGGCAGGTCCAGCGTCAGGTCCCGCGTCACCGTGACGAAGCCCTCGAAGCGCAGCTTGATGCCCACGGTGCGGCCCTCGTAGCCCTTGCGCGCCAGGTCGCCGGCCAGTTGCTCGCACAGCTGCGTGAAGATGGCGCCTAGCTGGGCCTTGTCGTGCACCGCGTGCAGGTCGCGCTCGAAGGTGGTCTCGCGGCTGATCGAGACCGGCTCGCTGAAGGTCACGACCGGCCGCTGGTCGCGGCCATGCGAGGCCTCGTGCAACCAGGCGCCGAAGCTCTTGCCGAACTGCTCGATCAGCCACAGCGGCTCGGCCGCGGCGATCTGGCCCACCGTCTCGATGCCCAGCGCATTGAGCCGGGCCGCGGCCTTGGGGCCGATGCCGTTGATCTTGCGCACCGCCAGCGGCCAGATGCGGCCGGGGATGTCCTCGCGGGTCAGCAGGGTCAGGCCGTCGGGCTTGTCCAGCTCGGAGGCGATCTTGGAGAGCAGCTTGTTGGGCGTGACGCCGATCGAGCAGGTCAGGCCGGTGGCGCGCCAGACCGAGTTCTTGATCTCGCGCGCCACCGCGCGCACGCCGCCCAGCGGGTCATGGCCCACCGGCTCGCGCGCCCCGGGCACCTCGCTCAGGTCGATGTAGATCTCGTCGATGCCGCGGTCCTCGATCACCGGCGCGATCTCGGCCACCGCGGCCTTGAACAGGCGCGAGTAGTGGCGGTAGCGCTCGAAGTCGGTGGGCAGCAGGATCGCGTCGGGCGCGCGCAGCGCGGCCTTCATCAGGCCCATGGCCGAGAACACGCCGAGGTCGCGCGCCGCATAGGTGGAGGTGGTGGCGACGCCGCGGCCGGTGTAGTCGCGCAGCTTCGCGAACTCGCGCGTGCCGTCGGGCCTGAGCCGGGGCGCATGCTCGCGCCGGCCGCCGATCACGACCGGCAGGCCCTTCAGCTCCGGATAGCGCAGCAGTTCCACCGAGGCGTAGAACGCGTCCATGTCCAGATGCGCGATCAGGCGCTCGGGCAGGGCGATCGAAGTGGAGGGCGATGACGAAGGAAAAGGGGCGGCTGCGGCCATGCCGCAGATTGTCGCGCGGGCTGCTGACAGCGTGTGGCAGCACGCGCCGACCGGCGCATGGCGTTCAGGCGTGCGGGGCGCAGGAGGCGTTGCCGCAGCCGCTGATGGGCTCGGCGCCGCCACCCTGCGGCTGGGCGGCCGGGGCGGTGAGGGGCGGGTCGCCCGGGCGGTAGCCGGTCTGTTCCATGTGGTCGACCAGGGCCGCATCCATCATCTCGGCATGGGCAGGGAACCATTGCGCCAGCTCGCCCAGCACGATGGACATCGGCTCGCGGTCGTTCAGCTCGGTGGCATGGCGCACCACCTCGCGCATCACGTTCAGCACCATCGCATGCTGGCTGCTGTGGCAGTTCACCGGGTCGAAACCGGTGGCGGCCATCCAGGCCTCTTCCAGCGCGAAATGGGCCTCGGTGTGGGCCAGCAGTTCGCGGAAGGCCGGCAGCGCATCCACCCCGCTCGTCAGCGCGGTGCCGAAGGCGTTCAGCAGCGCGACGAACTCCTCATGCGTGTGGTCCAGTTGCGGCTGTTTCAGGACGAGCTTGTCGCTCCAGGTCAGGGTGGGGCTCATGAGGGGCAAGTCTGGCCGGCACGCGCGGCGCCTGCCTTGTGATGGATCAAGAGATGGATCAAGAAATAGGGGCTCAGGCCTGGCTCAGGCGCGCGCGATGCCGCGCCACCTGGGCGCGCACCTGGGCCGGCGCGGTGCCGCCCAGGATGTTGCGGGCGTTCAGCGAGCCGCGCAGCGACAGCAGCTCGAACACGTCCTCGCCGATGCGCGCGTCGAACTTCTGCAGTTCGGCCAGCGGCAGCTGCGACAGGTCCACGCCCTGCTGGATCGCGGTCTTGACCGCGTGGGCCACGATCTCGTGCGCGTCGCGGAAGGCCAGGCCCTTCTTGACCAGGTAGTCGGCCAGGTCGGTGGCGGTGGCATAGCCCTTCAGCGCGGCGCGCTCCATCGCCTCGGGCTTGACGCTCAGGCCGCCCATCATCTCGGCGAAGATGCGCAAGGTGTCCTTCAGGGTGTCCACCGTGTCGAACAGCGGCTCCTTGTCTTCCTGGTTGTCCTTGTTGTAGGCCAGCGGCTGGCCCTTCATCAGCGTGATCAGGCCCATCAGGTGGCCCACGACGCGGCCGGTCTTGCCGCGCGCCAGCTCGGGCACGTCGGGGTTCTTCTTCTGCGGCATGATCGAGGAGCCGGTGCAGAAGCGGTCGGCCAGGTCGATGAAGCCGAAGCTCTGGCTCATCCACAGGATCAGCTCTTCCGACAGGCGCGAGATGTGCACCATCACCAGCGAGGCCGCGGCCGTGAACTCGATCGCGAAGTCGCGGTCGGAGACGGCGTCCAGGCTGTTCTGGCAGACACCCTCCATGCCCAGCGTCCGGGCCACGCGTTCGCGGTCCAGCGGATAGCTGGTGCCGGCCAGCGCGGCGGCACCCAGCGGCAGGCGATTGACGCGGCGGCGGGCGTCGAGCAGGCGCTCGGCATCGCGCGCGAACATCTCGACATAGGCCAAGAGGTGATGGCCGAAGGCCACCGGCTGGGCCACCTGCAGATGGGTGAAGCCGGGCAGGATCACCTCGGCATTCTTCTCGGCCACCTCGACCAGGGCCAGCTGCAGCGCGCTCAGCAGCTGCGACAGCTCGTCGATCTCGCCGCGCAGCCACAGGCGCACGTCGGTCGCGACCTGGTCGTTGCGGCTGCGGCCGGTGTGCAGGCGCTTGCCGGCGATGCCGATCAGCTCGGTCAGGCGCGCCTCGATGTTCAGGTGCACGTCCTCCAGGTCCAGCTTCCATTCGAAGCTGCCGGCCTCGATCTCGCTGCCGATCTGGGCCATGCCGCGCTGGATGGCGGCGAGGTCCTCGGCGGCCAGGATGCCCTGGGCGTTGAGCATCTCGGCATGCGCCAGGCTGCCCTCGATGTCGGCCTGCCACAGGCGCTTGTCGAAGAACACGCTGGCGGTGTAGCGCTTGACCAGGTCGCTCATCGGCTCGGAGAACAGCGCGGACCAGGCTTGGGCTTTGTTGGCGAGTTGGTTGTCGGAGGCGGAGGACATGGGTGCGGACGGCAGGGCAGGTCCGCATGGCGCGGATCTGCGGGGAAGCGACAATGGCGGAACAGGGATTTTATCTGGCGACCAAGAATCATGGCGGGACAAGCCTCCAGCAAGCCACCAGAGCCTCAGGGCTGGGCCGACAGCAGCACGCTCGGCAGCCTGCTGGGCCTGGCGCCGCCGACGCTGTCGCCCGGCGAGACCGACCCGGCCGTGGCGCCGCTGTTCGATGCCGGGCGCGTCTTCGATGTCTGCCATGTGGGCCTGGTGCTGCGCGCGGTGCTGGGCGTGCAGATCCTGCAGGCCCTGGGCATGGCGCTGGCGGCGCCCGACCCCGCGCAATGGGCGCTGTGGATGAGCAGCGGCACGGTGGTCAGCCTGAGCGGCGTGCTGCTCTGGTTGCTGCTGGTGTGCGCTCTGCGGCAGCAGCTGGCGCGCTGGCGCGAGCCCTGGCAATGGGCCCTGGTGCTGGGCCTGGGGGCTCTGAGCGCCTCGCTGGGCTGGCAGCTGCTGAGCCTGGCGAGCGGCGGGGCCAGCGGCTGGTTCCGCCTCATGAGCGTGGCCCTGGCCGGCCTGGCCTGCGCGGCGGCCCTGCTGTACTGGCTCAAGCTGCGCGAGCGCTCGCAGCGCCCGGCCGACGCGCAGGCGCGGCTGGTGGAGCTGCAGTCGCGCATCCGCCCGCATTTCCTGTTCAACACCCTGAATACCGCGATGGCCCTGGTGCGCGTCGACCCGCAGCGCGCCGAGAGCGTGCTGGAGGACCTGAGCGAGCTGTTCCGCGTGGCCCTGGCCGAGACCGACGCGGTGGTCAGCCTGGACGCCGAGGTGGAGCTGGCGCGGCGCTACCTGGACATCGAGCAGATCCGCCACGGCGAGCGCCTGCGCATCCAGTGGCGGCTGGATCCGGCCGCCGGGGGCGCCCGCGTGCCGCCGTTGCTGCTGCAGCCCCTGGTGGAGAACGCGGTGCGCCATGGCGTGGAGCCCAACGAGGACGGCGGCGCCATCGAGATCATGACGCGGGCGCGCGGTGCCGAGGTGGAGATCCGCGTGCTCAACAGCGTCGGCCAGCCGTCCCGGCAGAGCGGCCATGGCCTGGCGCTGCGCAATGTGCGTCAGCGCCTGCGCCTCATGCATGATGTGGCCGCTCGTTTCGAGGTGAGGTCCGAGCCGCGGCGCTTCGTCGTCCGCATCATCCTGCCCCGTTGATCGACAGATGGACAGACAGCCATGCACATGACACCCGCCCTGAAGGTTCTGCTGGTCGACGACGAGCCCCTGGCCCGGCTGCGCCTGCGCGGCCTGCTGGAGGCCTGCACCGAGCCGCGCGCCGAGGTGGTGGCCGAGGCCAACTCCGCCTCGCAGGCCCTGACCTGGCTGAAGGAGCATGGCTGCGACCTGATCCTGCTGGACGTGCAGATGCCGGGCCCGGACGGGCTGCAACTGGCCGACATGCTGCGCGCGCGCGCGGTCCGGCCGCCCGTGGTGTTCGTCACGGCCCATGCCGAGCATGCGCTGCGCGCCTTCGAGCTGGATGCCGTCGACTACCTGACCAAGCCGGTGCGGCGCGAGCGCCTGCAGGCGGCGCTGGCCCGCGTGGCCGAACGCCTGGCCGAACGCGCCGCGGTCCAGGCCGGCCGCGCGCAGCCGGAGGCCCAGTCCGGCGACGTGATCACGATCAACGACCGCGGCCGTCTGCTGCGCATCCCGCTGGCCGAGGTGCTCTACATCAAGGCCGAACAGAAATACCTGACCCTGCGCACCGCCACCCACAGCCATGTGATGGACGGCAGCCTCGCGGAGCTGGAGCCGCGGCTGGCGCCGCGCTTCCTGCGCGTGCACCGCAATGCGCTGGTGGCCTGCGACGCGGTGCGCCAGCTGGAGCGCCATGGCGAGGACGATGAGGGCGAGAGCCCGCATGGCGCGCTGGAGCCCGGCTGGGCGGTGCGCATCGCCGTCGTCGGCGAATGGCTGTCGGTGTCGCGCCGGCAGGTGGCCGCGGTGCGGGAGGCGCTGGCGGGCGCTGCCAGGGCCGAGTGAGCCGACATGCGGGCCGGGCAAGGCCGGCCCGCTGGATTGCGGGGTCCGGCCACGCGACGGAGCGCCTCAGGACCCTTCGGGCGCGACCTTGAACACCTGGCGCAGATAGGCCAGGAAGGTCGCGTCGTCGCACATGGTCTTGCCCGGGCTGTCGGAGAGCTTGGCGACCGGCTGGCCGTTGGCATGGGTCAGCTTCATCACGATGTGCAGGGTCTTGAGGCCCATGTCGTTGGAGATATGGGTGCCGATGCCGAAGCCCAGCTGGGTGCGGTCGGCAAAGTGGCGGTACAGCTCCAGCGCCCTGGGCACGGTCAGGCTGTCGGAGAACACCAGGCGCTTGGTATGCGGGTCGATGCGCAGCCTGGCGTAATGCGCCAGCGCCTTCTCGCCCCACCAGACCGGATCGCCGGAGTCGTGGCGCAGGCCGTCAAACAGCTTGGCGAAATAGAGGTCGAAATCGGCCAGGAAGGCGTCCATGCCCACCACGTCGGTCAGGGCCACGCCGAGGTCGCCGCGGTACTCCTGCACCCAGCTTTCCAGCGCGGCCTTCTGGTGGTCGCGCAGGCGCACGTCCAGGGCCTGGAAGGTCTGCAGGTACTCGTGCGCCATCGTGCCGATCGGCACCAGGCCCAGGTCGCGCGCCAGCAGCACGTTCGAGGTGCCCTTGAAGAAGGGCTGGGCCCCGCGCGCCAGTTTTGCAATCACTTCGCGCTGCCAGGCGCCGCTGTAGCGCCGGCGCAGGCCGAAGTCGAAGAACTCGAAGGGGTTGCGGCGCCGGGCCGCCGGATCGGCGGCGAAGGCGCGCAACTGCCCCAGCTTCTCGTCCAGGCGGCGCCGACCCTCGAGCAGGGCCAGGTCTTGCGCGCCCAACCGGCGGAAGTAGAGCTCGTTGACGATGGCCAGCACGAAGATCTCGAAGCCCATCACATGGACCTGCGGGCCGCGCGCGATGATCTCCAGCTGGCCGTCCGGCAGGGCGCGGGCGCGGATGAAGTCGCGCTGGAACTGGAAGATGCGCAGGAAGTCGATGAAATCCGACTTGATGAAGCGCAGCGAGGCCAGGTAGTCCAGTTCGTCCCTGGCGAAGCGCAGCGAGCACAGCCGGTCCAGCTCGCGGTCCAGCTCGGGCAGCAGCTCGGCCAGCGGAAAGGCCGGCTCGTTGCGGCACCAGAAGGCGTATTCGGCGTGCGTCTGCGGGTGGCGATGCAGCATGGCCTGCCACATCGTGAACTTGTAGAGGTCGGTCTCCAGCAGGCTGGTGATCACCGGCTTGGTCGTCGTCATGCGCCGAGCTCCCCGCAGTCGGCGATGCGCAGGCCGCGCGCGCGCATGCGTTCCAGGAACTGCTCGGCCTGGGGCTCGAAGCCGCCCACCGGGCTCATGCCATCGCGGATCAGCACCAGCTTGGCCGACTGCCGGCTGGGCAGGTGCTCGACCAGGTCCTCCACCGTGGCCTTGACGCAATGGCTGCTGGCCTCGCCGGCGATCCACAGCTCGTCGCAGGCATCGAGCCGCTCGATCAGCGCGCGGTTCAGCTGGGTGGCGGGATCGGCCGGGTCGGGCACCTCGGCCTGCAGCGCGCTGTAATGCTCGGTCCAGGGGTTCATGCCCTTGAGCACGAACTCCACATGGCGCTGGCGCGCCAACTGCCAGGCGACGGCGGCGGCCTGCACCTCGGCGTGGAGGTTGTGGCCCCGGCTGCCCAGCTCGCAATGCACCGGCCAGACCATCAGGGTGTAGCGGCCGCGCGCTTCCAGCGCGTCGAGGTAGGCCCGGGCGCGGGGCAGGGCGCCGGCGTCCCGCGGGCGGTACTCGCCGGCGCGCAGCTGCGCCGCGGTGATCTGGATGAAGGGCGCCACATCGCCGCCGTCGGCCCGGGCCCAGAAGCCCGGATGCGCGATGTCCAGCCGGCGATGGGTGTCCAGCGTGACCGTGACGGCATCGATCCGGGCGCCGTGGGCGTGCAGCAGGGCCGCGACGCGCCGCAGATCGGCATCGGCGCCGGCGACCGGCAGGCTGGCGCCATGAATGTCGCAGAAGTCGTTCTGGGGGTCGATGATCAAGAGTTGGCGCGACATCGGGGGGCTTTCATCCTCGGTAGCGGCTCACTATACGGCGCGCGCGGCCTTGGCGCTGGCCGGCGGCCGCACGGCACCTTCGGGGCGTGATCTCCGGCTCTCCGGCATTTCCCATGCCTGTCGGCTGAGGTCCGCCGACGCGCTGCAGATGTCCTGAACGTAGTGGGAACTCGTCCATTGCGACTCACGCCCGCAAGCTAACGTAGCTCCATGCACTCACCGTTCGCAACTTGAAGGACCAGCATGAGCAAACAAGCATTCCTCGGCATGGAGCTGAACCCCGCAGAGATCGACACGCCGCTTCAACGTCTTCTGCTGCCACTCCTCTTTGCAGCCGGAATGGGCCTGGCCGGGATCGCCGCAGCACATGGCGCCGGTGACACGGTGAAGCCGAACTTCAAGCACCCCATCACGAACATTCCCGGCAAGTCGCTCATCGCGCTGGAGGTGCTGTACCCGCCCGGTGGCGCATCGCTGCCCCATACCCACGCGAAATCCTCATTCATCTATGCCTACGTGGTCTCGGGAAGCATCGCCAGCCAGCTGAACGATGGTCCCGAGCGCGTCTACAAGGCCGGGGAGAGCTTCCACGAGGAGCCGGGCTCGCGCCATCCGGTCAGCCGCAATGCGAGCAAGACCAAGCCCGCGAAGCTGCTGGCCGTATTCGTCGTGGATAGCGACGACCAGGAACTCACCACCAACGAATGACAGGAGCCGGAAATGAGAGTGGACTACACCAGAGTGTCGCCAGGCGGTGTCAAAGCCTTCGGCAATGTCTATGGCTACATCATGCAATCGGGTCTCGAGGATGTGCTCGTCGACCTGGTGTACCTGCGCGTCAGCCAGATCAACGGTTGCGCGTATTGCCTGGACATGCATGCCCGCGATCTTTTGAAGAAGGGCGTGCCGGTTCAGAAGCTCGTCCTGTTGCAGGCCTGGCATGAAGCAGGCACGCTCTTCAGCGAACGGGAACGGGCCGCGCTGGCATGGGCCGAAGCCGTGACCCGCGTGGCCGACACGCATGTCCCGGACGCGGACTTTGAGGTCGCCGCCGCGGTATTCGGCGAGAAGGAACTGGCGGACCTGACCATGGCAATCGGCCTGATGAATGCCTTCAACCGCTTGGCGATCAGCTTGCGCCGTGGGCCCGAGTCCGCGCAGGCGGCATGAGGCCAAGCAGGGAAGCCCGGTGCGGCTTCCCTGAACTCAGGTCGTCCGTCACGGCCTGACCACCACCTGAAAGCCAGCCGGACGCCGGCTTGCGCGTCGGCTTGGGGTCTCGCACGAGCCCTAGGCCGGGAACACCTTTTGTCTTTTTTTCAGGAGAGCGCCATGACCTGTCGGTCGTTTCTTCACCGACATCCGATGAGCGCGGCCTTGGCCCTGCTGTCGCTTGCAGGGCTGGCCGCCGGCTGCGGCCAAAAGAAGCCGTCACCAGCCGGCGCGCCACCCAAGGTGTCGGTCGCCCCCGCCGTCTTGCGCGAGGTGCAGGAGTTCGACGAGTTCACGGCACGCCTGGAGGCGCCAGACACCGTCGAGATCCGCGCGCGCGTGGCCGGTGCCTTGCATACGGTCCATTTCCGCGAAGGCCAGGCGGTCAGGAAGGGCGAGCTCTTGTTCAGCATCGACCCCCGCCCGTTCGCCGCCGAGGTGGCGCGCCTCGAGGCTCAGCTGACGGCTGCAAACACCCAGGCCGAGCTCAGCCAGAGCGATCTGGCACGCGCCGAGAAGCTGGTGGCCATCCAGGGCGTCAGCCAGCAGGAGATAGACCAGTTGCGCGCCGCGACGCGCAACGCTGCGTCCGGAATCCGGGCCGCAGAGGCGGCGCTGACCCAGGCGCGGCTGAACCTGGAGTTCAGCCGCATCACGGCGCCGGTGTCGGGCCGCATCTCGCGCGCCAACATCACGCCGGGCAATCTGGTCGGCGTGGGCGATCCCGTGCTCACCACGCTGGTGTCGAGCGACAAGGTCTACGCCTACTTCGACGCCGGCGAGGCGGTCTACCTGAAGTACGCGAAGGCGGCGCGCGATGGCACCCGGCCCTCCGGGCGCGATGCGCCCAACCCGGTACTGATGGGGCTGGCCAACGAGGAAGGCCTCCCTCACAAGGGCCACATCGACTTCGTCGACAACCGGCTCAATCCGACCACGGCGACGATCCGCGGCCGCGCGGTCTTCGACAACCGGGAAGGCCGCTTCACGCCGGGCCTGTTCGCGCGCATCAAGCTGATCGGCAGCGGCAGCTATCGGGCCACGCTGGTGCCCGAGCGCGCCATCACGACGGACCAGACGCGCAAGATGGTGCTCGTCGTCGGAGCGGACAACACCGTGCAGCCGCGCCCGGTCAAGCCCGGCGCGCTGATCGAGGGCATGCGCGTGGTCGAGGGCGTCAGGCCCGACGAGCGGGTGGTCGTCGATGGCCTGCTGCGCGCCTTTCCCGGCGCGCCGGTGACGCCGCAGCTGCTCGCCGTGGACGGCCGGGGCATGCCCCTGCCCCCGGCCGCTCCCGCAGCGCAGGGCGCTGCCTCCACGACGGCGCAGAACTGAGACGCAGGCCATGGACATCTCACGCTTCTTCATCGAGCGCCCGCGCTTCGCCGCGGTGCTGTCGATCTTCATCTTCCTGGTGGGGGCGCTGGCGATCTTTCGACTGCCGGTCTCCGAATACCCCGACGTGGCGCCGCCGCAGGTGGTGGTGCGCGCCCAGTTCCCCGGCGCCAACCCGCGCATCGTCTCCGAGACCGTCGCCACGCCGCTGGAGGAACAGATCAACGGCGTCGACGACATGCTGTACTACGAGAGCCAGGCCACCGCCGACGGCTCGCTGACCCTGACGGTCACCTTCCGCATCGGCACCGACCCCGAGCAGGCCGAGACCGCGGTGCAGAACCGCGTCAACCGCGCCTTGCCCCGCCTGCCCGAGATCGTGCGCCAGATCGGCGTGGTCACCGAGAAGCAGTCGCCCAACCTGACCATGGTGGTGCACATGCTCAGCCCGGACGACAGCCGCGACTCGCTCTACCTGCGCAACTACGCCCACCAGCAGGTGCGCGACGAGCTGCTGCGCATCCCCGGCATGGGTTCGGTGAGCTTCTTCGGCGGCGGCGACTACGCGATGCGCATCTGGCTGGACCCGCAGAAGCTGGCCGGCCGCGACATGACGGCCGGCGACGTGGTGGCCGCGGTGCGCGAGCAGAACGTCCAGGTGGCCGCCGGCGTGGTGGGCGGCTCGCCCGCGCCCAAGGGCACGGTTTTCCAGCTGGCGGTCAACAGCCAAGGTCGCCTGACGAGCGAAGAGGAGTTCGCCGACATCATCGTGCGCAGCGATCCCGGCAGCGGCGCCGTGGTGCGCATCCGGGACGTCGGGCGCGTGGAGATCAACTCCAACTCTTATTCGATCGGCAGCCTGATCGACAACAAGGAAGCCGCGGCCATCGGCATCTTCCAGGCGCCCGGCTCCAACGCGCTCGAGATCTCCGAGCAGGTGCGCGCCACCATGGCGCGGCTGAAGGCCGGCTTCCCGCCGGGCGTGGGCTACGACATCGTCTACGACCCCACGCGCTTCGTTCAGACCTCCATCGACAAGGTCGTGCACACCCTCATCGAGGCGGTGCTGCTGGTGGTGCTGGTGGTGATCGTCTTCCTGCAGACCTGGCGCGCCTCCATCATCCCGCTGCTGGCCGTGCCGGTGTCGATCGTCGGCACCTTCGGCGTGCTGCTGCTGCTCGGCTACTCGATCAACACGCTCACCCTGTTCGGCCTGGTGCTGGCGATCGGCATCGTGGTGGACGACGCGATCGTCGTGGTGGAAAACGTCGAGCGCAATCTGGAAGACGGGCTGACGCCGCGCGACGCCTCGATCAAGGCCATGCAGGAGGTCAGCGGCCCCATCGTCGCGATCGCGCTGGTGCTGTGCGCGGTGTTCCTGCCGCTCACCCTGGTGCCGGGCCTGTCGGGCCAGTTCTACAAGCAGTTCGCCGCGACGATCGCGATCTCCACGGTGATCTCGGCCCTCAACTCGCTCACCCTGTCGCCGGCGCTCGCGGCCATCCTGCTGCGCCCGCACGATGCGCCCAAGGACGCCGTGACGCGCGTGATGGACAGGCTGCTCGGCCGCTTCTTCCGCTGGTTCAACGGCTTCTTCCACCGCAGCAGCGAAAGCTATGGCCGCGGCGTCACCGGCCTGCTCAAGCGCAAGTCGCTGGCCCTCGGCGTCTATGTCCTGCTGCTGGCGGCCACCGCCTTGCTGGTCGCGCGCATCCCGGGCGGCTTCGTTCCGGCGCCCGACAAGCAATACCTGATCGGTGTCGCCCAACTGCCCGCCGGCGCCACGCTGGAGCGGACCGAGGGCGTGCTCAGGGACATGGTCGACGTCGCCGGCAAGGTGCCCGGCATCACCGGCGCGACCAGCTATCCCGGCCTGTCGATCGCCGGCTTCTCGGCCGCGCCCAACGAGGGCCTGGTGTTCTTCCTGCTCGCCCCCTTCGAGGAGCGTCGCTCGCGCGAGCTGTCCAAGGACGCCATCCTCGCCCGGGTCAACCAGGAGATCCAGGCGATCCAGGGCGCGCGCCTGTTCGTCGTGCCGCCGCCCGCGGTGGACGGGCTGGGCAATGCCGGCGGCTTCAAGATCCAGGTGCAGGACCGCGGCGGACAAGGCGAGCAGGCGCTGTTCGGAGCCGTCCGGGACACGCTCGGCCCGATCTACGCCGATCCCGCGTCCGGCATCGGCACGCCGTACTCCAACTACGACATCAACGTGCCGCAGCTGTTCGCCGATGTCGACCGGACCAAGGCCAAGCAGATGGGCGTGGCGCTGCGCGACATCTATGACACGCTGCAGATCAACCTCGGCTCGCTCTACGTCAACGACTTCAACCGCTTCGGCAAGACCTACCAGGTGATCGTCCAGGCGGACACGCCCTACCGGACGCGCGCGCAGGACATCGCCGACCTGAAGACGCGCAACGGGCGCGGCGAGATGGTGCCGCTGGGGGCCCTGATGCAGATCGAGCCGACCTTCGGCCCGACCCGCGTGACGCGCTACAACGGCTTTCCCTCGGCCGACATCAACGGCGCGGCCAAGCCGGGCGTCTCCAGCGGCCAGGCCGAGGCCGAGATCGAGCAGCGGCTGAGGAAGCTGCCGCGCGGCATGAGCTACGAGTGGACCGAGCTGTCCCACCAGGACCGCCTGACGCGCGACCTGACCCTGCCGGGCACCGACCTCAAGCTGCCGACGCTGGCCGTGGTGCTGCTGCTGTCGGTGGTCCTGGTCGTGCTGGTGCTCGCGGCCCAGTACGAGAGTTGGAGCCTGCCCTTGTCGATCGTGCTGATCGTGCCGATGTGCATCCTGTCGGCGCTGTTCGGCGTCTGGCTGTCGCAGCTGCCGCCCTTCGACCAGGTGGGCGACCTCAACCTGTTCACCCAGGTGGCCCTGGTGGTGCTGGTGGGCCTGGCCTGCAAGAACGCGATCCTGATCGTCGAGTTCGCCAAGGAGCTGGAAGGGCGCGGCCGATCCATCACCGACGCGGTGATCGAGGCCTGCCGGCTGCGCCTGCGCCCGATCCTGATGACCTCGATCGCCTTCTGCGCCGGCGTGATCCCGCTGATCCTGGGCAGCGGCGCGGGCAGCGAGATGCGCCGCGCGATGGGGGTCGCGGTGTTCTCCGGGATGGTCGGGGTCACCTTGTTCGGCATCTTCCTGACGCCGCTGTTCTATGTGCTGCTGCGCAAGAGCACCGAGAGGAAGCGCGCCCATGCGGCCGCGCTGCGCCACCGGATCGATGCGGCCGCCCATCCCTTCCATCCGGGCGTGGACGACGCCCTGCCGCCGCATACCGATGGTGCGAAATGAAAATGAAAACCCCGACCACCCTGGCCGCCGCCGTCGCCCTGCTGGCCGCCTGTTCCAACGCGCCCAGGTACGAGCTCTACGCGCCAGCGCCGAGCGCCGGCTTTGCCAACCCGCCCGCCGATGCCGAGCCGGCCGAGCCGGCGGCGCAGTTCTGGCGCGGCTTCCAGGACCGGCAACTCGACGCCCTGGTGACGCGTGCGCTCCAGGCCAACACGGACCTGCGCATCGCCGGCGCAAACCTGCGCGAGGCGCGCGCGCTGGCGCGCCTGGCCGACGCGCAGTTGCTGCCTAGCGTCGACGTGGCGGCCGGCGCGGGCCGCGCGCGGGCCCCCGGCTCCGCGGCGGACCCGCCAAGCCACAACAGCTACTCGGTGGGCTTCGACGTGAACTGGGAAGCCGACCTGTTCGGGCGTCTGGGCGACCGGAGCCGCGCCGCCGGGGCCGAGGTGCTGGCCAGCGAGGCGGGGCTGCAGTTCGTCCACCTGAGCGTGAGCGCCGAAGTGGCGCGCGCCTATTTCGAGCTGCGCGGGCTGCAGGAACGCCTGCGCGTGGCCCACGCCGCGCTGGAAACCCAGCGCGCGGTGCTGGATCTGGTGCAGGCCCGCCAGGAGGCCGGACGCGGCACGGCCTTCGACGCCGAGCGCGCGCGCGTGCTGGTGCAGTCCACCGCCGCCAGCGTGCCGGCGCTGGAGGCGGCGCTGCTGCGCACGCGCTATCGCCTGGCCGGGCTGTGCGGCGAGCCGCCCACGGCGCTGGACGCCGAGCTGGGCGCGCCCCAGCCCTTGCCGGGACTGCGCAGCGTGGCCCTCGGCGGCATCGGCTCGCCCGAGAGCCTGCTGCGCCGCCGCCCCGACATCCGCTCGGCCGAGCGGCTGACGGCGGCCGCCGCCGCGCGCGCGGGCGTGGTGCGCGGGGAGCTTTTCCCCCGCATCGCGCTGAGCGGCACGATCGGGCAGAACGCGCTGTCGGTGGGCAGCCTCGGCGACGGCGCCTCCTATGCCTACAGCCTGGGCGCGCGGATGGTGTGGAACCTGCTCGACTTCGGCCGCATCCGCGCCCAGATCGCCGCGGCCGATGCGCGCGGCGAGGCCGCGCTGCTCGTCTACGAGCGCACGGTGCTCGGCGCGCTCGAGGAAACCGAAGGGGCGCTGGCCGGCTACACGCGCAGCCAGCGGCAGGCCGAGCATCTGTTCGACGCCGCCCGCGCCGCGGAGAACGCCGCGCTGATTGCACGCGCGCGCTTCACCGTGGGCGTGAGCGACTTCCTGGCGGTGCTCGATGCCGAGCGCGAGATGCTGGCCGCGCGCGATCGGCTGGCCCAGGCCCAGACGGCTGCGGCCACCGCTCTCGTGGGGGTCTATAAGGCGCTGGCCGGCGGCTGGCCGGCGTAGCGCGGGACTTGCGCACGCCGCACCGCGGCGCTGCCCTTGGCCAAGACATGCAACAAGCAGAGAACCTCATGCACGCCCTTCGTCCCGAGCCGGCGCCGTCCCTGGCCGCTGCGCTGCGCCCGGCCCAGAACATGTCCGGCAGGGCGGCCATCCCGGCCTGCGGCGCGCAGCGGAGCGCGCAGTTCGCCACCCTGGAGGCGGCGTTCGCCCGCCATGGCGGCATGTCCAGCGGCAACGAGATCGCCCGCCGGATGCGCGACCGCAGGGAGCAGCCGGTGTCCGTGCTGGCCAAGTGGATCGTGTCGCGCAGCGTGATCGCGATCGAGCTGCATTCCCGCATGCTGCTGCCGTTGTTCCAGTTCGATTCGGCGTCGTGGAACCCGCGCCCCGAATGCTCCGAAGCGGTCGCGGAGCTGCAGGGCTGCTTCGACGACTGGAACATCGCCCTGTGGTTCGCCGCCCCCAATCCCTGGCTCGGATGGTTGGCGCCGGTCGACGCGCTTTTGTCCTGCCGCCGCGGCGTCGTCCACGCGGCGCAGGCGGCAGCCATGCGCGGCCGCACTGCCGGCGCGCCACATGGTGTGCACAAGGAGGGAAAGCGGTCCGGTGTGCCTCAGGAAAGACGGCCTGAAACGGGGGAGGTTTGTCAATCTGGACCTGGGGAAGCGCCCTAACCTTGAGATGTCGGTGGATTCGACACCAGGACTCCGATGAAGCAGGAACCGGGCGCAAGCATCGACACCCACTGCCTGTAGACGGAACCCGACCCCCGGCACTTCGAGACCCCAGAGCACCTCATGACATCCAAGCACCGACTCATTGCCGTCGCCGCCGCGATAAGCGCCTTCGGTCTGGCCCAGTTCAGCACCGCCGGCCACGCCCAGACCCCCGCCACCGCCGGGGCAAAGACCCAGGGTGCCGGCGCCGAAGACAGCGCCCTCCGCCCCTTCAAGGCGAGCCCCCCGGAAGCCGAGATCGCCAAGCTCAGCCGGCGCATCGCGGCGACGCGCTGGCCCGAGCGCGAGACGGTGAACGACCGCGGCGTGCAGCGGGACTCCTTCCGGGAGCTGCTGCGCTACTGGGGCAGCGACTACGACTGGCGCAAGGCCGAAGCCAGGCTCAATGCCCACCCGCAGTTCCTGACCCGCATCGACGGCCTGGACATCCACTTCATTCACGTCAAGTCGCGCCACCCCAACGCGATGCCGCTGCTCATCACGCATGGCTGGCTGGGCTCGGTGTTCGAGCTGCTGATGGTCATCGGCCCGCTCACCGACCCCACGGCCCATGGCGGCCGGGCCGAGGACGCCTTCGATGTCGTGGTCCCCTCGATGCCCGGCTATGGCTCGCGGTTTGGCAAGGTAAGTGCAACACCGTCTCCAAAGAAGGTAGGGAGCTGGCCATAGTGCAGAGACCCTCAACCG
>NZ_JBWKPM010000016.1:0-117317 GCF_059418245.1 Roseateles sp. GW821-FHT09B06 | reverse complement strand
GCAGCGGCGCGCTGGCCACGGCCGGCGCTGGCGCCGGGGCCGCAGGAGCGGCAGCGGCCGGCGCGGCCTCGGGCCGGCGCACCTGAGTCACCGGCGCGCCGCTCGGGCGAAAAGCCAGCATGCGCAGCAGCACCATGGTCAGGCCCGCATAGTCGTCCGGCGCCAGCGCCAGTTCCTGGCGGCCATGCAGGGCCATGCTGTACATCAGCTGGATCTCGTCGGCCGGCAGCAGCGCGGCCAGGCGCCGGGCCTCGGCGGTATCAGGGTCCTGCTCGTCCAGCGCCTTGGGCGCGGCCTGGGCCACGGCCATCTGCTGCAGCAGGCCGGCCAGGTCTTCCAGGGTGCCGGCCGGCGACAGGCCGAGGCCCCGCAGCGCCTCGGCCTGCGCGACGAGCGCCGGGCCATCGGCCGCGGCCAGCGCGTCGAGGATGGCGGTGACATGGCCGCGGTCCACCGTGCCCAGCATCTGGCGCACGCCGGGTTCCGACAGTTGGCCGGCGCCGAAGGCGATGGCCTGATCGGTCAGCGACAGCGCATCGCGCATCGAGCCGCGTGCGGCGCGCGCCAAGAGACGCAGCGCGCCCGGCTCGGCCGGCACGCTCTCGGCCTGCAGCACCGCGGCCAGATGCGTCAGCACGGTCTGCGGCGCCATCGGCCGCAGATTGAACTGCAGGCAGCGCGACAGCACGGTGACCGGCACCTTCTGCGGGTCGGTCGTGGCCAGCACGAACTTCAGGTACTCGGGAGGTTCCTCCAGGGTCTTCAGCATCGCGTTGAAGGCCGTGTTCGAGAGCATGTGCACCTCGTCGATCATGTAGACCTTGAAGCGTCCCACCACCGGCTTGTAGACCGCCTGGTCCAGCAACTGCGAGATCTCCTCGACGCCGCGGTTCGAGGCCGCGTCCAGCTCCACATAGTCGACGAAACGGCCGGCATCGATGTCGCGGCAGGCCTCGCAGACGCCGCAGGGCTGGGCCGTGATCGTGCCCTGCCCGTCCGGCCCGGTGCAGTTCAGGCTCTTGGCCAGGATGCGCGACACCGTGGTCTTGCCGACGCCGCGCGTGCCGGTGAACAGATAGGCATGGTGCAGCCGCTGCTGCGTCAGCGCATTGGCAAGGGCCTGCACCACATGCTCTTGGCCCCGCAGCTCTTCGAAACTGTGGGGACGGTACTTGCGTGCGAGGACCTGGTAGCTCATAGCCGCGCATTCTATGTGCCCCTCGCCCAGGTCCCCGACTGGGGCCGGGGGCCGGGCGGTCCCCGAGGGGACGGAACGCGTGGGTGGGTCGACCGCCCACGCATCCCAGCGGCGCCCGCCTTGGGGCGGCCCGGCGGCGGGCGCAAAGGCCAATACCGGGTGAACGATAATTGCGGGATGAGCACGCATGCCCCCTCCTCCCCGGACACCCTCAGCTACGAGCAAGCCGGTGTCAACTACGATCTGATCGACCCGCTGAAGATCGCCGCGCAGCGCGCGGCCGCCGCCACCGGCGCCCATCTGGTCGGCCATGGCTTCAGCGAGGTGCCGGCCTCGCGCGGCGAGTCGGCCTATGTGGTGGACGTGGGTCCTTTCTACCTGGCCTCGATCGTCGAATGCCTGGGCACCAAGACCCTGGTGGCCGACGAGATGAGCCAGCTGACCGGCAAAAGCTTCTATGCCGGCATCGCCCAGGACACGATCGCGATGGCGATCAACGACCTGATCACCGTCGGCGCGACGCCCCTGGTGGTGCAGGCCTACTGGGCCGCCGGCGGCTCGGACTGGTTCGGCGACAAGCTGCGCGCGCAGGCGCTGGTCGAGGGCTGGAAGAAGGCCTGCGACACCTGCCAGGTGGCCTGGGGCGGCGGCGAGACGCCGGCGCTGGCAGGCATCGTGGAAGCAGGCCGCATCGACCTGGCCGCCTCCTGCACCGGCCTGATCAACCCGAAGACCCGCCTGTCGGTGGGCGACAAGCTGGGCCCGGGCGACGCCATCGTGCTGCTGGCCTCCAGCGGCATCCATGCCAACGGCCTGTCGCTGGCGCGCAAGCTGGTCGAGCGCCTGCCCAAGGGCTACCTGACCGAGATCGAACCGGGTCTGACGTACGGCGAGGCCCTGCTGGCCCCCACCGTGCTGTACTCGCCGGTGACCGAGGCGCTGTACAAGGCCGGCATCACGCCGCATTACTGCGCCAACATCACCGGCCACGGCTGGCGCAAGCTGCTGCGCCATCCGGGCCGGTTCACCTACCGTATCCACCAGGTGCCGCCGGTGACGCCGGTGCTGAAGTTCATGCAGGAGCACGCCAAGCAGGACGACCGCGAGGCCTATTCCACCCTGAACATGGGGGCAGGTTTTGCCATCTTCGTGCCGGCCGCCGACGCGCAGCGCACGGTCGAGGTGGCCAAGGCCTGCGGCATCGAGGCCTGGGTGGCCGGCGTGCTGGAAGACGGCCCCAAGCAGCTGCTGATCGAGCCGCTGAACATCCGCTTCAGCGACGACGACCTGCAGCTGCGCTGAGCCCGACCACTCAAGGCCGGGCTTGACAGCCCCCGGCTCACTGCCGAAGCTCGGCCCAGCGTGGAGGGAGGAGACGACGCAGTGGACTGGTTTTACACGCAGATGCTGGGGCTGCACCGCATCCTGGCCTGGTGCAGCGTGCTGCTCTTTGCCGTGCGCGGCCTGGCCTTCCAGCTGGGCGCCACCGGCTGGGCCACCGACACCCGCGGCGGCCTGATCGCCTTCGCGACCAACACCCTGCTCACCATCAGCGGCCTGAGCCTGTGGGTGCTGCTGCACTTCGATCCCTTGCGCGACGACTGGCTGCTGGCCAAGCTGCTGGCGGTCGCCGGCTACGGCCTGTGCGCCCACTGGTCGATGCGCGACGCCCAGTTCAGCCTGCCGATGTTCTTCGCCGCGCTGCTGATGCTGGCCTATGCGATGGCCGTGTCGATCACGCGCCTCCCTTTGCTGGGCCTGTGAACCCATTTCCCGGAGCGGCGTCGCGCATCGCTTACAATGCGCGCTGACGGGCCTCCTCGCATGGAAGCGCGGCCAACCGGGTCAGGTGGGGAACCAAGCAGCCCTAACCGTTGTGACCAGTGCCGGGGGTAAGGCTCGTCAACCCCACTCCTCCTTTCTCCAGTATTTATGCGGGTTCCCAGCGTTTATGCGGGTTCCAGGCATATGACTGTGTACTTTCGATGTGTACTTTCGGGGTTCGCTCATGAAGAGAGTGAGCGAAACGAAGAGAGCCCGGGGTTCACCAGCGCACAGGATCAGGCCTTTGGCACTGGGGCATCAAGGCCCCCAAGGGCAGACCTTCAGCGCCTCGATCCGGGTCCATGAGCACTCCGAGGATTACCCCGGATTCAAGGAAGAAGCAGCCAAGCAGGTGACCTAGCGCGGGCACTCGGCCGCGCAGGCCCGCTTCCGCATCCGTCTTCCCGACGTACAAGGTCTCCGCCATAAAAGAGCCGATACACAGCGGCTCGGGCATCGCTCAGAATCCGTTGGCTGCGGATAAGGGAGGGGTGCATGGCCAGTCTCGAAGACCAGATCGATCCGATGATCGCGGATCTGTACCGTGCAGCCGCCGGTGTTTCGCCGTGGACCCGGCCGCTGTCGCAGATGGTGGAGCGCCTGCGCTGCTGGGGCGTGCAACTCCTCGGCCTGCGCCGGGCGGATGGTGCGCTGGCCTTCAGCCACGATGCCGGCTTTCCGGCGGAGGCCTTGTTGCACTACGTCAGCGACTATCACCGCATCGACCCCAGGACGCCGATGCTGGACCGCATGGCGCTGGGTGAATGGTGGCACTGCCAGGAGCACTTCGACGAAGATTTCGTCGCGCGTCATCCGCTCTACCAGGAACTGATCATTCCGTTCGGGGGGCGCTACTCGAGTGGCGCCAAGCTGTACCAGGACGAAGAAATTCTGGTCGTGATGGGCGTCCATCGAGGCCGCGCAGAAGGTCCGCTGGCTGGCGACGACCTGATGGCCATGCACAGGCTGGGCTTCCACGCGCAGCACGCGATTGAAATATGGCGACGGCATCGGCGCACGCGCCAGCAGGCCCTGGCGGGTGAGGCCATCGTCTCGCGGCTGTCGCAGCCCGTCGTCCTCGTTGATGGCAGGCTTCGGATTCACCATCGCAACGCTGCCGCCGTCGATCAGCTGGCGCGCGGCGGCAACGTGAGGGAGCGCGAGGGCCGGCTGGTATGCGCAACAGCCGCGGCGCAGGCGGACATGCTGCAGGCCATTGACAGGCTCGGCCTCGGCGAAGGGGGCAGGCCGCCAGACGCCATGCAGCCACGACGAATCGTGGTGCGCGCCGGCCAGTCACCAGGAGGGGTGCTGCTGATGCTGTCGGCGCTGCAACCGCACGAAACCATGGGTGCATTCGGTCCCGAACGCATCGCGATGGTGCTGTTGCATGACCTCACGCGGCGTCGTGCACCCGACCCCCTGCTCGTCTCCATCGCCTATTCGCTCACACCGGCCGAGGGCCAAGTGGCTTGCAGCGTCGCGGCAGGCCTGAGCCCGGTGCAGATCGCCGAGTGCCACGGCACGTCGGTGCATACCGTCCGCGCGCAATTGGCCACCGTGTTTGAAAAAGTCGGCGTGCGGCGGCAGGCCGAGCTGGCGGCGGCGCTGGCCGGCCTGAGCGGGCTTTGAGCCCCCCGGGAATGAGGGGGCGGCTAGTGCAAATCAATGATGTCCCGATGGGTGCCGGCCACGAGACTCCGCTCCGCGCGAATGGGGATGCACCCCATCGCGCCATGCCAACGAACCGCGGAGTCACCCATGAGCACATCCATCGGCAAGGCCATGCTCGGCTTGCTCGCCGGGGCTGCCATCGGCACCAGCCAGGCCGCCGTCACGTTACTCTATGACGAGGCCGTGGACGGCGATCTGCCAACCTATCTGACCGCGGGCGGCGCACCGCCGATCCTCGCCCTGGGCGCTGGCGCTTCGATCGTGAAAGGCAGTTGGTCAGGCTATGTGCCGCCCTTTAGTACAGCAGGAATCCAGTTGGTGATGGACACCGATGCCTTCTTGTTCACGGTCGACAGCGGTCATCGGATCGTGGACATCCGGGTCCAGTACCACTTCTCCGCCACGCGAGGCGGCACATCCATCGCTGCCGCCCACTATCTGATGTCCGACCCCAGCGATTTCACGACCGCGATCTACGAGATCCTGAATGCGACGAACAGCCCCAACGACACGGCCCACCTCTTCGATGCCGCTGGCTTCACGCCCTTGGGGGCCTCCGCAAATCCGCGCCAGCTGTGGCTCGGATTTGGCAGTGGTAGTTCTCCGTACGACACGTCCTTCGTGTACGACTACACCTTGACCCTGTCCGTCGAGCCCGTCACTGGAGCATCGGTGCCGGAGCCGGGAACGATTGCGCTGGCGGGCGCGGCATTCGCCGCGATGGCCGTATTGCGCAGGCGACGCACCAGCGCGTGAACCGCCGCGGGGCGGTACTCCGTGCCAGAGGTTGCCCCTGAACTACGGAGTGCCGCCTCCGGCCGGACAGGGCGAGCGGCTGCGGGCACCCAGCCCCATCCCTGCAACAACTGTTGCACTGTTGCGCTTCGGTAATGGCCGGGCGCATAGGTCATCCTCCGGGCCGCAAGCGGCGTTGCAGAAGAAGGAGCAGCGTCATCCGCTCAGGAGGTTCCCCATGCGCATCACTCGTCTTGCCCTGCCGACCCTGACGGCCGTGCTGGCACTGAGCCTCTCGGGCTGCGTGGTCGTGCCGGCCCGGCATGGCTACGGCTCTTATGCGTCCGATGAGGGCTATTACGGCGGGCCGCCGGTGGCCGGCTATGTCTGGATCGACGGCTTCTGGACCTGGCACTCGGGCCGCCGCACCTGGGTCGGCGGGCATTGGGGCCCGCCGCGCCACTATCGCGGCCGTTAACCGGCCGGCAATCGGCCGGTAACGGGCGCCGCCGCGCTCAGCCCGTCTGCTTGAAGGCCATCACGGCCTGGTTGCGCAGGGTGCGCAGCAAGGACAGTTCGCGCTCGCCCAGGTTGATGCCGCCGGCATCCGCGCGGTCGGCATAGATCATCGCGAAGGGCGCACCGCGCAGGCTCAGCGGCAGGATCAGGAAGCTGGCGGCGCGCGGCGCGCCCCGGAACCAGGCCGGCAGGCGCTCGGCGATGCTGGGCTGGGCGGCATCCTCGATCAGGGTGTCCACGCCCTTGGCGCAGACCGCGGCGAACAGGTCGGCCGGCTGCCCCGGCACCACGCGCAAGGGCACGCGGAACAGCGGCACCACGGCCTCGACGCCCTCGCCCAGGCCAAAGCGCCCGGTCAGCGCCTCGGTCTTCGGGTCGCGCAGGCAGAACACCACGCGCCGGAAGCCCAGGCCGCGATAGATGGTCTCCAGGATCATGCGCAGCACCTCGTTGAGCTTGAAGCTCTCGACCATGGCATTGGTGATGTCCTGGATGCCGGCGGCCAGCGTCTCGGCGGCGCGGTCGCGCGTCAGGCCGGCATCCGCCGCACTGGCGATCGTGGCCTGCAACTCGTGCGGCGACAGGCTGTCGTGCGGGGTCGGCCGCAGCGGCGCCAGCAGGCGCTGGGCCGGCGAATTGGCGGAGGGCCGGATATCCATGGCCTGCGCCAGCTGGGCCAGGCGCTGGCGTGCCTGGTCGGCCGCCGCGTCGAAGGCCTCGATGGGCACGCCCAGCGCGCGCGTGTAGCGCTGGGCCAGCACCTTCAGCCGGGCATGGGTCTGCTCGGGTTCGGTATTCAGAATGGTATCGGCGATCTCGTTGGCGGCCCTCGCCAGCCAGCGCTGACGCTCGCCCGGCTGATCCAGCAGACGTATCGGCGGCTCGCCGTCGGGGCGGCGCATGGCGCGCTGCAGGCCTTCGGGCAGCCCCCATTGCCGCGCCACGCCCATGCCCAGTTGCTCGTAGCTCAGGCCCAGCACCTGGGCCGAGGCCATGGCCTCGCCGAGCGGCGGCGCGGCCTGCTCGCCGGTGCGGCGCTCGGGGCGCATGATGCGGCGCACCTGCTGGGCTTCCTCGGGGAAGTAGAACTCGGTCAGCAGCCGCCCCAGGTTCTGCAGCATCGCGGCGAGGAAGTTCTCCTCGTTGTCGCGCTGCGTCGGGCTCAGCTCGCGCGCCAGCGAGGCCGCCATCAGCGAGCGCAGGAATTCCTCGCGCAGCAGCTGGGCATGGGCCTTGTTCTCCATGCGCTCCAGCAGGATCAGCGACAGCGCCAGGTTGCGAATGCCGGCAAAGCCGATCAGGGCCGCCGCGCGCGACACCGTGGAGATGGTGCCGCCGCCGGCATGGCTGAACTGCGCGGTGTTCACCAGACGCAGCAGCTTGTGCGTCAGAGCCACGTCCTTGAGGATCTCGCTGGAGAGGCTGTTGATGCTCTCGTGCTCGGACTGCGTCAGACGCTGGATGCGGCTCATCGACTCCGACATGGCCGGGAAGTCGCTCTTGTGGCGCATGCGCCGCAGCAGGAATTCCAGCGCGGCGGTGTCGCTCGACTTGCCGGCATCGCCCGGCGCCGCGGCCGGATGCAGCCATTCGTGCAGCGCGTCGTGCAGGGCCTTGGCCGTGGGCCAGCGCTGGGCCGGATCGCGCGCCAGGCCGCGCTGCACGATGGCGCGCAGCGCGTCGTCCACCGCGGCGTCCAGGCCCGCGGGCAAGAACAGGTCCTGCTCGGCGACGCGGCGCACCGCGCGCCAGGGGTCGGGGTCGGCATTCAAGCGTTGCCCGGACAGCAGCTCCGCCAGCATCACCGCCGCCGCGAACACGTCCATGGCCGGGCTGGGTACCGCGCCGCGCGCGGCCTCGGGCGAGATATAGCCGGGCGTGCCGACGATGCCCTGCGGGCCGTCCGACTTGCCCAGGCGCGCCGCGATGCCGAAGTCCATCACGCGCGGCCGGCCGCGCGCATCGAGCAGGATGTTGGACGGCTTCAGGTCGCGGTGCACGATGCCGGCGGCATGCGCGGCCGCCAGGCCGTCCAGCACGCCCAGCATCAGCTCGACCGCCTGGCGCGGTGGCGGCCGACCACCGCTGCGCAGGCGCTCGGCCAGCGTCGGACCGTCCACGTACTCGAACACCAGATAGGCCTGGCCGCCCTGCATATCGGCCTCGAACACCGGCACGATGTTCGGGTGGGTCAGGCGGCTGACGGCCCGCCCCTCCAGCAGCCAGTCCTCGACATGGGCGGCCGCGGCGCCGGAGGTCAGCACCTTCAGCGCCACCTCCCGGTCAAGCCGCGGGTCATGCGCCAGCCAGACCGTGGCTTGGCCGCCCTGCCCCAGGCGGCGCAAGGGGCGGAAACGCCCCAGCGCGGGTGGCAGCGGCGGTGCGGGAGGCGTGGGGGCAGGCATGGCGGAGGGCTTTGCGGGACTTTGCAGGGTGTTGTGGGTGTGAGGGGGGGAGAAGCGGCCGGGCCGCCTCCCTCAGGGGGCCTGGTCGGCGGGTGGTGCGTCCTCCGCGCCCTCGACATCGGCGCGGGTGCGCAGCCTGGCCCGCAGCGGCGAGGGCTGGGATTGCTCGAAGGCGGGCGGCTGTTCCTCGTCGGCCTGGGCCGCGGCGGGGTTCAGCGCCTGCAACACTTCGCGCAGGCCCAGGCCCAGGGCGCGCGCATAGCGCCGCGTGGCCTGTTCGACGCCGGCCTGGCGGCGCTGCTCGGGCAGATCCAGCGCGTCGATGATCTCGTTGGCCAGGCTGCAGCTCAGGCGCAGCAGTTCGGCATCGCTGCTGCCGGGACCGCCGCGCACCGCGGCATCCGGGCGCTGGCGGTGAATCATGTGCAGGAGCTCGTCGCCCAGGCTCCAGTAGCGCGCCACCGCCGCACCCATCGCATCCAGGTCGCAACCCAGCACGGCGTAGGCCGCGGCCTGCTCGCTCAGGCCGGCCGGATGGGGCTGGTCGGTGCTGGGTTCGGGCGCTTGCATCAGCTGGCGGACCTGCTGGGCGTCCTCGGGAAAGTGGTACTGAAGCAGCAGACGGCCGAGGTTCTGCATCACCGTGATCAGGTAGACCACCTCGGCGTCGTAGCCGGCCGGGCGCAGCGCCTGGGCCACCTGGCCGGCGCGCTGCACGCGCCGCATCAGGCTTTGCAGCCGCGCGGCGTTGGTCTCGTCCAGCGGGCCCGGCCAGGGCTTGAGCGAGCGTGCGGCCTGCTGCACGCCGTTCAGGCCCAGCATTGCGATGGCGCGCTGCATGTTCAGGATTGCGCCGCCGCCGACCGCCTGGCCCTGCGTCTTCAGCGCGTTGTTGACGCGGCGCAGCAGCTCCAGGCTGAGCGCCATGTCCTGCAGCACCAGGCCGGACAGCTCGCTGGCATGCTGGGCCTCCATGGCCGAGGACTGGCCGATGCGCTGCAGGCGCAGCGAGGCGATCGGCAGATGGCCGACGCGCTGCAGCCGGTCCATCAGCTGGGCGATCGCTCCGCCCTGCTCGCTGGCGGCACCGCGCCAGCCTTCCAGCGCGCGCAGGAAGCTGCGGGCGCTGTGGTAGCGCTGGCGCGGCTGCGCCGCGGTGGCGCGATTGACGATGGCGCGCAGCGGCTCGGCGATCGGATGCGGGGTCTCGAAGGACAGGCGCAGTATCTCGTGGCCCAGCGGCGGCATGCGCTGCACCACCAGGTGCAGGTCGGTCTCGTCCAGCACCTGGCGGTGGCTGAGCATGCGCTGCAGCAGCAGCCCCACGCAGAGCAGGTCCTCCTCGGCGGCATCGCGCACAGCGCGGCGCGTCACGGTGTTGAAGTCGGCGTTTGCCGGCAGCACATCCTGCGCCACCTCCAGGCCCAGCACGCGCACATGGCCGGCCGCATCCACCACCAGGGTGGCGGCCTGCACGTCGCGGTGCGCATGGCCGGCCTCATGGGCGAAGGCCAGGCCGTCGAGATACCGGCAGGCCCAGTCGGCAGCCTCCAGGGGCAGCACCGGCCCCTGGCGGGCCAGGCGCTCGTCCAGGGTTTCGCCGAGTGCCCGGTCGTAGGCCACGTAGGGCCAATGCTCGACCTGGCCGACCTCGATCGCATGGGCCAGATTGGGATGCTGGATGCGGGTGCCGGCCTGGGCCGTCTTGAGCCAGCGGGCCAGGGCCTCGGGGCTGTTGGGCGCCTGGCGCGGCAGGCACAGCAACTGCTCCTGCTGGCTGCGGGTGTCGAACACCAGCCAGAGCATGCTGCGCGAGCTCTTGTTCAGCAGGCCACGGATTTCGAAGCGCCCGAAACGGCGCAGCACCGCCGCCCCCGGCGCGGTGGCTTGGGGGCCAGCGGCAAGCTGGCCGGCGGTGAGGTCGGCATTCGGCACAGGGTGCGCGTGGGTGGGGTTGACCAAGGTTTGATGTTGCTATTTGACACAGATTGTGCGCCCGGCGATGCGGCAAACAAGCCACGAATCCCGGGGCAAACCCTTCAGGCGCTCAATTGGGCCCAGACTTTTTCCAATCTTTTCACGCTCACCGGCTGGGGCGTGCGCAACTCCTGGGCAAACAGGCTGACGCGCAGCTCCTCGAGCTGCCAGCGGAAGTCGTTCAGCCGCGCATCCTGTGCGCCCTTGAGCTCGGCCAGACGGCGCAGGAAGCGCTGCTCCAGCGGCCTGAGCTCGGCCATCAGCTTGGCGTCGCGCGCGGCATCGGCGCGCAGCTTGTCCAGCCGCGCGGTGATGGCCTTCAGATAACGCGGCAGATGCTGGGCCTGCGACCAGGGCGTGGCGGTGACGAAGTGTTTGGGCACCAGGCGCTGCAGCTGCGCCGCGATGTCCTCGGCCACCTCCTTGGGCGCTCGGCTGTCCTTGAGCTTGCGGCTCGCGGCCTGGAAATCCAGGAGGATCTGGTAGGCGAGGCGCGCCACCTCCTGTGCGATCAGGTTCAGGCGCGCGCGGCCCTCCTCGATGCGGGTCTTGAACTCGAACTCGTGGGTCGGCAGCGGCTCGACCAGGAAGGCCCGGTCCACCGCGACGCCGATGATCTGGTCGCGCAGCTCCTCGGCCGTGCCCAGGCTCATAAACGCCACCGACATCGGCTGCAGGTCCGGGATGTTCTTCTCCAGGTACTTCAGCGGCTCCTTCAGCTGCAGCGCGACCAGGCGGCGCAGGCCCAGGCGGTGCTTGGCGGCCGCGACCTCGGGCTCGTCGAAGACCTCGATCTCGACATGCGCGCCCTTGTCGATCAGGGCCGGGAAGCCGATCAGGCTCTGCGCGCCCTTCCTCACCTCCATCAGCTCGGGCAACTCGCCGAAGGTCCAGGCCGTGTAGCGCGCGGCGCCGTCGTGGGCCGGCTTGCTCTGCTCGGGTTTCTTGACGATCTCGGCGCGGATGCCGCCCTTCGCAACCGGCGGCAACTCGGGCGCCGGCGCGGCCGCCGCCGTAGGCAGCTTCAGCGCCGCCAGCGCCTGGAAGGCGGAGCGCGCCTGCCCGCCCAGCTCGGCCTTCAGCGCCGCCAGGCTGCGGCCCTGGCCCAGCTGGCGGCCATGCTCGTCCACCACGCGGTAGTTCATGAACAGATGGGCGGGCAGTTGCTCGAGCTTGAAGTCGTTGCGCTGGATCGCCAGCTGGGTGCGCTCCCTGACGGCCTTCAAGAGCACCTCGACCAGGCTGCCCTGGGCGAAGGGGTTCAGCTCGACGAACTCGGCCACGAAGTCCGGCAGCGGCACCAGGCGCGCGCGCGGCTTCTGGTGCAGGCTCTTCAAGAGGGCCATCACCTTGGCCTCCAGCATGCCCGGCACCAGCCATTCGCAGCGCTCGTCGCTGACCTGATTCAAGGCGTAGATCGGCACCGTGACGCTCAGGCCGTCGCGCGCATCGCCGGGCTCGTGCAGGTAGTCGCACCTGCAGTCGACGCCGCCCAGGCGCAGGGTCTTGGGGAAGGCATTGCTGGTGATGCCGGCCGCCTCGTGGCGCATCAGCTCCTCGCGGCTGATGTGCAGCAGCTTGGGGTTGCCCCGGCTGGCCTCGCGATACCACTTCTCCAGCGTGTGGCCCGAGCAGACCTCGGCCGGCAGCTGCTGGTCGTAGAAGGAGAAAATCAGCTCATCGTCGACCAACACGTCCTGGCGGCGCGACTTGTGCTCCAGTTCCTCGACCTTGGCGATCTGCTTCTGGTTGTGGGCCAGGAAGGGCAGCCGGGTCTCCCACTCGCCGTTGACGAGCGCCTCGCGGATGAAGATCTCGCGCGCCGCCACCGGGTCGACCTTGCCGAAGTTCACGCGCCGGTTGCTGTAGACCACGATGCCATAGAGGGTCGCGCGCTCCAGCGCGATCACCTCGGCCGCCTTCTTCTCCCAATGCGGCTCGGCCAGCTGGGTCTTCAGCAGGTGACCGGCGATGCCCGGCAGCCATTGCGGCTCGATGTTCGCGATGCCGCGGCCGAACAGGCGTGTCGTGTCCACCAGCTCCGCCGCGACGATCCAGCGGCCCGGTTTCTTGCTCAGGTGCGCGCCGGGATGGCGCCAGAACTTGATGCCGCGCGCGCCCAGGTACCAGTCGTCCTCGTCGCTCTTCAGGCCGATATTGCCCAAGAGGCCCGAGAGCATCGACAGATGCACCTGCTCGTAGGTGGCCGGCGCGCCGTTCAGGCGCCAGCCATGCTCGGCGACGACGGTGTGCAGCTGCGAGTAGATGTCGCGCCATTCGCGCACGCGGCGCGGCGAGACGAAGTTGTCGCGCAAGAGCTGCTCGTGGCGGCGGCTCGAGAGCTTGTGCTCCCCTTCCCCGCCACGCGATTCGCCCAGCCATTTCCACAGCTTCAGATAGCCCATGAACTCCGACTTCTCGTCGTCGAACTTCTTGTGCTTCTCGTCGGCGGCTTGGCTCTGCTCCATCGGCCGGTCGCGCACGTCCTGACCGGACAGGGCGCTGGCGATGATCAGCACCTCGCTGAGCGCATCGCGCGCTCTAGCCTCCAGGATCATGCGGCCGACTCTCGGGTCCAGCGGCAGCTTGGAGAGCTCGCGGCCCATGGCCGACAGCTCGTTGAGCTCGTCAACCGCGCCCAGCTCGTTGAGCAGCTGGTAGCCGTCGGCCACCGCCTTCCTCGGCGGCGGTTCGATGAAGGGGAACTCGTCCACCTGGCCCAGATGCAGGGCCTTCATGCGCAGGATCACGCCGGCCAGCGAGCTGCGCAGGATCTCCGGATCGGTGAAGCGCGGGCGCTCGTTGAATTCCTTCTCGGCATAGAGCCGGATGCAGATGCCGTTCGACACCCGGCCGCAGCGGCCGGCGCGCTGGTTCGCCGCGGCCTGGCTGATGGCCTCGATCTGCAGCTGCTCGACCTTGTTGCGGTAGCTGTAGCGCTTGACCCGCGCCAGGCCCGGGTCGATCACGTAGCGGATGCCGGGCACCGTCAGCGAGGTCTCGGCGACGTTGGTCGCCAGCACGATGCGGCGCTGGCCGTGCGGCTCGAAGACCTTGTCCTGCTCCTGCTGCGACAGGCGCGCGAACAGCGGCAGCACCTCGACCCCGGGCGGATGGTGCTTGCGCAAGGCCTCGGCGGCCTCGCGGATCTCGCGCTCGCCGGGCAGAAACACCAGCACGTCGCCCGAGCCCTCGCGCCATAGCTCGTCCACCGCGTCGGTGATCGCGTCGTTGAGGTCGTACTCGCGCGACTCCTCGAACGGGCGGTAGCGCTGCTCCACCGGGAACAGCCGGCCCGAGACCATCAAGACCGGCGCCGGCCCCTTGGCGGAGGCGAAATGCTTGGCGAAGCGGTCGGCGTCGATCGTCGCCGAGGTCACGATCACCTTCAGGTCCGGCCGGCGCGGCAACACCTCGCGCAGATAGCCCAGCAGGAAATCGATGTTGAGGCTGCGCTCATGGGCCTCGTCGATGATCAGCGTGTCGTAGGCCTTGAGCAGCGGGTCGGTCTGGGTCTCGGCCAGCAGGATGCCGTCGGTCATCAGCTTGACGCTGGCGCCCGGCTGCAGCCGGTCCTGGAAGCGCACCTTGTAGCCGACGATCTCGCCCAGCGGCGTGTTCAGCTCCTCGGCGATGCGCTTGGCCACGCTGGAGGCGGCGATGCGCCGGGGCTGGGTGTGGCCGATCAGGCGGCCGGTGTTGGCGCGGCCGCGGCCCAGCGCCAGCGCGATCTTGGGCAGCTGGGTGGTCTTGCCCGAGCCGGTCTCGCCGCAGACGATCACGACCTGATGCTCGGCGATGGCCTGCGCGATCTCCTCGCGCCGGCTGGAAACCGGCAGCGATTCGGGGAAGCTGATCGGCGGCAGCGGATTGGCTGGCGCTGGAGCGCGCGGCACGCGCGGTGCCCGGGGCGCGCCGGGCTGGGGAGAAGGCTTGGAATTCACTGGGCGCGGATTATCCGCGAGCGCTGCGGCACAATCCCGCTTTCGGCCTTTGTCCCTTGCCCCAACCGCTGCCCCGCGCCTCAATGAGCCTTGTTTTCCCCCATACCTTCGTGCCCTGGTTCCGTTCGGTGGCGCCCTATATCCATGCCTACCGCGGCGAGACCTTCGTGGTCGGCATGCCGGGCGAGCTGGTGGCGGCCGGCAAGCTGAACGCCTTTGTGCAGGATCTGTCGATTCTGCACGCGATGGGCATCAAGATCGTGCTGGTGCATGGCTTCCGCCCGCAGGTCAACGAGCAGCTGGCGGCCAAGGGCCAGGTGCCGAAGTTCCACCAGGGCGTGCGCATCACCGATGCGGTGGCGCTGGATTGCGCCCAGGAGGCCGCCGGCCAGCTGCGCTTCGAGATCGAGGCCGCCTTCTCGCAGGGCTTGCCGAACACGCCGATGGCCAATGCCACGGTGCGGGTGGTCTCGGGCAATTTCCTGACCGCGCGCCCGGTGGGCATCGTCGACGGGATCGACTACCAGCACAGCGGCCTGGTGCGCAAGGTCGACGCGGCCGCGATCCAGCGCGCGATCGACAGCGGCGCCATCGTGCTGCTCTCGCCCTTCGGCTTCTCGCCCACCGGCGAGGCCTTCAACCTGACCATGGAAGAGGTGGCGACCAGCGCCGCGATCGCGCTGCAGGCCGACAAGCTGCTCTTCATGACCGAGGTGGCGGGCGTGCACGAGGTGCCCGGCGATCCGGAAAGCCCGATCGACACCGAACTGGCCCTGGCCGACGCCAAGGCCCTGCTGGCGGCCCTGCCCCGTCCGACCCAGCCCACCGACGTGGCCTTCTATCTGCAGCACTGCGTCAAGGCCTGCCTGGCCGGCGTCGAGCGCTCGCATATCCTGCCGCTGGCGGTGGACGGCGCCCTGCTGCAGGAGGTCTACACCCATGACGGCATCGGCACCATGGTGGTGGACGAGAAGCTGGAAAGCCTGCGCGAGGCCGGCCCGGACGATGTAGGCGGCATCGTGGCCCTGATCGAGCCCTTCGAGCGCGACGGGACGCTGGTCAAGCGCGATCGCAACGAGATCGAACGCGACATCGAGGCCTATACCGTGATCGAGCATGACGGCGTGATCTTCGGCTGCGCCGCGCTCTACCCCTATGTCGAGGCGCGCACCGCCGAGATGGCCGCACTGACGGTCTCGGCCGAGGTGCAGGGCCAGGGCGATGGCGACCGCATCCTCAAGCGCATCGAGCAACGCGCCAAATCCATGGGGCTGAACAGCATCTTCGTGCTGACCACGCGCACCATGCATTGGTTCATCAAGCGCGGCTTCCAGCCGGTCGAGCCCGAATGGCTGCCCGAGGAACGCAAGCGCAAATACAACTGGGACCGGCGCTCGCAGGTGCTGGTCAAGAAACTCGCCTGAATCCAGGCCGTCCCCGTCACTTAACGTTTGAGAAGAGGTTTGCTATGGCACGCATGGTGCAATGTGTTTATCTGAAGAAGGAAGGCGAAGGCCTGGATTTCGCGCCCTATCCCGGCGAGCTGGGCAAGCGCATCTACCAGAATGTTTCCAAGGAGGCCTGGGCCGCCTGGATGAAACACCAGACCATGCTGGTGAATGAAAACCGCCTGAACCTGGCCGACCAGCGCGCCCGCCAATACCTGGCAAGGCAGATGGAACAGTTTTTCTTCGGCGCCGGCGCCGAGCAGCCGGCGGGCTATGTTCCGCCGGCCGAGTGAGCCCCCGGCGAACGAGGGAACTGCGGGGAAGGATCATTTGCGCGCAGCGCAAGTGAGACTTCACCAACAGCCGGCGGGCTATGTTCCGCCGGCGGCCTGAGCGGCAGGCGGCAAACCGGCGCCAGCCGGTTTGCGTGCAGACAAACAAGAATCATTCTTGTTGAGGGTAAACTCCGGGCCACCTCTTGATGGCTTGGAGACCCCATGCGAATTTCCCGTCTCGTCAAAACCCTGATTGCCAGCGGCTTGCTGGCCGGCTTGGCCGGCACCGCGCTGGCCCAGGAACAGGTGCTGAATCTCTATTCGGCGCGCCACTACCAGACCGATGAAGCGCTCTACAGCAACTTCACCAAGGCCACCGGCATCCACATCAACCGCGTGGACACCGACGACGCCGGCCTCGTGGCCCGGCTGAAAAGCGAGGGCGCCTCCAGCCCTGCCGATGTGATCCTGCTGGTCGATGCCGCCCGCCTCTGGCAGGCCGAGAACGACGGCCTGTTCGCACCGGTCAAGTCCGCCGTGCTGGAACAGCGCATCCCCGCCCATCTGCGTGCCACCGACAAGGGCCAGGGTTCCGATTGGTTCGGTTTCTCGACCCGTGCCCGCCTGGTGGTCTACAACAAGCTGACGGTCAAGAAGGACGACGTCGACACCTACGAGGAACTGGCCGACCCGAAGAACAAGGGCAAGGTCTGCCTGCGCAGCGGCTCGCACCCCTACAACCTGTCGCTGTTCGGCGCCATGTACGAGCACATCGGCGCCGAGCGCACCGAAGCCTGGCTGAAGGGCGTCGTGGCCAATATGGCGCGCGCCCCCAAGGGCGGCGACACCGACCAGATCAAGGCGGCTGCCAGCGGCGAATGCGCGATCGCGGTGACCAACAGCTATTACCTGGCCCGCCTGATGCGTTCCGACAAGCCGGAAGACCGCGCCGTGGTCGAGCGCCTGGGCGTGGTGTTTCCCAATCAGCAAAGCTGGGGCACGCACATGAATATCGCCGGCGGCGCGATGGCCAAGCACGCCAAGCACCGCGACAACGCGATCAAGTTCCTGGAGTACCTCAGCTCACCCGAGGCGCAAATCTATTTCGCCAACGGGAATAACGAATGGCCCACGGTGCCGGGCGTGAAAGCACCCAATCCTGCGCTGGAAGCGTTGGGGGCGTTCAAGAGCGAAACCATCCCGGTATCCGCGGTGGGCGCCAATCTGCCCAAGGTTCAGCAACTGCTGGACAAAGCGGGCTTCAAGTAAAGAAAGGAAGCCGGCCGTCACGATTTGTGGCGGCCGGGCATCGGTATTACTTGCGCGTCGCAAATCGGCCTTGCCGCGAATATTGCGGCCCTAACGATATCTGCGCATAATCCTCATCAGGGAGTTTTTCTAGATGGCCGGCCATTAACCCGACCGGTCATCGAGCCAAACCTGAAACCAGTGAGGACTTGCAACGATGGCATCTCTCAAAGACCTTTTGGCCCAGCGGGCCGCGCTTGACGAGCAAATTGCCCAGACCAAGGATCGTGAGCGCGCGGATGCGATTGCCAAGGTCAAGAGCCTGATGTCCGAATATGGGCTGACGCCCGCCGATCTGAGCACCCGCACGCCCAAGTCCGGCAAAACCTCCAAGGTCGCGGTGAAATATCGCAACCAAGCCACCGGGGAAAGCTGGAGCGGCCGCGGCCTGCAACCCAAATGGCTGAAGGCCGCGATCGCCGGCGGCGCCAAGCTGGACGATTTCCACGTCTGATCCGGCATGGCCGGAACAAGAAGCCGCCCTCCGGGCGGCTTTTTTATTGGCGCTTTGCGTGTTGTTTGGTGATGCTGAAATGACGACGGCCTGGGCGCAGGAGGACGGGCAGACTTGCTGCTGCGTGCCAGGGCCTCCCGGCCCTGCCTTTCGCCAGGCACCGGAAGTCCACCGGACTTCCGGCGTCCGGGCTCAACCCCCCCGGCCGCTACGCGGCCTCCTCCTTGACCTGCGCATCAGGCCCGCCCGTCCTCCTGCTTGGCCTTGCGTTTGGTTTTCTCCGCGAGGGCCCAGCGGTGGAGAAGCCGGGATGCCGGTGTGCGCAATTGCGCAGGTAAAGGAGGAGGGCCGCTTGCGGCCCGGGGGACACGGAGCAATTGCGCACACCCGCGTCCCGGCCTAACCCGGTCCTCGCAGAGGCGATCAAGGCCAGGCCGGGAGATCACGAATCAACGCGCAAAGAGCCTTTTTATTCTGGGGTTTCGGAGCACCCAATTCAAAGGGGTCGAAGAGGCGGCAAATGCCATCACCGCCGCGACGCAGGCTAGCATCGCGCGCTAACCCTCTTCCGCTCAACAACCCGATGCCGCCAGGGCAGCTCAGTACGAATTCCGCGGTTCCGGACGCTCCAAGGGCCGGACCGCCGGCGCTTGCGTGGTCGCTCGGCATCGGGCTCGGCGCCGCCCTGCTGCTTGGCGTCCTGAGCATGGCCGGCCCGGCCTGGGCCGGCAAGCTCCTGGAACCGCGGTGGAGCATGGTGGCATTGCTGGCCGCCTTGGGCATGCTGCCGCTGGCGGCGCTGCTGGGAGGCCGGCACGCGCGCCACACGCTGCAGCGATGGCAGCAGGCCTTGGACATGGCCGGCATCGGGCTGGCGCAATGGGACCTAAGCACCGGACGGGTTCAGGCCTCGGTGCGCTGGTGCGAAATGGCAGACCCGCCGCCCGAGGACGATGGGCCGATGGCCTGGCTGCAGGCGCACGCCCATCCGCTGGACCACGCGCGCCTCGCCCCCTTGCTGGAGCGGCTTTGCAGCCAGGAAGCCGGGACGTCCAGCTGGCGCGAGCCGCTGCGCCTGCGCGACCGGGATGAGGGACGGGACGGGGAGCGGGAGAACTGGCGCTGGCATGAATTGCAGCTGCGGGTGACCGGGCGCCGTCGCGACGGCCGTGCACGGCACCTCCAGGCCACGCTCGGCGACATCGGTGCGCAGCACCTGGCCGAGGAGCGTCAGCGCATGAGCGTCGGCCTGTTCCAGCATGCGCATGAAGGCCTGCTGGTGACCGATGTCCAGCATCGCGTGCTGGACGCCAACCCCAGCTATTGCCGCCTGATGGCCGAGTCGCGCGAGGCCCTGTGCGGCCGGCTGGCCACGCCGCTGAGCGACGCGGTGCTGCTGGCCAGCGGCTACCAACGCGAGCAGATCCAGCACGAAATGCAGACCCGGGGACATTGGGAAGGCCTGGTGCACTGCCCGCGTGCCGACGGCGAGGCCCTGGCCTTGCGCTTGAGCCTGTCGCCGATTCCCGAACCCGAAGGCCCGGCGCGCTATCACGTGCTCACCCTCACCGACCTGACGCAGCAGCAACGCCAGCAGGCCCTGCTGGAGAAGCAGGCGCAGTTCGATGCCCTGACCGGCCTGCCCAATCAGGCCGAGTTCATGCGGCGCCTGGCGCTGGCGATGACGGCCAGCCAGCGCGGGGGCTTCGCACTGTGCATCGGCCGGCTGGACCTGGACCATTTCGGGCGCATCAGCGAGCTGTATGGCCGCAGCGCCGGTGATCGGTTGCTGAGTCTGGTCGCCCGGCGCCTGCAGCATGCGCTGCGCAGCGGCCAGGACTGGACCGACGAGTTGGCGCGCCTGGACGGCGACGAGTTCGCGCTGCTGCTGCGCTGCCGTGATGCCGCCGAGGCTCGCCAGGCCCTGACGCGGGTGCTCAATGTGTTGCGCATGCCCTACCACCTGGAGGGCGTTGCCGAACCGCTGGAGTTGACGGCCTGCCTGGGCGCCACGCTCTACCCGCGCGACCAGTCGGATGGCGAAACCCTGCTGCGCCATGCCGCCCATGCGCTTTACAGGGTCAAGCATTCGGGCCGCAACGGCCACGAATTCTTCGACACCGAGAAGCGCGCCCGCAGCGAGGCCCGCGTGCTGGCGCTGGGGCGCATGCAGGAAGCGCTGGATGCCGGCGAACTGCAGCTCTACTACCAGCCCAAGGTCGACATGCAGCGCGGCCGCGTGTTCGGCGCCGAGGCCCTGCTGCGCTGGCAGCATCCCGAGCGCGGCCTGCTCACACCGGCTTACTTCCTGCCCATGCTGGAACAGACCGGGCTGGCCGTGCGGGTGGGCGACTGGGTGATTGAGCAGGCTCTCAAGCAGACCGGCCAGTGGCTGGCCCAGGGCCTGACCCTGGACGTCAGTGTCAATGTGGCGGCACGCCACCTGCAGACCGATGATTTCGCCCAGCGTCTGCAGGAGTTGCTGGCTCGCCATGCCGACCAGCCGCTCGCCGCACACCTGATGCTGGAGGTGCTGGAGTCGGCCGCGCTGGCCGATATCGAGACCACCCAGGCCCTGATCCGGCGCTGCCGCGCCTTCGGCGTGCGCTTCGCGCTGGACGACTTCGGCACCGGCTACTCCACCCTGACCTACCTGAAGCATCTGCCGGTCGACGTGCTGAAGATCGACCGCTCCTTCGTGCAGAACATGCTGATCGACGACCAGGATAAGGCCCTGGTCGAGGGCGTCATCGGCCTGGCGCGCCACTTCGGCTGCCGCGTGGTGGCCGAGGGCGTGGAAACCGCCTCGCACGCGCGCGCGCTGCTGGCGCTGGGCTGCGTGCACGGCCAGGGCAATGGCATTGCCCATCCGATGCCGGCCGCCGAGCTGGCCGACTGGGTGGCGCGCTTCGAGGCCAGCCCGGTGCTGGCCGGTCGCCAGGAAACCGCGCCCGGCATCCACTAGACTGCGGCCGGTGATCCCGCCCGGCTTTATTCAAGATCTGCTGTCCCGCGTCGACATCGTCGAGGTGGTCGGCCGCCATGTCGACCTCAAGAAGGCCGGCATCAACCACAAGGGGCTGTGCCCCTTCCATGGCGAGAAATCGCCCAGCTTCACCGTCAGCGCCTCGCGCCAGACCTACCACTGCTTCGGCTGCGGCGTGCACGGCAATGCGATCGGCTTCCTGATGGAGCACACCGGCGCCGGCTTCGTGGAAGCGGTCGAGGATCTGGCCCAGCAGACGGGCATGCAGGTGCCGCAGGATGACCGCTCGCCCGAGGAGCGTGAACGCGCCAAGGCGCAGAAGGCCCATCAGCACACCCTGACCGACGTGCTGGCACGCGCCAGCGACCATTACCGCGCCCAGCTGAAGAAGAGTCCGCGGGCGATCGATTACCTGAAGCGACGCGGCCTGACCGGCCAGGTCGCCGCCCGCTTCGCGCTGGGCTATGCGCCCGAGGGTTGGCGCGCGCTGGCCAGCGCCTTCCCGAGCTACGACGATCCGCTGCTGGCCGAGTCGGGCATGGTGATCACCCAGGGCGACGCCGGCGAGGAGCAGAAGCGCTATGACCGCTTCCGCGACCGCATCATGTTCCCGATCCGCAATGTGCAGGGCGAGTTCATCGGTTTCGGTGGCCGCATCCTGGACAAGGGCGAACCCAAGTACCTGAATTCGCCCGAAACCCCGGTATTCAGCAAGGGCCGCGAACTCTATGGCCTGTTCGAGGGCCGTCAGGGCCTGCGCCAGCGCGGCTATGCCCTGGTGGTCGAGGGCTATATGGACGTGGTGGCGCTGGCCCAGCATGGCTTCGCCAATGCCGTCGCCACGCTGGGCACCGCCTGCACGGCCGAGCATGTGCAGAAGCTGTTCCGCTTCACGGAGTCGGTGGTGTTCAGCTTCGACGGCGACGCCGCCGGCCGCCGCGCCGCCGGCCGCGCGCTGGAGGCGGCCCTGCCCCATGCCAGCGATACCCGCACGATCAAGTTCCTGTTCCTGCCCACCGAGCATGATCCGGACTCCTATGTGCGCGAACTGGGCGCCGCGGCTTTCGAGCGCTGCGTTGAGCAGGCGGTACCGCTGTCGCGTCAACTGGTCGAGGCCGCCTCCGAAGGCTGCGACCTGGACAGCGCCGAAGGCCGCGCCCGCTTTCTCGCCAATGCCAAGCCGCTGTGGAACGCCCTGCCCCAAGGCCTGCTGAAGCGCCAGCTGCTGGGCGAACTGGCCAAGCGCGCCCAGTTGCCGGACCAGGAGCTGATGGGGCTGTGGCAGGCCGGTGGCGGCCGCCAGGGCGGCGGCAGCGGCGAGCGCCACGCCTTCGACGCGATCCCGGACTACGCCCATCCCGCGGGCGAGCCCCCGCCCTACACCGACGACGCCCATACCGCCGGCGCCGAACCCAGGCCGCGCAGGGAATGGAAGCCCAAGGAGGAGTGGAAGGGCAAGGGCGGCTGGAAGCGCCGCCGGGAGCCCGAGGACGAAACCTTCGGCACGCCACGCCGCCAGCCGATCGGCCCGGCCGACCATGCGCTGCGCATGCTGCTGCTCAATAGCGGCTGGTGGGAGCGCCTGTCCGATCAGGACCACCAGCTGCTGCATGAACTGCCGGGCAGCCACGGTGAATTGGTCGCCTGGCTGGAGCGCTTCCTGGTCAACCATGGGGCCGGCCCCTGGTCGGCGCTGGAGGCCGCCCTGGCCGAGGACGGCATGCTGGAGACCGCCCGCCCGCTGGCTGGCGGCGTCCATGGCGAGGAAGAGGCGCTATTCGAGGATCTGCAGCAAATCATCAGGAACCTCTGGATCACCCGGCTGGAAGCGGAATCGATGGCCCTGGCCGCGCGCAACCCGCAGGGTGCGGATCTGGAACGCTTCCGCGAGCTGCGCGCCCAGATTCAGAGCCTGAAGGCGCCCGCCCCTACCTGACAATCAGCCTTTGACCTTTTTACGAAAATTGACGATAATTAAGGGTTTTCGCGCGCGTCAAGAGTGACGGCAGCTGTCTCCGGTCCCGGCCACCCAGCGACACTGGGCACCCACTAGCGGTATCAATGGCCAACTTCACCGCAAGGGCTGCATCTTCAGACGTTCACGCCAGCTTGCACGCGCCACGCTCCGTCCCGCCCCAGCGGTTCGGGGCGGTTGACAAGCCACCTGGGCCACGCTTGCTTGAGAGCAATGTACGGGGCTCCGGGTGGCTGCTGCATTGCCAAGCCCAACATCCACCGCAAGGATCTGCATGACTGCCAAGAAGACCGCGAAGGCTAGCCCCGCCGAGGTTGACGAGACGACCAAGAAGCCCGCCGCCAAGGCAGCCAAGGCCACGAAGACCTCGGCCGTAGCGCCCAAGGCCGCCGCCGGCACCGAGGACAAGCCCAAGCGCGGCCGCAAGCCGAAGGCCGAGACGACCAGCAAGAAGGCCGCGGCCACGGCCAAGCCCGAAGAGGAAGAAGAGGACTTCTCCGACGTCGAGGCGGACCTGGAGGTCGAAGGCGAGACCGAGGCGGAAGCCGAGGTGGAAGAGGTCGGCGAGGACAAGCCCAAGGCCAAGCCGCTGCGCATGAAGGTCAGCCGCGCCAAGGAGCGCGCGCTGATGCGCGAGTTCGGCCTGGACGAGACGGCGCTGACCGAAGAGGAAGTCGCCAAGCGCCGCCAGGAGCTGAAGACCCTGATCAAGATGGGCAAGACCCGCGGTTTCCTGACGCATCAGGAAATCAACGACCACCTGCCCGAGAAGCTGGTCAGCGAGGAAATTCTCGAGGCCATCATCTCCATGCTGAACGACATGGGGATCGCGGTCTATGAGCAGGCGCCCGACGCGGCCACGCTGCTGATCTCCGGCAACACCACCAGCACCGCCACCGAAGAGGAAGCCGAGGAGGCCGCCGAAGCCGCGCTGTCGACGGTGGACTCCGAATTCGGCCGCACGACCGATCCGGTGCGCATGTATATGCGCGAGATGGGTACGGTGGAGCTGCTGACCCGCGAAGGCGAAATCGAGATCGCCAAGCGCATCGAAGGCGGCTTGCAGGACATGATGCTGGCCATCTCGGCCTCGCCGACCACGATTGCCCACATCCTCGAGTTCTCGGCCAAGATCCGCGCCGGCGAGATGCAGATCTCCGAGGTGGTGGACGGCTTCGTCGCCGCCGACGAGGCCGATGACTACGTGGCCGAGGAAGACTTCGACGAATTCGACGAAGAGGACGACGACGACGGCAACGGTGGCTCCAAGGCCCTGACCAAGAAGCTGGAAGAGCTGAAGAACGCGGCCCTGGTGAAACTGGATTCGCTGGCCACCAACTTCGACAAGATGCGCAAGGCCTTCGAGAAGGACGGCTACCGCTCGCCGTCCTACGACAAGGCCCAGCACGCCATCAGCGCCGAGCTGATGACGATCCGCTTCACCGTCAAGACGATCGAGAAGCTCTGCGACATCCTGCGCTCGCAGGTGGACGATGTGCGCCGCTACGAGCGCGAACTGCGCAAGATCGTGGTCGACAAATGCGGCATGCCGCAGGAGCACTTCATCAAGACCTTCCCGCCCAATGCATTGAATCTGCAATGGGCCGAAAAGGAGGTGGCGGCCGGCAAGCCCTACTCCGCGGTGCTGAGCCGCAATCTGCCGCCGGTGCAGGAACTGCAGCAGAAGCTGATCGACATCCAGGCGCGCGCCGTCGTGCCGCTCGATGACCTGAAGCTGATCAACAAGCGCATGAACGAGGGCGAGAAGGCCTCGCGCGACGCCAAGAAGGAAATGATCGAGGCCAACCTGCGCCTGGTGATCTCGATCGCGAAGAAATACACCAACCGCGGCCTGCAGTTCCTGGACCTGATCCAGGAAGGCAATATCGGTCTGATGAAGGCGGTGGACAAGTTCGAGTACCGCCGTGGCTACAAGTTCTCGACCTACGCGACCTGGTGGATCCGCCAGGCCATCACTCGTTCCATTGCCGACCAGGCGCGGACCATCCGCATCCCGGTGCACATGATCGAGACGATCAACAAGATGAACCGCATCTCGCGCCAGCATCTGCAGGAGTTCGGCTTCGAGCCGGACGCGCCGACCCTGGCCGAGAAAATGGAGATCCCCGAGGACAAGATCCGCAAGATCATGAAGATCGCCAAGGAGCCGATCTCGATGGAAACCCCCATCGGCGACGACGACGACTCCCACCTGGGCGACTTCATCGAGGACACCAACAACACGGCGCCGATCGAGGCCGCGATGCAGGCCGGCCTGCGCGACGTGGTGAAGGACATCCTCGACTCGCTGACCCCGCGCGAGGCCAAGGTGCTGCGCATGCGCTTCGGCATCGAGATGAGCACGGACCACACGCTGGAGGAAGTCGGCAAGCAGTTCGACGTCACCCGCGAGCGCATCCGCCAGATCGAGGCCAAGGCCATCCGCAAGCTCAAGCACCCGAGCCGCTCGGACAAGCTGCGCACCTATCTGGACAATCTGTAAACGCCGCGGCGCCGCAGCCAACCAGGGCCGGAGATTCGTCTCCGGCCCTTTTTTATGCGAACAGCGCCCCTTTCACCCCTCGCCATCCCCTGTCCGAGTGATTGCCCGGATCACGCCGCGCATGGGCCGGATACACTGAGAAATCTTTCACACAAGCCCGTCCTGCCCGCCCATGACCGACATCCGGGAACGCACCGTGCTCTTTGCCGACCTGCGCGGCAGCACGGCGCTGTTCGAGACCCTCGGCAATGCCGAGGCGACCTCGGTGGTCACCCACACCGTCGGGCTGATCGGAGGGGCGGTGGACGAATGCGGCGGCAAGCTGGTCAAGACCCTGGGTGACGGGCTGATGGCCGTCTTCGAGGGGCCGCGCGACGGCATCAAGTCCGCGCTGCGCATGCACGAGCTGCTGGAGCGCGTGGTCTCGCGCGGCAAGCAGCATGGCGCCTCGCCGGGCCTGCGCGCGCTGCGCATGCAGGTGGCGCTGGCGCGCGGCGAGGTGGTCGAGATGGGCGGCGACTGCTTCGGCGACGCCGTCAACGTCGCGGCGCGCCTGCTGGACCATGCCGGCGACAACGAGACCCTGATCACGGCCGAGGTGCTGGCCGGCCTGCCCTCGCCGATGAAGGCGCGCTTTCGCAGCCTGGACCTGATCGGCGTGCGCGGCCGCGTCGAGCCCGTGCATGTGCATGTGCTGGACAAGCCGAGCCAGGGCGATGTGGCGGCCACCCAGTTCGGCGAGGTGCGCCACGCCGCCACCGAGCCCGACGGCATACGCCTGATCTGGATGGATCTGGACCGCGTGTTCGACATCGACAACATGCCCATCGTGCTGGGCCGCAGCGTGCAGGCGACCTACTGCATCACCGATGGCCGCGTCTCGCGTTCACATGCCCGCATCGACTGGCACGGCAGCTCCTTCTCGCTGACCGACCTCAGCTACAACGGCACCTTCGTGCGCTTTGGCGGCGTCGGTGAAATCCTCAGCCTGCGCCGCGGCAGTTGCACCCTGCACGGCAGCGGCGTGATCGGCCTGGGCAGTCCGCCCACCGATGCGCTGGCGCCGGCGGTGCGCTTCGAGGTGCTGCATTTCGCCGACACCGAGCCCCTGGGCAGCGGCAGCAGCACGAGCGGCCGGCGTTCGCGCGGCGGCTGAGTCCAGCAGTCCCTGTTCATGTCCTACCCAGCCGAAGCCCCCCATACCCACGGCAGCGCAACCAAGACCGCCCTGCTCTTCTGCAACCTCGGCACCCCCGACGCACCGACCGCCACGGCCACGCGCCGCTACCTGGCGCAGTTCCTCAGCGACCCGCGCGTGGTCGAGATCCCCAAACTGGCCTGGCAATTGATCCTGCACGGCATCATCCTGCGCCTGCGGCCGGCCAGGTCGGCCGCCAAATACGCCACGGTGTGGCTGCCCGAGGGCTCGCCGCTGAAGGTCTGGACGGAGCGGCAGGCCAAGCTGCTGCAGGGCTATCTGGGCGAGCGCGGCCATCGGATCACGGTGCGCTACGCGATGCGCTACGGCAGCCCCGCGATCGACGCCGAGCTGAGCCGGCTGCGCGCCGAGGGCGTCACCCGCGTGCTGGTGCTGCCGGCCTATCCGCAGTACTCGGCCGCCACCACCGCCAGCGTGGTCGACGCGGTGGCGCGCTGGGCTCTCAAGACCCGGCACCTGCCCGAGCTGCGCTTCGTCAACCGCTACCACGACGAGCCCGCCTACATCGCCGCCCTGGCCGACAGCGTGCGCGCGCATTGGCAGCGCAACGGCCGGCCGGAGCTGCTGGTGATGAGCTTCCACGGCATGCCGGCGCGCACCCTGCAACTGGGTGACCCCTACCACTGCGAATGCCTGAAGACCGGCCGCCTGCTGGCCGCGGCCCTGGGCCTGAGCCAGGAGCAGTACCTGGTCACCTTCCAGAGCCGCTTCGGCAAGGCCAGATGGCTGGAGCCCTATACCGAGCCCACGCTGCGCGCGCGCGCGCAGACCGGGCTGAAAAAGGTCGACCTGATCTGCCCGGGATTCAGCGCCGACTGCCTGGAAACGCTGGAAGAAATCGCCCAGGAGGCGCGCCAGGCCTTCCTGGACGCGGGCGGTCGCGAGTTCGCTTACATCCCCTGCCTCAACGACAGCCCGGCCGGCATGCGCATGCTGACCGAACTGGCCGAGCGCCATCTGCAGGGCTGGCCGACGCGCACCGCGCCGGATGCCGCGGCGCTGCAGGAGCAGCGCGCACGGGCGCAGGCGGCCGGCGCCGCCCGCTAGCCGCTCAGCCGCGGCGCAGCTTCAGCAGCCGCGGCAGCACCAGCACCAGGGCCACGACGATCAAGAGGCCCAGCGACATCGGACGCTCCCAGAACACGCTCCACTGACCGCCGCCGATCGACACCGCATTGCGCATCTGCGCCTCGGCCAGCGGGCCCAGGATCATGCCCACCACCACCGGCGCGGTCGGGAAGTCGAAGCGCCGCATCACCACCCCCAGCAGGCCGATGGCCAGCATCAGGTAGAGGTCGAAGGCGCTCTGACGCATGCCGTAGACACCGACGGTCGCGAAGATCAGGATGCCCGCGTAGAGCTGCGCCTTCGGGATCTTCAAGAGCTTCACCCACAGGCCCACCAGCGGCAGGTTCAGCACCAGCAGCATCACATTGCCGATGTAGAGCGAGGCGATCAGCGCCCACACCAGGGTGGACGAGGTCTGGAACAGCTGCGGGCCGGCCTGGATGCCGTAGTTCTGCAGCGCGCTCAAGAGGATGGCCGCCGTCACCGAGGTCGGGATGCCCAGGGTCAGCAGCGGCACCAGGGTCGCGGTCACCGCCGAGTTGTTGGCGGCCTCGGGGCCGGCCACGCCTTCGATCGCACCCACCGTGCCGAACTCCTCCTTGTGCTTGGAGAGCTTGCGCTCGGTCGCGTAGCTGAGGAAGGTCGGGATCTCGGAGCCGCCCGCCGGGATGGTGCCGAAGGGGAAGCCGATGAAGGTGCCGCGCAGCCAGGCCGGGATCGAGCGCCTCCACTCGCCCTTGCTCATGTGCACGCGGCTCATCTTGTTCAGGCTCTGCTCGCTGCGGCCCTCGTAGAGCGCCATGTACAGCGTCTCGCCCACGGCGAACAGGCCCACCGCGACCAGCACGGTTTCGATGCCATCCATGAACTCGGGAATGCCGGCCGTGTAGCGCACCTGGGCGGTGATCTGGTCCAGACCGATCAGGCCCATCGCCAGGCCGATGAACAGCGAGGTCAGGCCGCGCAGGGTGCTCTGGCCCAGCACCGCGCTGACGGTGGTGAAGGCCAGGAGCATCAGGCAGAAATACTCCGGCGGACCCAGTGTGACCGCGAAGTCGGCCAGCACCGGCGCGAACAGGGTCACCAGCACGGTGGCGATGGTGCCGGCCACGAAAGAGCCGATCGCGGCCGTCGCCAGCGCGGCGCCGGCGCGGCCGCTCTTGGCCATCTTGAAGCCCTCCAGCGCCGTCACCATCGTGCCGGTCTCGCCGGGGGTGTTGAGCAGGATCGAGGTGGTCGAGCCGCCGTACATCGCGCCGTAGTAGATGCCGGCGAAGAAGATCATCGAGGCGGTCGGTTCCACCTGTGCGGTGATCGGCAGCAGCATCGCCACCGTCACCGCCGGGCCTAGGCCCGGCAGCACGCCGATGGCGGTGCCCAGCGCGCAGCCGACGAAAGCCCACAGCAGGTTGATCGGTGTGCCGGCGGTGGCAAATCCGCCCAGCAATTGGGTCCAGAGTTCACTCATGGTATGGCCCTTTTTATGCTCAGATCCAGCCGCCGGCACTGACGGCCGGCAGGTTCAGGCTCAGGACCTTGTTGAACAGCCAGAACACCGGCGCGGCGATCAGGATGCCGGTCAGCAGATCCAGCAGCACCGTCCTCGCATTGCCGCCCGGCTTGCCCTCGGCCATGCGCATGCCGCGCACCGCCAGCGCAAAGCACAGGGTGCAGGCCAGCACGAAGCCGATCACCGTGATCAGCGAGGCATTGACCGCCACGGCGGCCACCACCCAGGCGGCCGAGCGCCAGTCGGCCCTGGCCGCGCCCGAGGGGGGTTCCATCTGCCGGTAGCCGCCGCTGCGCGCCTCCCAGATCAGCCAGCCGCCGCACAGCAGCAGCGCGACCGAGACCAGCCAGGGCAGGGCATTCGGCCCGACCCCGGCATAGCCGGCGTCCGAGGGAATGGCCATCGCGCCATAGGCCATCACCAGGCCGATGACAAGCGTGCCGGCGCCGACCAGGCTTTGGTGCAGCGACGACGGAATCGTGGAGGGGGTATGGGGCTCGGACATCGGCCGCTCCGGTGCGAGGAGTCAAAAAAAGCCGGCTGTGCGGAACAGCCGGCTGTCTGTCATGCGCCGGGGCTCAGATCATCCCGGACTTGACCATGATGGCGCGCAGACCGGCGAACTCGCGGTCGACGAACTCGTCGAACTCCTTGCCGGTCATCAAGGCCGGGGTCCAGCCGTTCTTCTCCAGCGCCTCGGCCCAGGCCTTGCTCTTGGTGGCCTTGACGATCATCTCGGTCAGCGCCTGACGCTGCGCCGGCGTGATGCCGGGCGGCGCGTAGACGCCGCGCCAGTTGCCGATCTCAACGTTGTAGCCCAGCTCCTTCATGGTCGGAATGTCCAGGCCCTTCAGGCGCGTGGCCGAGGTCACCGCGATCGCGCGCATCTTGCCGCTCTCGATGTACTGCTGGAACTCGCTGTAGCCGCTGCCGCCCACGGTGACATTGCCGCCCAGGATGGCCGCGGTGGCCTCGCCGCCGCCGCGGAAGGGCACGTAGTTGATCTTGGCCGCGTCCACGCCCACCTCGCGCGCCAGCATCGCGGCGGCGATATGTTCGGTGGCGCCGCGCGAACCGCCGCCCCACTTCACCGAGGCCGGGTCCTTCTTCATCATCTCGACCACGTCCTTCATGCTCTTCAGCGGCGAATTGGCCGGCAGCACGAAGACGTTGTATTCGCTGGTCAGGCGCGCGATCGGCGTGGCCTGGGTCAGGCTCACCGGCGGCTTGCCCGTGATGATGCCGCCCAGCATCACCGCGCCCATCACCATCAGCGCATTCGGGTCGCCCTTGCTGGCATTGACGAACTGGGCCAGGCCGATCGCGCCGGCCGCACCGCCCTTGTTCTCGTAGGTGACCGAGCCGGCCGCGCCGGAATCCTGCAGGGCCTTGCCCAGGGCACGGCCGGTGGTGTCCCAGCCGCCGCCGGGATTGGCGGGCACCATGATCTTCAGATTGGCACTGGCGCGGGCCGAGAGCGGCAGGGTGCCGGCGGCGGCCAGGGCGGCTAGCGACTTCAGGAACTCATCACGACGCATGATGCTTGTCTCCTATGTTTATTGATTGATTCGATGATCGAGCGGACGAGCGCTATCGTCGCCGCTCTGGCTGTCAGTCGGCTGTCCGTTCGCCTAGGGTTAACGCGAAGCCGTGCTGACCTAGACTTCGCCCCCATGAACCTGCTTCTGGTGGAAGACGACCCCGCGATGCGCCTGAGCCTGACGCGCAGCTTCGAGCGCCGCGGCCTGACCGTGCAAGCCGTCGGCGACGGCCCGGCCGCGCTGGAGCGCTGGCCGCAGACGCGCCCCGACGTCGTGGTGCTGGACCTCTCGCTGCCCGGCCTCGACGGCCTGGAGGTGCTGGCCCGCGCGCGTGCCGCCGGGCTCAAGACGCCGGTGCTGATCCTGACCGCGCGCGGCACCGTCGGCGACCGCATCCTCGGCCTCAATGTCGGCGCCGACGACTACCTGCCCAAGCCCTTCGACCTGGACGAACTGCTGGCCCGCATCCAGGCCCTGGGGCGGCGCGCCGGCGTCGCCGCGCCCGAGCCGGCGCAGCGCCCCGCCGTCTTCTGCGGCATGCATGTGGACGGCGACAGCGGCGCGGTCTATTTCGAGGACCAGGTGCTGGAGCTGACCCCGCGCGAAAGCGCCCTGCTGCGCGCCCTGCTGGCCCGCCCGGGCCATGCGATCGCCAAGGAGCGCCTGTTCGAGCTGGTGTTCCCGGGCGAGCTGGAGGTGCAGCTCGAGGCCATCGAGGTGGTGGCCTACCGGCTGCGCAAGCGCATCGCCCATACCGGCGCGCAACTCGTCACCCTGCGCGGGCTGGGCTATCTGCTGAAGGCCGGCACGTGAGCCGGCCCAGCTCGCTGCGCCGACGCCTGACCCTGGGCATCCTGCTGCCGGTGGTGGTGGTGATCGCCTTCAACACCTGGAGCCTGTACCAGCAGGCCTTGCGCGCGGCCGACACGGCCTACGACCGCACCCTGCTGGCCTCGGCCAAGTCCCTGGGCGAGCTGCTGGAGGTCACCAGCGACGGGCAGCGCGCGCGCCTACGGGCCACCGTGCTCTATTCGGCGCTGGAACCCTTCGAGGCCGACAACCGCAGCCGCATCTTCTACAAGGTCAGCGGCTTCGACGGCGAGATGGTGTCGGGCTTCCCCGACCTGCCCGGCTGGCAGGGCAAGCTGCCCAACAAGAGCCCCTATGCCGCCCTGGTGGCCTTCTACGACGACCGGTACCGCGGCGAGCCGATCCGCGTGGCCGTGCTGCTGCAGCCGGTGGCTGGCCTGGCCGGCCAGGGCATGGCGACCATCCAGGTGGCCGAAACCCTGGAGCTGCGCCGCACCCTGGCACGCCAGATCCTGATCGAGACCCTGTGGCGCCAGGCCCTGCTGGTGCTGGTCATCATCATCGTGGTCGTCGTCGTGGTGCAGCGCGCCACCGGGCCGGTGCGGCGCCTGTCGGCCCAGCTGCGCGAGCGGCCCGAGGGCGACCTGTCGCCGGTCGACGCGCCGGATGCGCCGCGCGAATGGCGCCCGCTGGTGGATGCCACCAATCAGGTGGTGGCACGCCTGTCCGAACTGCTGGAGCACCAGAAGCGCTTCGTGCGCGACGCCTCGCACCAGCTGAAGACCCCGCTGGCCGTGCTGAAGACCCAGGTGCAGAGCGCGCGCCAGGGCGATGTCGAGCCGCTGCAGGCGCTGGCCGAGATCGACGCCACCGTGGCCCGCGCCACCCAGGTGGCCAACCAGATGCTGGCGCTGGCCAAGGTCGAGCAGTTGCGTCAGCAGATCGAGGCCATGCCGGTGCAGGACTGGGCCGAGGTGACCCGCGCGGTGGCGCTGGATCTGGCGCCGCTGATCGCGGAGGCCCAGCTCGATTTCGACATCGAGACCGCCCCGGCGCCGATCCGCAGCCATGAATGGGCGCTGCGCGAGCTGACCCGCAACCTGATCCACAACGCGATCCAGCACACCGGGCGGCAACTGAGCATCCGGCTGCAGACGGATATGCGCGTCGCGGTGCTGACGGTGTCCGACTCCGGCCCCGGCCTGACGCCGCAGCAGCAGGCGCGCCTGTTCCTGCCCTTCGCGGCCGGCAACCCGGCCCGCGGCTCGGGCCTCGGGCTCGCCATTTGCCACGGCATCGTGCAGTCGCTGTCGGGCAGCATCGAGCTGAACAACCGCGCCGACGGCTCCGGCCTGGACGCCAGGGTCAGCCTGCCCCTGGCGGCGAGTCGCGACCTAAAATCGGGAACATGAAACAGGAAGCGCAGGCGGGTGTCCGCCTGGACAAATGGCTGTGGGCCGCGCGCTTTTACAAGACCCGCGCGCTGGCGGTCGACGAGATCGGCAAGGGCCGGGTGCAGGTCAATGGCCAGGCCGCCAAGCCCTCGCGCGACCTCAAGGTCGGCGATCTGCTGCGCCTGCGCCAGGGCCCCGTCGAGCGCGAGCTCAGGGTGCTGGGCCTGTCCCATGTGCGCGGCCCGGCGCCGGTGGCCCAGGCGCTGTACGAAGAAACGCCCGAGAGCCGGGCCGCGCGCGAGCGCGCCGCCGAGGCGCGGCGCCTGGCGCCGGAGCCGGCCCAGACCATTGCCGAGGGCCGCCAGGGCCGTCCGACCAAGCAGGATCGGCGCCGGCTGGCAGAATGGGACCGCTGGTCGGTCGAAATCGACCCGAGCTCGTAATAGGTCACGGGTTTTCCCGTGCCGGGATGCCAAAATCCCCCTCTTGAATTTCAGGACATCGCGCCCATCTGGGCGCGATTGCCTTTCTTCGCATCATGACGACAGACAACACCCCCACCCCGCAAGACGACCTGGCCGACGCGCCGCAGGCCGAGATCAAAACCCCCGAGGCCAAGATCGCCGAACTGGAGGGCCGCCTGGCCGAGATGTCGGACGCCTACCTGCGCGCCAAGGCCGAGGTCGAGAACGTTCGCCGCCGCTCGGAAGAGGAAATGTCCAAGGCGCGCAAGTTCGCCGTCGAAGGCTTTGCCGAGGCCATGCTGCCGGTGATGGACAGCATGGAAGCCGCGATCGCGACGCCGGACGCCAAGGTCGAAACCGTGCTGGAGGGCGTGCACGCCACGCGCCGCCAGTTGGCCGCCGCGCTGGAGCGCAACAAGGTGCAGGAGATCAACCCGGCCCAGGGCGACAAGTTCGACCCGCACCAGCACCAGGCGATTTCCATGGTGCCGGCGGAGCAGGATGCCAACACGGTCGTGATGGTGCTGCAAAAGGGCTACTCGATCGCCGAGCGGGTGCTGCGCCCGGCCCTCGTGACGGTGGCCGCGCCCAAGTAATTCACAGGCGCTGCGCCCTTGAAAAGCAGCGACTTATCCACACATCGAAAACAAGCAACAAAGCTTCAGTATCAGGAGTCTCACATGGGAAAAATCATCGGCATTGACCTGGGTACCACGAATTCGTGCGTGTCCGTTATGGAAGGCAACACGACGCGTGTGATCGAGAACGCCGAAGGCGCCCGCACCACGCCGTCCATCATTGCCTACCAGGAAGATGGCGAAATCCTGGTCGGTGCCTCGGCCAAGCGCCAGGCCGTCACCAACCCGAAGAACACCATCTACGCGGTGAAGCGCCTGATCGGCCGCAAGTTCACCGAGAAGGAAGTGCAGAAGGACATCGACCTGATGCCCTACTCGATCGCCGCCGCCGACAACGGCGACGCCTGGGTCGAGGTGCGCGGCAAGAAGCTGGCGCCGCCCCAGGTCTCGGCCGAGATCCTGCGCAAGATGAAGAAGACCGCCGAGGACTATCTCGGCGAGGAAGTGACCGAGGCCGTGATCACGGTGCCGGCCTACTTCAACGACGCCCAGCGTCAGGCCACCAAGGACGCCGGCCGCATCGCCGGCCTGGACGTCAAGCGCATCATCAACGAGCCCACCGCCGCGGCCCTGGCCTTCGGCCTGGACAAGCATGGCAAGGGCGACCGCAAGATCGCCGTCTATGACCTGGGCGGCGGCACCTTCGACGTGTCGATCATCGAGATCGCCGACGTCGATGGCGAGATGCAGTTCGAGGTGCTGTCGACCAATGGCGACACCTTCCTGGGCGGCGAGGACTTCGACCAGCGCATCATCGACTACATCGTCACCGAGTTCAAAAAGGAACAGGGCGTCGATCTGACCAAGGACGTGCTGGCCCTGCAGCGCCTGAAGGAGGCCGCCGAGAAGGCCAAGATCGAGCTGTCGAACTCCTCGCAGACCGATGTCAACCTGCCCTACATCACGGCCGACGCCTCGGGCCCGAAGCATCTGAACATCAAGCTGACTCGCGCCAAGCTGGAGTCGCTGGTGGAGGAGCTGATCGAGCGCACGATCGCCCCCTGCCGCACCGCGATCAAGGATGCCGGCGTGGCCGTCGGCGCCATCGATGACGTGATCCTGGTCGGCGGCATGACCCGCATGCCCAAGGTGCAGGACAAGGTCAAGGAGTTCTTCGGCAAGGAACCGCGCAAGGACGTCAACCCCGACGAGGCCGTGGCCGTCGGTGCGGCGATCCAGGGCCAGGTGCTGGGCGGCGAGCGCAAGGACGTGCTGCTGCTGGACGTCACCCCGCTCTCCCTGGGCATCGAGACCCTGGGCGGCGTGATGACCAAGATGATCGCGAAGAACACCACGATCCCGACCAAGTTCAGCCAGACCTTCTCGACCGCCGATGACAACCAGCCGGCCGTCACGATCAAGGTGTTCCAGGGCGAGCGCGAGCTGGCCGCGGGCAACAAGAGCCTGGGTGAGTTCAATCTGGAAGGCATCCCGCCGTCGCCGCGCGGCACGCCGCAGATCGAGGTGAGCTTCGACATCGACGCCAACGGCATCCTGCATGTGGGCGCCAAGGACAAGGGCACCGGCAAGGAAAACAAGATCACCATCAAGGCGAACTCGGGCCTGAGCGAGGCCGAGATCGAGAAGATGGTGAAGGACGCCGAGGCCAATGCGGCCGAGGACAAGAAGAAGGTCGAGATCGTGCAGGCCAAGAACCAGGCCGACGGTCTGGTGCACTCGGTGCAGAAGTCGCTGACCGAGCATGGCGACAAGCTCGAGGCCGGCGACAAGGAGAAGATCGAGGCCGCGATCAAGGAGCTGGAAGAGGCCATCAAGGGCGACGACAAGGCCGCCATCGATGCCAAGACCGAGGCCCTGATGAGCGCCAGCCAGAAGCTCGGCGAGAAGGTCTATGCCGACAGCCAGGCGGCCCAGGCCGCGGCAGGCGCGGCCGCTGGCGGTGCCGCCGAGCAGCCCCAGGCGGCTCAGCAGGCCGCTTCCGCCAAGCCGGCCGACGACAACGTCGTGGACGCCGAGTTCAAGGAAGTCAAGGACAGCAAGTAAGCCAAAGCGCCATGCCGACGCAGGTCGGCATGGTCAGCCGCCGCGCGGGTGCTTCGGGCTTCCGCGCGGCGTTTTGGTTTCAAGGTTTGAAGAGCAGGCCCAGGAAATTCCATGGCAAAGCGTGACTATTACGAGGTTCTCGGCGTCGCCAAGAACGCCAGCGAAGAGGACATCAAGAAGGCCTATCGCAAGCTGGCGATGAAGCACCACCCGGACCGCAACCAGGGTGACGGGGCCAAGGCCGCCGAGGAGAAATTCAAGGAGGCCAAGGAGGCCTACGAGATGCTCACCGACGGCCAGAAGCGCGCGGCCTACGACCAGTACGGCCATGCGGGCGTCGACCCCAATGCCGGCGGCTTCCGCGGCGGCCCCGGGGCGGAAGGCTTCGGCGGTTTTGCCGAGGCCTTCGGCGACATCTTCGGCGACATCTTCGGCGGCCAGGGCGGCGGTGGTCGCCGCGGCGGCGGCGGCCAGCAGGTCTATCGCGGCAGCGATCTCAGCTACGCGATGGAGATCACGCTGGAAGAGGCCGCGCGCGGCAAGGAGACCCAGATCCGCATTCCCAGCTGGGAAGGCTGCGAGGTCTGCAGCGGCTCCGGCGCCAAGCCCGGCACCAGCGCCAAGAGCTGCGGCTCCTGCAATGGCTCGGGCACCGTGCACATGCGTCAGGGCTTCTTCAGCATCCAGCAGACCTGCCCGCATTGCCACGGCAGCGGCAAGATCATTCCCGACCCCTGCACCGCCTGCAACGGCCAGGGCAAGGTGAAGAAGAGCAAGACGCTGGAGGTGAAGATCCCGCCCGGCATCAACGAGGGCATGCGCATCCGCTCGGCGGGCAACGGCGAGCCGGGTGTCAATGGCGGGCCGGCGGGCGATCTCTATATCGAGATCCGCATCAAGCAGCACGACATCTTCGAGCGCGACGGCGACGATCTGCACTGCACGATGCCGGTCTCGATCACCACCGCGGCCCTGGGCGGCGGCATCGAGGTGCCCACCCTGGGCGGCAAGGCCGAGATCGAGCTGCCCGAAGGCACCCAGCATGGCAAGACCTTCCGCCTGCGCGGCAAGGGCATCAAGGGCGTGCGTTCCAGCTATCCGGGCGATCTGTACTGCCACATCAGCATCGAGACACCGGTCAAGCTGACCGAGTACCAGCGCAAGCTGCTGAAGGACCTGGACAAGTCGCTGAAGGACGGCGGCGAGCGCCACTCGCCCAATGCCAAGAGCTGGACCGACCGGGTCAAGGACCTGTTCAAGTAAGGATGCCGCGGCATCGACCGAAGGGGCCCCGAGGGGCCCCTTCTTGCGTTGCTCGGGCGCTCGTCGCAGCGACGGCGCCCTGCTTCGTCATTGCTGACGGCTTACTTCTTGTTCACGGCGTCCTTGAGGACCTTGCCGGGCGTGAACTTGGGCACCGTCGACGCGGCGATCTCCAGCGGCTCGCCGGTGGCGGGGTTCTTGCCGGTGCGGGCGGCGCGCTCGCTGACCTTGAAGGTGCCAAAGCCGAGGATCGCGACGGCGTCGCCCGCCACCAGGGCTTCGGTGATCGTGCCCAGCGCGGCGTCCAGCATGGTTGTTGCGGCGGCGCGGGTGACGCCACTCTTGGTGGCGATGCTTTCGATCAGTTCACTTTTGTTCATCACTTGTCCAGTTGATACCGAGAAAATCCCGTTGAAGGGGCGCGATTATCGGCCCGCCGATCCGGGGCCGGGAAAATCTTGAGTCGGCGGGAGTGGCGCTGGCGCCTCCCGCAGCACCAGCCCCGGCGCGCGCCACAGCGGTAGCTCCGCCGCGCGCAGCTCCTGCAGCGCGCGGAACAGCAGCGCGCTGCGCACGCCATAGGCCTGGCGCGGCGAGCCGACGAAGCCGGTGGCGTTGAAGACCAGCTGGCCGTCGGCGATGCCGTCCAGCTGCACATTGGGTGCCGGCGTCTCCAGCATGTCCTCATGCTCCTCGAAGGCGCGCAGCAGGATCTCGCGGGCCCGCGCCACATCGGTGTCCAGCGGCATCGGCAGCTTGATCTGCACCAGGCCCGCGGGGTTCTGGTGCGTGACATTGCGCACAACCTTGGTGATGAACTCCGAGTTCGGCACGATCACGGTCGAACGGTCGCCCATCTGGATCTCGGTGGCGCGCACATTGATGCGCCGGATGTCGCCCTCGACCCCGGACAGCGAGACCCAGTCGCCCACCTTGACCGGCCGCTCGGCGAGCAGGATCAGGCCCGAGACGAAGTTCGACACCACGGCCTGCAGGCCGAAGCCGATGCCCACCGAGAGCGCGCTGGCGATCCAGGCCACCTTCTCCAGCTCCAGACCCACGGCCGACAGCGCCAGGCCGATCGCCACCAGCGTGCCCAGGAAACCGAGCAGGGTGCCGACCGAGCTGCGCATGCCGGCGTCCAGCGAGGTGGTGGGCAGGAAGCGCTCGTTCAGCCAGCGCTTCAGCGCGCGCAGGGCCAGCAGGGCCAGCAGGAACACCAGCAGGGCCTGCAGCAGCGCGGTGGGGCGCAGCTGCAACTGGCCGACCTCGATGCCCACCCGCAGCTGGTCGGTGCGGCGCAGCAGGTCCTCGGGGCTTTCGCCGAAGGGCGCCAGGATCAGCACCAGGGCCAGCAGCCAGACCGTCAGGCGCAGCGCGCCCGAGCCCAGCACCACCGCCTGGTTGCGCAGCACGCGCGCCTGGCCGGGCGCGGCGTCGCCCTGCTCCTCGCTGGGCGCCAGCCAGGCGCTGCAGGCGTCGTCGACCAGCAGGCTCAGCAGATAGGCGCTGAGCAGCAGCACGCCGATCCAGACCACCTGGCGCACGATGAAGCTGCCCAGCGCCACATAGCCGATCACGATGCCCAGCAGGCTCACCACCAGCATGCCCCACACCAGCACCAGCGCGCCGGACAGCCAGCCCGGCCGCGTGTCCGCTGCGGCGTTCGCCGCCTCGGCCGCCAGGGCCTGGCGGCGCAGCTGCTCGCCGCGGTGCACGCTGCGCGCCAGCAGCAGGCCCAGGATCAGCGCATAGGCCCCGTTGATCGCCACCTCGATCGCCAGGCTCAGCGCCGCCGCGCCGGCCAGGCGCTGCAGGAACCAGCCGGCGAAGGTGATCACGGCGATCCACACCGCATGCCAGCGCAGCCCCTCGGCCACCCGGTCCGGCAGCGGCAGCAGCCGCCACGAGGGCCGGCCCGGCGACAGCAGCGCCAGGCCCAGGCCGCCGATGTAAGCCGTGAAGCAGACCGCGCCCACCGTGCTGGCGAACAGAGCGCGCAGCGGATCGCCGGCCGCCAGCCCCGGCGTCAGCGCCAGCATCAGCGCATAGGCCGCCGCGCCCGGCACCAGCATGGCCAGCAGGCTGCGCGCCACCGCCTGCAGCGAACGCCGCACGCGCCCGGGCGGCGCGCGGTGGGTGGCCACATCGGTAAGCCTGCGCCTCAGCCACAGGCGCAGCGCCAGCGCGCCGAGCACCAGCAGGGCCAGGCCCAGCCAGCGAAGCAAGGGCACCTGGGTCGCCGCGCCAACCAGGCGACGCTCCAGCAGCTCGACGCGCGCCGCATCGCGGCGAAAGCTGCCGGCCAGCTCGTTCCAGAACGAGGGCGCCAGCACCGAGTCGGTGCGCTCGAACAGCTGGGCGCGAAAGCGCGCGCGGCGCTGCGTTCCCACCTCGTCGGACAGCTGCTCGCTCTCCAGCGCCAGCAGGCGCGCCAGCTTGAGCCGCGCCTCCAGCTGCTCGCTGCTGCGCCTGAGCGTGCGGCGCTGCTCGGCCACGTCGGCCGCCTCGCTGCCGCCCGCGGCCGGCGCCGGCCCCAACTCGGACAGGCGCGCCTGCGCGCTGCCGAACTGCGGCTCCTGCTCGACGACGATGGCCTCGGCGCGCTGCTGCAGCGCCAGCAGCTCGCGCCGGAAGCCGGCCAGCTCGCCATCGGCGACCGGTGCGTCCGCATCGGCCAGGCGCTTCTTGATCTGTTCGATGCGCTGGCGCGCGGCATCCAGCGCGGCATCTGCATCCTCCTGGGCCCGCGCAAGAGGCCCCAGCAGCAGGGCCAGCATGAGCGCCAGCAGCAACCTCACGCCGCCTCCCTGAAGCCGATGTCGATGGCGGGGCCGAACAGCGCCAGCTGCAGCGCCTCGGGCGCATTGATGGTGCGCACGCGCTGGTAGGCCTCCTCGGCCTGCGGATAGCACCGGCGCAGGTAATGCAGCCATTGCTTGAGCCGGCCGGCCTGGTGGCGCGTGGCGACGTTCACGCGCACCTGGGCCCAGAAGACCTCCATCAGCGGCAGCAGCTCGGCCCAGCTCAGCCCTGCGCCGTTCGCGCCGGCAATGGCCAGCGCCAGGCCGGGGTCGGCCACCATGCCGCGGCCCAGCATCAGGTCGGCGCAGCCGGACTCGGCGCGGCAGCGCTGGGCGTCGGCCAGGGTCCAGATCTCGCCGTTCGCCACCACCGGCACCGCCACCGCCTCGCGCACCCGGGCGATGCGGTCCCAATAGGCCGGCGGCTTGTAGCCGTCGGCCTTGGTGCGGGCATGGATCACCAGCTCGGCGGCCCCCGATTCGGCCATCGCCAGCGCGCAGTCCAAGGTGCGCGCGTCGTCCAGATAGCCCAGCCGCATCTTGGCCGAGACCGGCAGATGGGCCGGCACCGCGCGCCGCACGGCCGCGACGATCTCGGCGATCAGCTCCGGCTCGTCCAGCAGCACCGCGCCGCCGCGATGGCGGTTCACGCATTTGGCCGGGCAGCCGAAATTCAGGTCGATGCCCTCGGGATTCAGCGCCGCCAGCTTGGCGGCGTTCTCGGCCATGCAGACCGGGTCGGAACCCAGCAGCTGGGCGCGCACCGGCACGCCCGCCGGCGTGCGGCCGCCATGCAGCAGCTCGGGCACGATGCGGGTGAAGACCCGGTTGGGCATCAGCATGTCGGTGATGCGGATGAACTCGGAGACGCAGCGGTCGATGCCGCCGACGCGGGTCAGCACATCCCGGAGCATGTGGTCCAGCAGGCCCTCCATGGGCGCCAGCAGAATCATGGGACGACAATCAAGCTAAGACGAAGGGCGACAGCATAGCCTGCTCTGTCCACACAGCCTGTGGACAAGCTCGTGCAAGGCCTGCGCAAAGCTTGCGCAAGTGCTTGATTCGTCAGCATTTGTATTGTCCTGCCCAAGAATTCAGCAGGGCCGGAGGCGGGCCTGCATACGGCCGGCACCCTGCCGTCCGGCGGCTCAGCCGGCCGGCAGCTCCCGCTGGGTCAGCCACAGCCGCAGGTCGAACTCCAGCTGGCCGTAGTTCGGCTCCATGTGCTGGCAGAGCTGGTAGAAGGCCTTGTTGTGCTCCAGCTCCTTGATATGGGCCAGTTCGTGCACGACGATCATGCGCAGGAAGTCGGCCGGCGCCTCCTTGAACAAGGTGGCGACGCGGATCTCGCGGCGCGTCTTCAGCCGCGCGCCCTGCACGGTCGAGGCGCGGGTATGCGTGCCCAGCGCATGCTGGATCACCTTCAGCTTGGCGTCGTAGCAGACCTTGTTCAGCGGCTCGGCATTGCGCAGGTAGCGGATCTTCAGGTCCTGCGTGTAGTCGAACAAAGCGCGGTCGCTGCGCACCTCATGCGCCTCGGGATAACGATCGGCCAGGTAGGCGCCCAGCCGGCCGGCCTCGATCAGCCCATGCACCTGAGCCAGCAGCGCCGCCGGATAGCCGGCCAGATATTTCAGCGGCGGCGGGTTCACGAGGGCGTCATGCCGGGTAATGCGCGGCCACCCAGGACTCGAAGCGCGCGCACATCGCGGCCTCGCCGGCCTCGCTGTCGGCCAGCACCTCGTCGCCATGGACGATGCGGATCCTGGCATCGAGCGCCGGCAGCTCGGCGCCGGCCGGGCGCAGGGCCGCCGCGGCGATCGCGGCCTGGGCGCGCGCCCAGGCCTCGTCGACCGACTCGTTGCAGGCCTCGGCCAGGTAGCGCGCCGAGAAGCCCTCGCCGGTCAGGCGGCGCAAGGTGGCGTCATGGTCGATGCTGTTGCCCGGGCCCCAGTAATGCGCGGCCAGCGCCGGCCCGATGGCCGGGTTGTCGGCCAGGTAGCCCTGCTCGCGCAGGAAGAAGGCGCGCGTCTGGTAGACCGCCATATGGGCCAGCAGATAGCCCTGGTAGGAGGCCGCCGATTCCTGGTTCAGCAGGTGCGGGATGGCCAGCAGCGGGCGCGGGCCGCCGGCGTCCAGGCCCTGGATGCGGCGCTCGGTGGCGCGCGCCAGGGTCAGCACGGCCTCGGGCGTCAGCGCCGCGTCGTCCAGCGCGTAGAGCGCGGCCTCGAAATAAGGCACCACGGCGATCGCGCGCTCGTCGAAGGCGCGCATCGGCTGCAGGCTTTCGATGCGCGCGCGGATCAGCTCGTCGGGGATCGCCTCGCCGGCCGCATTGCGGGCATAGCGCTTGAGCCAGTCGCCGTCGTTCAGCAGGCTGTCGCAGAACATCGACTGGGTCTCGGCATAGGCCATCGAGGTGGGCGCGAATTCCTGCGAGAAGCAGGGCGCGTTCTGCGTCACGTTGGCGAAATGCGCGGCATGGCCGCCCTCGTGGAACAGGGTGTTGATCGCGCGCAGGCCGCTGCCCACCTGGTCGGGCTTGGCCTCGGCCGTGAAGTTGATCTGGCCCGGCACCCAGCGGCCCTCGGCATCGAAATAGCTGGGGATGGGGCCGTGGCAGAAGCCGTTCTGGTATTTGCCGGCGCGCTCCAGCAGGTCCAGCTGCAGGGTGGCACCGCGGTAGCCGATGCCCAGGCGCCGAAAGCTCTCGACCCAGCGGCGCAGCGCCGGGCCGAAGGGCATGTACTCGTCCATGCGGCGCACCACGTCGCCGCCGCTCCAATAACGCAGGTTCCAGGGCAGCAGCGCGGCGCTGCCATGCCTGGCCTCCAGCGCCTGCAGTGCGCGGGCCTGCGCGGCCTCGGTGCGGGCGACGAAGTCGTCGAGGATCTCGAACAGCGCCGCCGGCGTCATGCGCTCGTTCTTGCGCAGCTTGTAGTCGAAGTAGTTCTCGAAGCCCAGGGTGCGCGCCAGGCGGTTGCGCAGGCGCACCAGGTCCAGGAAGCCGTTGTCCAGCACCCAGCGCTCCACCTCGCCGTAGGCCTCGAAGGAGCTGCGGCGCGCCGCCTCGCTCGGGTTGGTGGCCATATTGGTGGCCAGCATGCTCAGGGTGGCCGGCTCGCGCGCGCCGCGCTCGTTGAAATGGCTGGGCGCCAGGTCCTTCTTCTTCGCGAACAGCGCCGCCTCGGCCGCGATCAGCTCGCGCATCAACGCGCGCGCCTCGGGCTTGTCGAGGATGTGGGCCTCGAACAGCGCCTGCCAGCCGCGCAGGCCGTGGCGCAGTGCCTCTGCCCCGTCCACGCCCTCCAGCGCCGCCAGATGCGCGCGCGTGGCCGCCAGCCTGGCGGGGTCGGCGATGAAGTCCTTGTAGCGCGCCTCGGCGGCGGCGAAGCCGGCGTGGTCCTCGCTGGTGCCCATATAGGTGGCCCAGAACAGGTCTTCCTTGGTCTTGTGGACCTGCAGGTAGTCGCGGTTCAGCGCGTCGAAGAAGGTTTGGGCGTCGGCTTGTGGGCTCATGCCCCGCAGTTTAGGGCTTGGCGCGACCCAGCACCTCGGGCGTCGTGACGCCCATCGAGACATAGAGGCTGGTCAGGCCTTCGACGCCCATCTCGGCCGGCCGCACCCAGCTGGTGGGCAGGTACAGCAGGCCGCCGCCCACCGGCACCGGCGCGGTCGGCACGATCACCGCCACATAGTCGACGCCGTCGATCGTCACCGGCTCGGGGCTGGACAGCAGGCCCAGCACCAGCGCCCCGCCCTCGGGCTTGACGCCGCCGAAATGGCACCACACCGGCGCCATCGCGCGCACGCCGTCCTCGTCGCGCTTGGACAGCATCTCCACCATGCGGCGCAGCAGCTCGTAGACCGTGCCGACCACCGGGATGCGCGCGATCAGGCCCTCCAGCCAGCCGCGCAGCCGCGTCTGCAGCTGCGCCTCGACCAGCAGGCCGAGCAGGTAGACCAGCGCCGCCACCACGGCCAGGCCCAGCAGGTAGGCCTTGGGCTCGGAGTCGGTCAGTTGCAGGCCCAGCCGGCCCAGGCCATGGCCCAGCCAGCTGCCCGGGCCCAGGAAGCGCAGCAGCAGCGACGCCACCCAGCCCAGCAGCGCCAGGGTGGCCACCAGCGGCAGCAGGGCCAGGCAGCCGGCGATGAAGGTGCGCAGCAGGTGGCGGCGTGCCGAGGCGGCGATCGGAGCGACGGGAGTCATGGCGGGTGGCGGAATGAGGGAAGCCTGCGGAAAGCGGGCATCATGCCAGCATGGACGACGACGCCCCGACCGACTTTCCCGTAGAGATCGCGCCGCAGGGCTGGCGCTTCGACTGCGCGCCGCATCAGACCCTGCTGCTGGCGACCCTGGACGCCGGCCTGCGCATGCCGCATTCCTGCCGCAACGGCAGCTGCCGCGCCTGCATCGCGCGGCTGCTGGCGGGCCGGGTCGAGTACCGCATCGAGTGGCCGGGCCTGTCGCGCGAGGAAAAGGACGAGGGCTGGATCCTGCCCTGCGTGGCCTGCCCGCGCGAGACGCTGAGGATCGAGGCGCCGGCCACGCTCAATCTGTTCGATGCCCCGGCCACGCAACTATCCCCGTCCGCTGTGGACAAGTCCGTGCACAGCCTGGAGAAGCATGCGCCAAGTGATTGATTTCACTGGGCTTGATCTGGCATGCCCGAAAAATGGGCAGGGGCATAGGACAATCGAGGGCTTTGCCGACCCGACGGGCCTCCATGCACCGCACGATCTTCACGACGCCTGTTATCAACACCGAGCTGCGCGCGCTCTCGCTCGCCTGGCTGCGCCTGCGCGGCTGGAAACTGGACGGAGCGCTACCGCCCGAGCAGCCCAAATGCGTGCTGATCGCCGCGCCGCACACCAGCAACTGGGACCTGCCCTACACCCTGATGGTCGCCTTCGCGCTGCGCCTGAACATCTACTGGATGGGCAAGCAGCAGATCTTCCGCTGGCCCTTCGGGCCGCTGATGCGCTGGCTGGGCGGCATCGCCGTGAACCGCGAGCAGTCGAGCAATCTGGTGGCGGCATCGAGCGCGGCCCTGGTGGCGGCCGACGGGCCGGTGCAGCTGATCGTGCCGCCGGAGGGCACGCGCAGCAAGACGCGCTACTGGAAGACCGGCTTCTACTGGATCGCCCACCAGGCGCAAGTGCCGATCGTGCTTGCCTATATGGACTATCCGCGCAAACTCAGCGGCCTGGGGCCGGTGTTCAGGCCCACCGGCGACGTGGAGGCCGACATGCGCGAGATCAAGAACTTCTATGCCCAGTTCAAGGGCAAGAACTGGCGCCAGTTCGACCATGAATAAGCCCGCCCAGGACCCGCTGCAGGGCAAGACCCTGGAGATGATCGTCACCGAGCTGGCGGCCCACTTCGGCTGGCAGGAGCTGGGCCAGCGCATCGCGATCCGCTGCTTCCAGAGCGATCCCAGCGTGGCGTCGAGCCTGAAGTTCCTGCGCAAGACGCCCTGGGCGCGCGCCAAGGTGGAGAGCCTCTATCTCTTCATGCTGCGCGAGCAGGCGCGCAACGCACGGCACTAGATCAGATCGGCGCCGCGCTCGACGAGCAAGGCGCGCAGCACCGAGCGGTGGCAGCGTGCCTCGTCCTCGCAATAGCAGCCCAGGGCCATCGGCGTGCCGTGCGACAGCGCGGCCAGCAGGTCCAGGAGGCGCGGCGTCTCGCCCTCGCCCAGCTCGGCGCGGAACTTCCGCACGAACTGCGCCCAGGCCTTGTCGTCGCCGCTCGCCTGTGCGTCCTGCGCGAACTTCATCAGCTCGGCCGAGGGCGCGATCTGGGGCAGCCACTGGTCGTAGAAGTCGCGCCTGGCGAACTCTTCCTTGGGCACGCCGCGCGGCGGCCGCCGCACCGTGCCCAGCCTGAGGCCCTCGCCCGCGGCGCGCGGGCTGCCCAACCGAACAATCCGAATCGCCATCCACAGCTCCTCTATGCACGTGGTGTCTTGATTCAGCGACGCCCGAGGATCCGGCTCCGCCGGTCCTACGGGCGTGCCCCCTGGGGGCGGCCGCAGGCCGTGGGCCGTTCAGGCCTTACCGGGCTCGGGCAGCTCGATCTTGACCTCGAGCACTTCCAGATTGCCCTCGCGCTCCATATGCACCTTGATGTCGTCCGGGTTGATCGACACGTACTTGGAGATCACCGCCACCAGCTCGCGCTGCAACTGCGGCAGGTAGTCGGGGCTGCTGCTGCGGCCATTGCGTTCATGCGCCAGGATCAGTTGCAGCCGCTCCTTGGCCACGCTGGCGGTGTTCTTCTTCTCGCCGAGGAAAAAAGATAGGAATCCCATCTGCGCCGCCCCCTCACTTGCCGCCGAACAGGCGCTTGAAGAAGCCGGGCTTGATCGCCTCGATGAAGCGCATCGGCTTGTCCTCGCCCAGGAAACGGTCCACCACATCGGCATAGGCCTCGGCCACGTCCGTGCCCTTCATGTGGATCGCGGGCAGGCCCTGGTTGGAGGCCTGCAGCACGGATTCGCTCTCGGGGATCACGCCGATCAGCTTGGTGCGCAGGATCTCGTGGATGTCCTCCAGCGACAGCATCTGGCCGCCCTCGACCCGGTTGGGGTTGTAGCGCGTGATCAGCAGATGCTCCTTGATCGGCTCCTTGCCCTCGATGGCGCGCTTGGTCTTGCTGTTCAGCATGCCCAGGATGCGGTCGGAGTCGCGCACCGAGGAGACCTCGGGGTTGGTGACGACCAGGGCCTCGTCGGCATAGTGCATGGCCATCAGCGCGCCGGTCTCGATGCCGGCCGGCGAGTCGCAGATGATGTAGTCGAACTCCAGCGCCTTCAGCTCGTCCAGCACGCGCTCGACGCCCTCCTGCTTCAGCGCGTCCTTGTCGCGCGTCTGCGAGGCGGCCAGGATGTAGAGCTTGTCCAGCTGTTTGTCCTTGATCAGGGCCTGGCTCAGCTTGATCTCGTCGTTGATGACGTTGATCAGGTCGTAGACCACGCGGCGCTCGCAGCCCATGATCAGATCGAGATTGCGCAGGCCGACGTCGAAGTCGATCACCACGGTCTTGTAGCCACGCATCGCGAGGCCTGTTGCAAAGCTGGCGCTGGTGGTGGTCTTGCCCACCCCGCCCTTGCCGGAAGTCACGACAACGATTTTGCTCATCGATTCAGGTCCTCAAAAAAACCGGTACTGCTTGTTTGCTTTCCCACACGACACCCGAGGATCCGGCTTTGCCGGTCCTGCGGTGAGCCCATTGAGGGGGCGCGCAAAGCGCGCAGGGGGAGGGTCATGTCTTGAGCGCTTCCATCACCAGCTTCTCGCCCTCCAGCCGCACCTGGGCCGGCTTGGCCAGCACCTCGGGGGGCAGCGGGTTCTCGGTGGTGCGGTAGATGCCGGCGATCGCGATCAGCTCGGCCTCCAGGCTGGTGGCGAAGATACGCGCCTCGGTATTGCCGCGCGCGCCGGCGATGGCCTTGCCGCGCAAGGGGGCGTAGACATGGATATGGCCGTCGGCGATCACCTCGGCGCCATGGCTGACCAGGGCCAGCACGACCAGGTCGCCGCCCTTGGCATAGACCTGCTGGCCCGAGCGCAAGGGCTTGTCGATCACCAGGGTGCGCGGCGCGTCGGCGGGCACCGCGACCTCCGCCGGCCGCTCGACGATCACTTCCTTGATCACCTCGCGCACCACCTCCTGGATCACCGGCTCGGCGCGCTGCACCGGCTGCGGGTCGACATCCGGGGCTTCGGCCAGCCCGAGCGCCTCGGCGTGCGCCAGCAGGGCCGGCCCGGCGCCGGTGACGGCCACCGGCCGCATGCGGTACTCGCGCAGCAGGCCCAGCAGGGCCGCCAGGTCGATCTCGGCTTCGGCATCCAGGCCCAGCTCGCCCTGCGCCTCGGCCTCACCGACCGGCTCGGCCGGGGCCTGCGGCAGTTGCGAGAAGTCGAGCAGCAGCGGTTCGCGGTTGAACACATCGGGCGTGTCGCCCAGACGCTGGCGCAGCTCTGCGCCGAGTTGCGCCAGGTCGCCGGTCTTCAGCACCAGGACCAGCAAGCCCAGCGTCGCGCTCTTCAGCTCGAACATGTCCTGCGACCGGGCGGCCTGCCGAGCCGCCTGCTGTCTTCCCTCTTGTGCCTGAACCATTGCGCCCGTCGATGTCTGCAAAGTGCGCGATTTTAGCGGCCCGTCCGGAGCCCCCCGCTAGGCGTTGGCCCCAGGCACGCGCAAGGCGCCGGGCCGCGCAAAAAATGGGCAGAGCAAGAATGTATCAATTGAATCAAACACTTAAGGCATCTATCGAAGGCGAGTTCACAACGTTCTCCACAGGAGCGGTGGACAGCTTTCGGCCGCGTGATCTTTGCAATCGAGGACTTGACTTATCCCCACTGACGGCTTCGCCGGAGTGGCGGATCGCCTGGCACCGCGTCATGCTGCGGCGCATCTTGGCGTTTCCCCGACATTTGGCTAAGTTGTTGATTTATATAAACCTTCAAGTGATGCTTAAAAAATATGCAACAAAAGGCCGAGCCCGTCACAGCAAGGGTTTGGGGGCATCGACCGCAGCTTCTCCACAAAGTTATCCACAAAGACGGTGGATAGCTTCGGAGTGTGTTACGAATCAAGAACTTAAACCCCATCGTTGAACTGGAATTGAGCTTCCGACGCTAACTCGGAGGTCGCGGCGACGCATGGACGCCACAGTCGGGCCGCTGCGGTTACAGTGGCAGCAGGGCCGGCATACCGCGGGCCAGCAAAGGAGCCCCGCCTTGGCAACCCCCAACTATTCCTATGAAAAGCGCCAGCGCGAGCTGGCCAAGAAGCGCAAGAACGAAGAGAAGCGCCAGCGCAAGCTGAACCGCCCCGAGGGCCAGACCGGCGAAGCGGACGAAACGCCCAACCCGGAAGGCACCGAGCCGACCACCGACACGCCGCCTCAGGAAGGCCAGGCCTGAGAGCTGCAGGATCGATTGATCGCTCGCCCCTCCTTGCCCTTCCTCGCCCAACTCGCCCCATTCGCCCAGGCCGCATCCCCAGCGATCCGCTGCCGCAGCGCAGCGCGGACTTGCCGCACACATCGGTCGCGCGCCCGAGCTAGCGGGACGGTCGCAGGCGGCAGCGGAGCCAGTTCGCCCGGCAGCGACACCACCCGCCCCCATCCGCGCCGCCCCCTCCTGCACCCGCGTCGGCCGCAGGCCTGCGCGATGCCGGCCGGATGCGACGCCCGGCGCGGCGCATAAAATCACCGGTTCCGCGCCTGCCAATGCCGGCAGCGCGACACGGACCCCGCCATGACCCGCAAGCTTTTCGTCACCACCGCCCTGCCCTACGCGAACGCCAATTTCCATATCGGCCACATCATGGAGTACACCCAGGCCGATATCTGGGTGCGCTTCCAGCGCATGCTGGGCCAGCAGGTGCATTTCGTGTGTGCGGACGACGCCCATGGCGCGCCGATCATGATCGCCGCCGAGAGGGCGGGCAAGACGCCGCAGCAGTTCGTGGCAGACATCGCCGCGGGTCGCAAGGCCTATCTGGACGGCTTCCACATCAGCTTCGACAACTGGCATTCCACCGACGGCCCCGAGAACCACGAGCTGTCCCGGGAGGTCTACAAGGCGCTGCGCAAGAACGAACTGATCGAGGTGAAGACCATCGAGCAGTTCTTCGATCCCCAGAAGTCCATGTTCCTGCCGGACCGCTTCATCAAGGGCGAATGCCCCAAGTGCGGCGCCAAGGACCAGTACGGCGATTCCTGCGAGGTCTGCGGCGCGGTCTACACGCCCACCGAGCTGAAGAACCCCTTCTCGGTGCTGACCGGCGCGACGCCGGTGATGAAGAGTTCCGAGCATTACTTCTTCAAACTCAGCGACCCGCGCTGCGTCGAGTTCCTGGAGCAGTGGACCCAGACCCCGGGCCGTCTGCAGGCCGAGGTGCTGAACAAGATCAAGGAATGGTTCACCAAGGACGAAGAGGGCAAGGGCGGCCTGGGTGACTGGGACATCAGCCGCGACGCGCCCTATTTCGGCATCGAGATCCCCGACGCGCCGGGCAAGTACTTCTATGTCTGGCTGGACGCGCCGATCGGCTACCTGGCCTCGCTGAAGAACTACTTCGGCAAGGGCGGCCCCCGAGCCAACGGCGAGTCACGGTCCTACGAGGACTTCATGGCCGACGAATCGGTGGAGCAGGTGCACTTCATCGGCAAGGACATCACCTACTTCCACACGCTGTTCTGGCCCGCGATGCTGCACTTCAGCGGCCGCAAGACGCCGAATCACGTCTTCGTGCACGGCTTCCTGACCGTCAACAACGGCGAGAAGATGAGCAAGAGCCGCGGCACCGGCCTGGACCCGCTGAAGTACCTGAAGCTGGGCATGAACGCCGAGTGGCTGCGCTACTACCTGGCCGCCAAGCTGAACGCCAAGGTCGAGGACGTCGACTTCAACCCCGAGGACTTCACCGCCCGCGTCAACAGCGATCTGGTCGGCAAGTACATCAACATCGCCTCGCGTGCCGCCGGCTTCCTGTCCAAGCGCTTCGCCGGCCAGCTGAGCGCCGATGTCGGCGTCGAGGGTCAGACCTTGCTCGACGGCCTGCGTGCCCATGGCGCGACGATCGCCGAGCTGTACGAGGAGCGCGAGTTCGGCAAGGCGCTGCGCGAGATCATGCTGCTGGCCGACCGGGTCAACGAGTACGTCGACCAGAACAAGCCCTGGGAGCTGGCCAAGCTGGAGGGCAAGGACCAGGTGCTGCAGGACGTCTGCAGCGTCTGCATCGAGGCCTTCCGCGTGCTGTCCATCTACCTGAAGCCGGTGCTGCCGGCCCTGGTCGCCAAGGTCGAAGCCTTCCTGCAGGTGGCGCCGCTCGCCTTCGCCGACGCGCAGACCGCGCTGGGCGCCCACCGGATCGGCGCCTACGAGCACCTGATGCAGCGCGTCGATCCGAAGATGCTGGAGGCCCTGTTCGAGCCGCCCCAACCCCAGGAAGCGCCCAAGGTGGTGCCCGGCGGCGAGGAACTGGCGCCCGAGATCAAGATCGACGACTTCACGAAGGTCGACCTGCGCATCGCCAAGATCGTCAAGGCCGAGCATGTCGAGGGTTCGGACAAGCTGCTGCGCCTGACCCTGGATGTCGGCGAAGGCCCGGACCCGCAGGGACGTCCCGTCCTGCGCAACGTCTTCAGTGGCATCAAGGGCAGCTATCAGCCCGAGCAACTGGAAGGCAAGCTCACGGTGATGGTGGCCAACCTGGCGCCGCGCAAGATGAAGTTCGGCATCTCCGAGGGCATGGTGTTGGCTGCCAGCCACGCTGACGAGGGTGCCAACCCCGGCGTCTTCGTGCTGGAGCCCTTCCCCGGCGCGCAGCCGGGCATGCGGGTGCGCTGAGCCCTTGACATAAGTCAAGCAAGGAGCCAACGAACGGGCTGCCTCATGGACAGCCCGACTTGTCTGCAGGCGGTGGAACCGGAGAATCGTGAGGCCATGCCCCCCCTGCACCGCTTCCGTCCGCGCTCCCTCTCCTTGCTGCGGGACTATTCGCGCCAGCGCTTCCTCACGGATCTGGGAGCCGGCGTCACGGTCGGTGTGGTGGCGCTGCCACTGGCCCTGGCCTTCGCGATCGCCTCCGGCGTCAAACCCGAGCAGGGCCTGGTGACGGCCATCATCGCGGGCTTCCTGATCTCGCTGCTGGGCGGCTCCAGCGTGCAGATCGGCGGCCCGGCCGGCGCCTTCATCGTCATCGTCTACGGCATCGTGCAGCGCTACGGCCTGGCGAACCTCCTGATCGCCACCGCCCTGGCCGGCGTGCTGCTGCTGGCGATGGGCGCGCTGCGCCTGGGCGTGCTGGTGCGCTACATCCCGGTCAGCATCGTGATCGGCTTCACCAACGGCATCGCCGTGCTGATCGCGCTGTCGCAGCTGAAGGATTTGCTGGGCCTCTCGATCACGCAGATGCCGGCCGATTTCTTCGGCCAGCTGCAGGCGCTGGCCCGCCATCTGCACGGCTTCAATCCGGTGGCCCTGGCCACCGGCCTGGCCTGCATGGCCCTGGTGCTGCTGTGGCCCCGCTTGCCGCGCCGCTTCGCGGCCCTGCCGCCGACCCTGGTGGCCCTGGTGCTGGCAGCGCTGGCGGCCCATCTGTTCGCGCTGCCGCTGGAGACCATCGGCAGCCGCTTCGGCAGCATCCCGCAGGGCCTGCCGGGGCTGGCCTGGCCGGCGCTGGAGTGGCGCAGCCTGCAGCAGCTCTTCATCCCGACCCTCACGATCGCCTTGCTCGGGGCGATCGAATCCCTGCTGTGCGCCCGCGTGGCCGACCAGATGAGCGAGCTGCCGCGCCATGACCCGAACCAGGAACTGATGGCCCAGGGGCTGGCCAATATCGTCGTGCCCTTGTTCGGCGGCATCCCGGCCACCGGCACGATCGCGCGCACGGTCACCAATGTGCGCGCCGGCGCCACCAGCCCGGTGGCCGGCATGGTGCATGCGGCCACACTGCTGGCGATCGTGCTGATCGCCGCGCCGCTGGCCTCGGCGGTGCCGCTGGCGGCGCTGGCCGGCATCCTGCTGGTGGTGGCGCTGCGCATGGGCGAATGGCACGAGTTCACGCGGCTGCGCCGTTTTAACCTGCCCTACCGCACCATCCTGCTGGGCACCTTCGCGCTGACCGTGGTGTTCGACCTGACGGTGGCGGTCGAGGTCGGTCTGGTGCTGGCCTGCCTGTTCTTCATCTACCGCATGAGCACCCTGTTCCGCGCCGAGCCGCTGCCCGGCACACCGCCGGGGGTGCAGCTGATGCGGCTCTACGGCTCGCTGTTCTTCGGGGCGGTGGGCAAGGTCGAGGGCCTGGCCGAGCGCCTGCCGCCCGACTGCCGCGAGCTGGTGCTGGACATGCACCAGCTGGTTTCGATGGACAGCTCCGGGCTGGATGCACTGGCGCAGCTGCAGCGCAGCCTCGTCCGCCAGGGCCGGCGCCTGGTGCTGTGCGGGCTCAACGATCAGCCGGCCAGCCTGATCGAGCGCGGCGGCCTGGCCGGGGCGCTGGGCGAAGGCGGCATCCATCACGACCTGGCCGCGTGGCGGCGCGTGCGCGGCTTGTAAAATCGCCGAATTCCCCCAAGCCACACCACGCCATGCCTTTGTTCTGGAAGCCCTACAAGTCCGACGTCACGAACTTCATCGACGAGCTGAAGGCCAAGAAGCCGACGCTGGAGGCCGAGCAGCGCGCCGGCCGCGCCCTGCTGTGGGACAAGCCGGTGGACCGCGGCGTACAGGCCGATTTCCGCGAGGCCCAGGTGCCCCAGCAGGCCTACGTCTACCAGACCAAGAGCGAGTGACCGGCGCGTGAGCAAGGTCGGCGCCAGCGCGCTGCCCGCCGAACCGGACGCCGGCCCTGCGGCCCTGCCGCAGACGGTCGACGGCGTCGCGGTCGCGCGCCTGTACGGCGAGCCGCTGTTCACGCTGCCCCAGGACCTCTACATCCCGCCCGAGGCGCTGGAGGTTTTCCTGGAGGCCTTCGAGGGCCCGCTGGACCTGCTGCTCTACCTGATCCGGCGCCAGAATTTCAACATCCTCGACATCCCGCTGGCCGACGTGACGCGCCAGTACCTCAGCTATGTCGACGAGATCCGCAAGACCAATCTGGAGCTGGCCAGCGAATACCTGCTGATGGCGGCCATGCTGATCGAGATCAAGTCGCGCATGCTGCTGCCGCCCAAGAAGAGCGAGGACGGCGCCGAGCCCGAGGATCCGCGCGCCGAGCTGGTGCGCCGCCTGCTGGAGTACGAGCGCATCAAGCTGGCCGCGGCGCGCCTGGACGCGCTGCCGGTGCTGGGCCGCGACTTCCTGCGGGCCCAGATCCATATCGAGCAGTCGCTGACGCCGCGCTTCCCGGACGTCGACGCCGACGATCTGCGCGCGGCCTGGCTGGATATCCTGAAGCGCGCCAAGCTGGTCCAACACCACAGGATCACGCGCGAACAGCTCTCGGTGCGCGAGCACATGAGCATCGTGCTGCGCCGCCTGCAGGGTCAGCGCTTCGCGATGTTCGAGGATCTGTTCGAGGTGGAGCGCGGCTCGCAGGTGCTGGTCGTGACCTTCATCGCGATGCTGGAGCTGGCGCGCGAGCGCCTGCTGGAGATCACCCAGGCCGAGGCCTTCGCACCGATCTACGTGCGCCTGGCCTACGCACCCAGCTGAGCGGGGCCGCTCAGGTCTGCGCGGCGCGCCAGGTCGAGAACTGCGCCTCGGGCTGGCGCTGCACCATCTGCCCGACGGCCAGCACGGCCTGCGTGCGCGAGCTGACGCCCAGCGCCTTCAGCACCGCCGCCACATGATCCTTGACGGTCTCGACCGAGACGCCCAGTTCGCGGGCGATGATCTTGTTGGGCTTGCCCTGCAGCAGCAGCGCCAGCACATCGGTCTGGCGCGGCGTCAACGACAGGCCCTCCAGGCTGCCCACGGTCTGGAAGCCCGGCGAGCTGGCGGCCTGCTGGATCTGCTGCAGCCGCGGATTAGCGGGCGGCGCGGGTTCGGCCGGCGCCTCGTGGCCCAGGTTCATCGGCGGCACGTAGATGCCGCCCGACATCACCAGCTTGAGCGCCTGCGACAGCATCTCGGTGCTGCTGCGCTTGGGCACGAAGCCCATCGCGCCCTGGTCGATCGAGCGGATCACGTCGCTGGCGCGGTCGGAGGCGGAGATCACCACCACCGGCAGCGCCGGATAGGCGGCGCGAAATTCCTCCAGCACATCGAAGCCGCTGGCATCGCCCAACTGCAGGTCCAGCAGCACCAGGTCGAAATCCTCGGTGGCTTTCAGCGTCCGCCGTGCCGCGGCGGCGCAATCCGCGCCGACCACCTCGACATCGTCACCCAGTCCTTCGATGACGGTCTGCAGGGCCGACAGGATCAGCGGGTGATCATCAATGAGCAGTACTTTCATGCTCTGGCCCCTTCTTCTTCATGCGTAGCGACAGCGCTTGTCTCGTAGGCGCCGATCATAGGAGAGCGCTTTGGCCGAGGGCACACCCCTCATGGGTGATACCGAACCGAGATTGTTCGGATTGCAAACTCAAACGTAACGCCTTGTCAGCGACTCGGCCACGCAGACCGGCTTGTCCGAGCCCTGCCGCTCGACCGTCACCTCCACCGCCAGCTGCGCCCCGCCCGCGATCGCCTCGAAGCTCAGCAGCTTGAAGCGCGCCCGCAGCAGGCTGTCGACCGGCACCGGCGCCGGGAAACGCACCTTGTTGAGGCCGTAGTTCAGGCCCATGCGGGTATCGCCGATCCGGAAGCCGGTCTCGAAGAACCGCGGCAGCAGGCTCAGGGTCAGGAAGCCATGGGCGATGGTGGCGCCGAAGGGCCCGGCCGCGGCCCGGGCCGGGTCGGTGTGTATCCATTGCTGATCGTCGGTGGCGTCGGCGAAGCGCTGGATGCGCTGCTGATCCACCGCCAGCCATTCGCTGAGCCCGATCTCCTGCCCCACCAACTCGGCCAGTTCGGCCAGGCGCTCGAAATGTCGCATCGTCTTCAAAGGTCCAGCCAGGCCCCCAGCGCCTGCCATTGCGCGAGATCGCGCTCCACCCGCCCGGGGGCGACGTCCCACAGCGTCAAGCCGCGGGCCGCCAGTTGCACATAGTTCTGGGTGTCGCGCAGCAGGCCCAGCACCGGCACGTCCAGCCCCTGCACGAACTGCTGCAGCTGCTGGGCCGACAGGGTGCCCTCCTTGGCGCGCATGCCCACCAGGGCCAGCGCGGGGCCACGCCCCGTCCGGCGCCGCAGATCTTGCAGGGTCTGCAGGAATCTGTATGTCGCCTGGATGTCAAACAGGCTGGGCTGCAGGGGAATCAGCAGCTTGTCGGCCAACGCATAGGCCGAGTCCAGGCGCTTGCCATGCAGGCCGGCCGGCGTGTCCAGCACCACATGGCTGACGCCCTTGGGCGGCTTGGCCAGGGTCTTGCCTTCGCTCTTGCTGAGATCCCAGCTGTGGATCTGCGGCAGCTGCGGCGGCCGCAGATCCAGCCATTGACGGGACGACTGCTGGACATCGATATCGCCCAGCATCACCGCATGACCCCGATGGGCGAAATAGCCGGCGATATTGCCGGCCAGCGTCGACTTGCCAACCCCGCCCTTGGGGTTGGCGACCAAGATCACGGGCATAGGGACAGGCCTCCTCGGGTCGCATCGGATCGCTTTGGGGATGTTTGGCGCCGATGGTAGCCGCCCGGCCAGCGGTTACGCTAGCGCCATGGCCGACATCCTGCTTCTCGCCGCGCACCCCGACCTGGCGCATTCCCACATCACCCAGCAACTGCTGCAAGCGGCCCGCGCCGCCGGCCACGGCCCCGACCATCTGGAGACCCGCGACCTCTATGCGCTCTACCCGGACTATGCGATCGACAGCGCCGCCGAGCAGCGCGCGCTGGCGCAGGCCCGGCTCGTGATCTGGCTGCATCCGCTGCACTGGTACGGCATGCCGGCGCTGATGAAGCTCTGGGTGGACGAGGTGCTGGCCTTCGGCTGGGCCTACGGCCCCGGGGGGCAGGCCCTGCGCGGCAAGGACCTGTGGCTGCTCAGTTCCACCGGCGGCGCGGCCGAGTCCTATGCCCCCGACGGCCACAACGAACACCCGCTGGACAGCTTCCTGCTGCCCTATGCCCAGACCGCGCGCCTGTGCGGCCTGCGCTGGCTGCCGCCGCTGGTGCTGCATGGCGCGCACCGGGTCGACGAGGCCACGGTGCAGCGGCATGTGCGCGGCTTCATCGGCAAGCTGCTGAGCTACCCCGGCTGGTGCCCGCGCGCGGCCGAGGCGCCCGCGCCCGAGGTGCCGCTGGACGCGCGCCCGGCGCTGTTCAGCAGCGTGGGGGGCCTGTGATGGCGGCGCACGACAACCCGCTGTTCCTGCCCCTGGTCTTCCTTGGCGCCGCCGTGCTGGCGGTGCCGCTGGCGCGCGCGCTGCGCCTGGGCTCGATCCTCGGCTACCTGGTGGCCGGCGTGATCATCGGGCCCGGCGTGCTGGGCCTGGTGAGCAAGCCGGGCACCATTCTGGAGCTGGCCGAGTTCGGCGTCGTGCTGATGATGTTCCTGGTCGGGCTGGAACTGGAGCCACGCCGCCTGTGGGCGATGCGGCGCGCGGTCTTCGGCTGGGGCTCGCTGCAGCTGCTCGGCTCGGCGGCCCTGCTGATGGCGCTGGCGCTGGCCCTCGGCCAGCCCTGGCGGCTCGCCCTGGTGGTCAGCCTGGGCCTGGCCATGTCGTCCACCGCGGTGGCGCTGGCCGTGCTGGCCGAACGCAATCTCGGCCCGACGACGGCCGGCCAGAGCGTGCTGAGCGTGGCGCTGCTGCAGGACATTGCGGCGATCCCGGTGCTGTCCCTGGTGCCCATCGTCGCGCTCAGCGGCGCCGCACAGGCCGAGGGCGGCGCCGGCTGGCAGGAGGCGCTGAAGGCGTTGGCCGCGATGGGGCTGATCGTGCTGGGCGGCCGGCTGGGCCTGCGCCCGCTGCTGCGCTGGATCGCGCGCAGCCGCACGCCCGAGATATTCACCGCCGCCGCCCTGCTGCTGGTGCTGGGCACGGCCAGCCTGATGCACGCGGTGGGCCTGTCGGCCGCCTTGGGCGCCTTCCTGGCCGGCGTGCTGCTGGCCGAGAGCGAATACCGGCGCGAGCTCGAGACCGATCTGGAGCCCTTCAAGGGCCTGCTGCTGGGCCTGTTCTTCATGGCCGTCGGCATGGGGCTGGACCTGGCGGTGGTGCTGCGCCAGCCGCTGCTGGTGCTGGCCCTGCTGGCGGCGCTGCTGCTGAGCAAGGCGGCGCTGCTGGCCGTGATGGCGCGGCTGATGGGCATCCCGGGGCCGGAGCGGCCGGTCTTCGTGCTGCTGCTGGCCCAGGGCGGGGAGTTCGGCTTCGTGGTGTTCCAGCTGGCCCAGCAGGCCGGGCTGATCGATGCGTCGCAGAACTCGGCCCTGGTGGCCGCGGTGGCGCTGTCGCTGGCCTGCACGCCGGCCCTGCTGCTGGCCAGCGACCGCCTGCTGGCCTCCCAGCTGAAGCGCCAGCCGGCGCCCGAGGGCGCGACGCTGGAATCGCAGCAGCAGGCGCCGATCATCATTGCCGGCTTCGGCCGCTACGGCCAGATCGTCGGCCGCATGCTCTACGCCAACGGCTTCGAGGCCACCGTGCTGGACCATGACGCCGAGTCCGTCGCCCTGCTGCGGCGCTTCGGCTGGCGAGTCTTCTTCGGCGATGCGACGCGCCTGGACCTGCTGCGCACCGCCGGCGCCGAGCAGGCCCGGGTGCTGGTGATCGCGGTGGACGACATCGCCCACAGCCTGGAGATCGCGACATTGGCGAAGCAGCATTTCCCGCGGCTGCAGATCGTCGCGCGGGCGCGCAATCTGCAGCATTACTTCGCACTGCGCGACCTGGGCGTCATGCTGATCGAGCGCGAGACGCTCGATGCGGCGCTGATGAGCGCGCGCAGCGTGCTCGAACTGCTGGGCCTGCAGCCGCATGCGGCGCGCAAGCTGGCCTGGCGCTTCCGCCAGCACACGGTGGAGCAGCTCGACATCCTGTTCCCGCTGCACAAGGACGAGGCCGCGCTGACCGCCGCCACCCGGCACGGCCGCCAGCAGCTGGAGGAGCTGTTCGCCCAGGAACGCGAGCTGGCCGCGGCGCGGCGCCGGCGCCCGGGCTGGAATCAACCCGACGCGGGCAAGCCCTGAGCCGACCTGGGACAATCGCGCGATGTTCGCCCCCTCCCAAATCGAGGTGCGCCGCTTTTTCTGCGCCACCTACCGCAAGCTGCGCACCGGCATGCCGCTGATCCCGATGGAAGCCATCGCGGCCCAGTGGATCGACGAGCACCCGGAATACCACGCCGAACTGGCCGACGAGGACGCCGCGGTCAACGCGGTCTACACGGTCGAGGAAGGCCGCAGCAACCCCTTCCTGCACCTGTCGATGCACCTGACGATCAGCGAGCAGCATTCGATCGACCAGCCCACCGGCATCCGCCAGGCCCTGGACCTGCTGGCGGCCAAGCGCCAGTCGCTGCACGAGGCCCAGCATGCCGCGATGGACTGCCTGGGCGAGATGATCTGGGCCTCGCAGCGCAGCGGCCTGCCGCCCGACGGCCACGCCTACCTCGACTGCGTGCGTAAAAAAGCCACCCGCTAGGGTGGCTTGATCGCGGGGCCGGGCCGGGCTCAGGCTTGATAAGAGCCGCCGCCCAGCGTCTTGCGTTCGGACTTGCCGAGCGCGGAATACAGGCCCGTGGCCTCGGATGGCATCAGCACGTCGATGGCGCGGTCCAGCGCGGCGGTGGCGCGCGCCAGCGATTCGCGCTGCGCGGCCACCCGGCCACCGGCCTGGACCAGACGGTTGCGCAGGCTCGGCGGCACCTGGCCGACGCGGGCGGCCTCGCTGAACATCGCGATGGCCTCGGCCAGGGCCTGATGCAAGGCGCTGGCATGCAGCTCGATCGCCTGGCTGTCGCGCTTGAGCAGGGCCTCGCCCAACAGGCTCAGGCAGCTCTCGACGGCCTGCAGCGGCAGTTCCAGCGCCTGCCCCAGGGCAGGATCGGCAAGGGGGTGATCGTTAGGTGGCAAGGCATGCATGACGGCATCCGTCGTCATTGGGCGTTGATCTTGTGGGCTGATGGGGCGAGGCCGGCGACGCTCAATGCGTGGCGACGCGACCCAGCACTTCCTGGGCATTGGCGATCAGCTTGTCGGCGATCGCATCGGCATTGATGCTGAACTTGCCGTCGGCGATGGCCTGGGCAATCCGGCCCACCTTCTCCGCATCGAAGCTGCCCTCCTCCGACACGCCGGAAAGCAGGGTGCTGGCGGTGCTGGACAGATTGATCTTGGCGCTGGCTTCCGGCCCCTTGCCGGCAGCGGCGGCACCAGCCTGCTGGGCAGACGCGGCCTTGGCCTGTGCGGCATCGGCGGCACCGTTCGTGCCGACCGGCGTCGACGCCAGTTTTTCTGCGCTGTTACCAATTTTCATGCTGATCTCCATTGCCAAGGCCGAGGCCTATCCCATTCAGGTTTTCCGGTGTATCGACCCATCCCGGCGGGACTTGAGGGTTTTCCACCCGAACGGGGGGGCTCACAGGGCAAGCTCCACCCGGCGTTCGCCCACCGCCCGGCCGGTCACCGTCCGGCCGTTCTCGAAGCGAACACGCACATCCTGACCCTCCAGGCCCGGCTCCAGGGCCTGGCCTTCGCTGCCGATCGCGTAGCCCGAGCCACTGGCCAGCACCTGTACCCGTTCACCGACCGCAAACCAGCGCCGCAGCTTCAGATCGCTGCTGCGCACCGCCTCGCCGGTGTCCAGGGGCCGTTGCAGGCTGCGGCCGTCCAATTGTCCGGCATCGCCGAACACCTGGCCGGCCTCGGCCGCTATATCTACTTCGGCCGTTTGCAGCAGGGCTTGAGTCAGCACCGTGCCGGCCGGCAGCGCCGCCGCGGCGACGATCACGCGGCTGTAGACCTGCACCGTGACGGGCAGGCTGACATTCCAGCGCGCGCCGCCCGAGCCGGCGACGGCGCCATCCAGGCAGCGCAGGCCGATGCGGGTCCTGCCCCACATCTTCAGGCCCGCCGGCAGATAGGGCTGCACCTGGCGGCAGGGCGCCAGGCGCAGCCGGCCGTCCAGTTGCCCCAGCTGCACCGCCACGCGCGCCTGGTCCGGCGCTCCGGCGCGGGCGCCCTCCTGGGCCAGCTGCTGCACATGGCCGAGCAGCTCGGGGGTCAGGGGCGTCAGGGTTTCGCCGGCCGTCTGGGCTCCGGCCGCCAGCCCCGCGACCGCCAGCAGCGCCGCCACCCCGAGGGTGCGGACGCGGCGCGTCGGCGCGGCGGTGGGAGGACGGGCGTTTTGATCCATGGCAGCGACTTTAGGCCCCGGCCCTGTTTTCTTAGCGCCGAAATGCGCAGCAAAGCCCGCTCTTTTCCCGCTCATGTTTTCCGAAGCGCCCAACACAATCCCGTTCAATCGCCCAAGCTGCCACCCGACCCGGAGGGCCCGCACATGATCAACCGACTGACCGACGCGCTGAATTTCCAGACCCAGGCCCTGACCCTGCGGTCCGAACGCCAGCGCCTGCTCGCCAGCAATATCGCCAATGCCGACACCCCGGGCTACCAGGCGCGCGAGATGGATTTCTCCCGCGCACTGAAGGAAGCCACCGGCGAGCTGCCCAACGGCGCGGCGCTGACGGCCAACCGGCCCGGCCATATCGTGACGCCCGCCACCCAGCGCGGCCACAACGCGCTGGAGCACGGCCTGGCCGCCCAGACCAATATGGACAGCAACAGCGTCGACATGGACCGCGAGCGCGCCAGCTTCGCCGACAACGCGGTCAAGTACGAGGCCACGCTGCGCTTCATCAGCGGCAACGTGCGCACCACGCTGGACGCGATGAAGTCGCACAACGCGGCCTGATCGCCGCCCGAGCAAGGCAGGGAGTCTCGCGATGTCGATGTTCAATATCTTCCACATCTCCGGCAGCGCGGTCAGCGCGCAGAGCCAGCGCCTCAACACCGTGGCCAGCAACCTGGCCAATGCCGACACCGTGGCCGGCCCGGACGGCCAGGCCTACAAGGCCCGCCAGGTGGTGTTCCAGAGCGCTCTCACCGCGGCCGGCGGCGACCCCACGGCGCTGGGCGTGCAGGTGGTCGGCGTCACCGAGAACGCAACGCCCGGTCGGCGCGTCCACGACCCGGCCCATCCGCAGGCCGATGCGGAGGGCTACGTCACCTACAGCAACGTCAATTCGGTCGAGGAGATGGTCAACATGATCTCGGCCTCGCGTTCCTACCAAAACAATATCGAGGTGATGAGCACGGCCAAGAACCTGCTGCTCAAGACCTTGCAGATGGGCCAGTCCTGAGGCCTGAAGAAGCGGAGCATTCCCCATGGACGTCGGTCTTCTCAATTCACTCAACGGCAGCGGCAGCGGCAGCGCCACCAGCACCCAGAGCGCGGCCGACACGCAGGACCGCTTCCTCAAGCTGCTGGTCGCGCAGATGCAGAACCAGGACCCGATGAACCCGCTGGACAACGCCCAGGTGACCAGCCAGCTGGCGCAGATCCAGACCGTCACCGGCATCGGCGGGCTCAACACCACCATCCAGGGCCTGACCTCGCAGTTCACCCAGATGCAGGCGCTGCAGGGCGTCTCGCTGGTGGGCCGCAACGTCTCGCTGGCCAGCAACAATATGGTCGTCACCGAGGTCGACGGCGCCAAGATCGGCAAGGGCTCCTACGATCTCAGCGGCGCCGCCGACAAGGTCAAGCTCGAGGTGCTGAGCCCGGCCGGCGTCGTGATCGACACGGTGGACCTGGGCGCGCAGAGCGCGGGCCTGCAGAAGTTCAGCTGGCCCGCCGACAAGGGCCTGGGCTACGACAACCTCACCTACCGCATCACGGCCACGCGCGGCACCGCCGCCGTCGCGGCCACCCCCTATGCCACCGACAAGGTGCTGGCCATCAGCACCAACGGCTCCAAGCTCCAGGTCAAGCTCGAGGGCCTGGGCATGGTGGACTACAGCCTGGTCAAGCTGGTCGACTGACCGCGGCCGTCATCTCAGGGTTACCCAAGGACACATCATGAGCTTCCAGCAAGGTCTCTCCGGTCTCAATGCCTCGAGCAAGAACCTCGACGTGATCGGCAACAACATTGCCAATGCCAACACCTTCGGCGCCAAGTCCTCGCGCGCCGAATTCTCCGACCTCTACGCCAGCGCCCTGAACGGCGCCGGCGCCAACTCGGTGGGCATCGGCGTGCAGCTGTCCGCGGTGGCCCAGCAGTTCACCCAGGGCAATATCTCGATCACCGAGAACCCGATGGATCTGGCGATCAACGGCGGCGGCTTCTTCCAGCTCAGCGATGGCAAGAACCCGGTCACCTACAGCCGCAACGGCCAGTTCAAGGTCGACCGCGACGGCTACATCGTCAACAACGACCAGCTCAAGCTGCTGGGCTACCCGGCCGACGGCAACGGCGTGATCCAGCCCGGCCTGGCCCAGCCGCTGCAGCTGCCCACCAAGGGCATCGAGCCCAAGGTGACCGCCTCGATCGACATGGAGTTCAACCTCGACTCGCGCGCCGGCGCCACCGCCCCCTACACCCTGTCCGACCCGGCCGACCCCACGTCCAAGGTCTTCAGTCAGGGCATCAAGTTCAACGATCCCACCTCGTACAACAACGCCACCTCGATGACGACGTACGACGACAAGGGCCAGCCGGTCGCCGTGACCCTGTACTTCCAGCGCGCCAACGAGCCCGCGCCCGGCGCCAACAGCGTCTGGAACGTCTATGTGACGGCCAATGGCAAGCCGGTCAACTATGCGGCCGACGGCACCGACATCACGGCCGCCGACCCCAACAACCCGCAGACGGCCTACACCACGATGGAGTTCCCGCCCACCGGCGGCAACCCCGTGATTCCCCCGGCCGGCACCCTGCTGGACCTGCGCATTCCCGCCGGCACCAATGCCCAGGGCGCGCCGACCCTGCCGATCCCCTACCCGGAAGACCCGGCCGCCCCCGGCATCAAGTTCGACATCCTGGGCGCGACCGAGAACGGCTCCGGCTTCGCCGTCACCTCGCTGAACCAGGACGGCTACGCGCCCGGCCAGCTGACCGGCATCGTGGTCGAGGAAACCGGCGTCGTCACCGCCCGCTACTCCAATGGCGAATCCAAGCCGGCCGGCCAGGTCGAGCTGGCGACCTTCCGCAACCCGCAGGGCCTGCAGCCGCTGGGCGGCAACCAATGGGCGCGCACCAACACCTCCGGCGATCCGGTGGTCGGCATACCCGGCGACGGCAATCTCGGTTCGCTGCAACCGGGCGCGCTGGAGGAATCCAACGTCGACCTGACCGCCGAGCTGGTCAATATGGTCACCGCCCAGCGCACCTACCAGGCCAATGCCCAGACCATCAAGACGCAGGACCAGGTGATGCAAACCCTGGTGAACCTGCGCTGAGGCCTGAGACGAGGGGCAGCACATGGACCGCATGATCTACCTGTCGATGGCCGGCGCGAAGGCGGCGATGCAGCGCCAGGACGTGCTGTCCCACAACCTGGCCAACGTCTCCACCAACGGCTTCCGCGCCGAGCTGCAGGCCTTTCGCGCCGTGCCGGTGCGCGGCGACGGCGCCAGCACGCGCGCCTTCGCGCTGGAAACCACCATCGGCTACAAGGCCGAGCCCGGCGCGATCAACGCCACCGGGCGCAACCTGGACGTGGCGATGCAGGGCAACGCCTGGCTGGCCGTGCAGGGCCTGGACGGCGTCGAGGCCTACACCCGGGCCGGCGCGCTGGACGTCAATGCCGAGGGCCTGATGGTGCTGCGCAACGGCCTGCAGGTGCTGGGCGACGGCGGCCCGATCACGGTGCCGCCCGACAGCGAGCTGCAGATCGGCGGCGACGGCACGGTCACGGCCAAGCTGCCCACCGGCAACCCGATCAATATCGGCCGGCTCAAGCTGGTCACGCCCGAGGCGCCGCTGACGCGCGGCGAGGACGGGCTGTTCCGCGCGCCGGACGGCGACCTGCCCGCCGACCCGAACGCCCGCCTGCAGGACGGCGCGCTGGAGGGCAGCAATGTCAGCGCGGTCGAGACCATGGTCAGCATGATCGCCGCGGCGCGCCAGTTCGAGCAGCAGATGAAGCTGCTGCAGATCGCCCAGACCCAGGGCCAGCAGTCCGCCAAACTTTTGGGCACCTCCTAAGGAATCCACGCCATGATTCGCTCGCTCTGGATCGCCAAGACCGGCATGGAAGCCCAGCAGACCCAGCTGGACACCATCTCGCACAACCTCTCGAACGTGGCCACCAACGGCTACAAGCGCTCGCACGCGGTATTCGAGGACCTGATGTACCAGAACCTGCGCCAGAGCGGCGCCAACACCACCGAGCAGACCCAGCTGCCCACCGGCCTGCAGGTCGGCCTGGGCGTGCGCCCGGTCGCCACCTCGCGCATCTACACCCAGGGCAATCTGCAGCAGACCAGCAACAACCTGGACCTGGCGATCAAGGGCAACGGCTTCTTCCAGATCCAGATGCCCGACGGCACCACCGCCTACACCCGCGACGGCAGCTTCCAGCTGGACGCCAACGGCCAGATGGTCACCAACACCGGCTACACCCTGCTGCCCGGCGTCACCGTGCCCGCCAACGCCCAGACCCTGACGATCGGCGCCGACGGCACCGTCACCGTCACCGTGCCCGGCAATGCCCAGCCGCAGAACCTGGGGCAGATCCAGCTGGCCAACTTCGTCAATCCGGCCGGCCTCGACCCGCGCGGCCAGAACCTGTTCACCGAGACCGCTTCCTCCGGCACGCCCAATGCCGGCGCCCCCAATGCCAACGGCCTGGGCGCGCTGCAGCAGGGCTTCGTCGAGACCTCCAACGTCAATGTGGTGGAGGAACTGGTGCAGATGATCCAGACCCAGCGCGCCTACGAGCTCAACTCCAAGGCGGTGCAGACCTCCGACCAGATGCTGCAGAAGCTCAGCCAGATGTAAGAGATGCAAGGAGCCCCGGCATGAAAAGCATTTCCCTCCTGCTGTCCGCCCTCGCCCTCGGCCTGGGCGGCTGCGCCACGCTGCAGCAGCCCAAGGTCGAGCTGCAGAGCACCCCGGTCGTGCAGCTGCCGCTGCTGCCGGCCGCCGCGCCGGCCAATGGCGCGATCTACCAGTCGGTCAGCTACCGTCCGCTGTTCGAGGATCACCGCGCCCGGCTGGTCGGCGACACGGTGATGATCCAGATCGTCGAGCGCATCAGCGCCACCCAGAGCTCGAGCAGCGAACTGGATCGCAGCGGCAGCCTCAGCGGCTCGGTCTCCGCCCTGCCGGGCATCAACCCGGCCAAGGCCCTGGCGCGCGCCAGCATCGGGGCCGAGTCGGCCGCCGCCGCCGCCGGCAAGGGCAGCAACCAGAACACCAACGAGTTCAGCGGCACCATCACCGCGGTGGTCACCGGCGTGCTGCCCAACGGCCACCTGATGCTCATCGCCGAGAAGCAGATCGGCGTCAACAGCAATGTCGACGTGCTGCGCTTCTCCGGCCAGGTGGATCCGCGCGCCATCCAGCAGGGCAACACCGTCTCCTCCGCCCAGGTCGCCAATGTCCGGGTCGAGCAGCGCGGACGCGGCGCGCTGGAGCAAGCGCATCAAATAGGCTGGTTGTCACGCTTCTTTTTAAGTCTTTCGCCGACTTAAGAATGCCCAGAATCGGTCTCACAAGTCCCAAACCCTTGTGCGACCGTCCATGCAAACCCAGATCTCCTCCCTGCTGAAGCCGCTGTCCGGGCTCGCCTTCCTGGCGATCTGCGGGTTTGCCGGCGCCCTGCTCCTGACCAGCGGCCCCGCCGCGGCCGCCCGCATCAAGGAAGTCGCCTCGGTGGCCGGGGTGCGCAGCAACCCCCTGACCGGCTACGGCCTGGTGGTCGGCCTCGACGGCACCGGCGACCAGACCACGCAAGCCCCCTTCACCGGCCAGAGTCTGGCCGCGATGCTGCAGCAGTTCGGCGTCGTGCTGCCGCCGGGCGTGACGATGCAGCCGCGCAATATCGCCGCGGTGATGGTCACCACCCAGCTCCCGCCCTTCGCCCAGCCCGGCCAGCCGCTGGACATCGTCGTGTCCTCGATGGGCAATGCCAAGAGCCTGCGCGGCGGCACCCTGATCGCCACCCCGCTGAAGGGCGCCGACGGCCAGGTCTACGCGATCGCCCAGGGCAACCTGGTGGTGGGCGGCGCAGGCGCCTCGGCCGGCGGCTCCAAGGTCCAGATCAACCACCTGAGCGCCGGCCGCATCCCGGGAGGCGCCCTGGTCGAGCGCAGCGTGCCGACCGCGCTGCAGATGGGCGACACCATCCAGCTCGACCTGAACGCCGCCGACTTCGCCACCGCCCGCGCGGTGGCCGGCGCGATCAACCGCGCCAAGGGCGCCGGCACCGCCCAGGCCCTGGACGGCCGCGTCGTGCGCGTGCGCGCCCCCAGCAACCCGGACGAGCGCGTCAGCTTCCTGGCCGACATGGAGAACCTGCCGCTGGACCTGGCCATGCCGGCCGCCCGCGTCGTGATCAACGCCCGCACCGGCTCGGTGGTGATGAACCAGGCCGTCACCTTGGCGCCCTGCGCCGTCGCCCATGGCAACCTGTCGGTGACGATCAACGCCACGCCGGTGATCAGCCAGCCCAATGCCCTGTCCGGCGGCCAGACCGTGGTGACCGAGAAGACCGACATCGCGCTCAGGCAGGAGCCCGGCGCGCTGATCAACATGCCCGCCGGCACCAAGCTGGCCGATGTGGTCAAGGCCCTCAACGCCCTGGGCGCCACGCCCCAGGACCTGCTGGCCATCCTGCAGGCCATGAAGAGCGCCGGCGCCATCATGGCCGAGCTGGAGGTGATCTGACATGAACCTGAAGTCACCGTTCAGCGTCGGCGCCAGCAGCGCACCGACCGACACCCGCAGCATCGAGGCGCTGCGCGCCGCCGCCGCCCGCGACCCCAAGTCCAGCATCAAGGAGACGGCGCGCCAGTTCGAGTCGCTTTTCATGCAGGAAGTGATGAAGAGCATGCGCGCCTCCACCCTGTCCTCCGGCATGCTGGAGAACTCGGCCACCCAGCTGGGCACCGAGATGCTGGACAGCCAGTTCGCCGGCAAGATGACCGGCCTGCCCGGCGGCCTGTCGGACGCGATCGCGCGCCAGCTGCAGCGCCAGATGGGCGCCAGCGAGCCCGGCGCCGAGCGCGCCGCGGCCGCCAAGACCCTGCCCGTGCTGGCCAAGAAGAACATCGCGCCGCATGTGCAGAGCTTCATCCAGCAGCACGATGGCGCCGCCAAGGCCGCCGAGGCGGCCACCGGCATCCCCGCCAGCTTCATGATCGCCCAGGCCGCGCACGAGTCCGGCTGGGGCAAGCGCGAGATCACCGGCAAGGACGGCAGCCCCTCCTTCAATGTGTTCGGCATCAAGGCCACGTCCGGCTGGACCGGCAAGGTGGCCGAGGTGCAGACCACCGAGTACATCGACGGCAAGCCGCAGAAGGTCACGGCCAAGTTCCGCGCCTACGACAGCTACGAGGACGCCTTCAAGGACTATGCGCGCCTGATCGGCAGCAACGAACGCTACCGCGACGTGGTGGCCAAGGCCCAGACCGGGGCCGGCGCGGAGAGCTTCGCACAGGGCCTGCAGAAGGCCGGCTACGCCACCGACCCCGAATACGCGAGCAAGCTGACCCGCGTCATCAACACCACGATGCGCGTGCAGCGCGCGCTGGCCTGACGACGCCTAGGAGAGAGGACGAGTCATGGGAACCTCGGCACTGCTATCGCTTGGCATGCGAGCCATGTTCGCCAACCAGGCGGCGTTGACCACCATCGGCCAGAACATTGCCAATGCCAACACCCCGGGCTACTCGCGCCAGTCGGTCGCCCTGACCACGCCGCAGGGCCAGTTCACCGGCTCGGGCTACTTCGGCAAGGGGGTCAACGTCCAGACCGTCACCCGCGCCCACAACGAATTCATGACCCGCGAGGCCACGTCCAGCAAGTCGGTGGCCTTCATGGACGCCACCAGCCACAGCCAGCTGCTGCAGCTGGAGAAGCTGTTCTCCACCGGCGAGGCCGGCCTGGGCCACGCGGCCAACCAGTTCCTCAACGCGATGGTCGACGTCTCCAAGTCGCCCTCCGACATCTCGGCGCGCCAGGTCGTGCTGGGTCGGGCCGGCGAGCTGGCCTCGCGCTACCAGACCGCCGGCCAGCAGCTGGCCGATCTGCAGGCCGGCGTGGTCAGCGACCTGAAGGCCAATGTGGCCGTCGTCAACCAGCTCAGCAAGCAGATCGCCGCCGCCAACGACCAGATCGCACGCGCCAACGGCTCCGGCCACACCGCCAACGACCTGCTCGACACGCGCGACCGGCTGATCTCCGAGCTGAGCCAGTATGTGCAGGTCAGCACCCTGCCCTCCGACGACGGCACCATGGGCGTGTTCATCGGCGGCGGCCAGCGCCTGGTGCTCGGTTCGCAGGCCCAGGAGCTCAAGCTCACCGCCGACCCCTATGACGGCACGCGCACGCAGCTCAGCATCGACGAGGCGAACGGCGCCCGCGTGCTGGACGAAAGCTCGCTGACCGGCGGCTCGCTGACCGCGCTGCTGCGTTTCCAGAACAAGGATCTGCAGGACGCCCGCAACATGATCGGCCGCATGGCCGTGGCGCTGGCCGACCGGGTCAACGAGCAGCAGGCGCTCGGTCTGGACCTGGCCGGCACGCCCGGCGCGCCGGTCTTCTCCTACGCACCGCCGCGCGCGCTGCCGGCCTCGACCAATGCGCGCAATCCCGATGGCAGCTATGCCTCCAGCCTGACGGCGGCCATCACGGACGCCAGCCTGCTGCGCGCCGAGTCCTATGTGGTCAAGGCCGACCCCAGCGGCGTGCCCGACCAGTATGTGATGACCACCCGCCCCGGCGGCGTCAGCGTCAGCCTCAGTGCCGCGCAGATCGAGGCCCAGTACGGCTTCTCGCTGACGGCCGGGGGCGCGCCGCTGACGGCGGACGACAGCTTCCTGATCGAGCCGGTGGCCCAGGCCGCGGTGTCGATGACGCGCGCGCTGGACAACCCCAGCGGCATCGCCGCGGCATCGCCCGTCACCGCAGTGATGGGCAAGGCCAACACCGGCACCGCCACCATCGCCTCGCTGGCGGTGGCCAACGACAATTTCGACATCGCCCAGTACCCGGTCTCGGTCGCCTTCCAGGGCGTCAACAACAGCGACCCGGCCCGTCCGGGGGTCGACTACGTGATGACGATGAGCGACGGCAGCACCGTCACCGGCACCTGGTATCCCGGCGAGGCCCTGGGCAGCGAACCGCTGTCGGGCGTCGACTTCGGCTTCCGCCTGGCGCTCAACGGCGTGCCCAAGACCGGCGACACGCTGACGATCGACCCGACCAAGTCGGTGGCCTCCAACAACGGCAACGCCCAGGCCTTTCTGGCGATCCAGAAGGAGGCCTTCGTCGGCCGCGGCGTGAACGGCGTCGGCGCCACCCTCTCCGACGCCTATGCCACCGCGATGTCCGACATCGGCGCGCGCGTGCAGGGCGCCGAATATCTGTCCGAGGTCTCCACCAGCGTGGCCAGCAATGCCGAGGTGGCGCGCAGCAGCCAGGCCGGCGTCAACCTCGACGAGGAGGCCGCCCGGCTGATGCAGTTCCAGCAGGGTTATCAGGCGGCCGCCAAGGTGCTGCAGGCCGGCCAGGCAATCTTCGACGAGCTGTTGCAGATCGCCGGACGATGATGAGCCACCCCCTACGGCCTTCGGCCGCCCCCTCAAGGGGGCGACGCCGGCCGACCGGCAGAGCCGGATCGGCGGCGTCCGCGCGGCCCAACGTCCCACACTGAAATCGATTGGAGCCAGGCATGCGCGTCAGCACGTCCAATATGTTCGATGCCAGCATCGCGACCCTGCAGCGACGCCAACAGCAGCTGCAGCAGACCCAGCAGCAGCTGACCTCAGGCAAGCGCGTCCAGTACGCCAGCGACGACCCCACCGCCGCGGCCCGCGCCGAGCGCGCGCTGGCCGTGATCGGCCGCACCGATGCCAGCCAGCGCGTGCTGGAGGCCAGCCGCAACAATATGGCGCTGGGCGAGTCGGCCCTGGGCGACGCCAACGAGATCCTGCAGCAGATCCGCGAGGCCATGGTGGCGGCCGGCAATGCCAGCTACAGCGACCCCGAGCGCGAGGGCCTGGCCGTCAAGATCACCGGCCTGCGCGACCAGCTGTTCTCGATCGCCAACCGCTCCGACGGCACCGGCGGCTTCCTGTTCGCCGGCCAGGGCTCCAGCGGCGCGCCCTTCGTCGACGCGCCCGGCGGCGTGCGCTATATCGGCACCGCCGGCGCCACGCAGAGCGGCAATATCGAGAACTTCCCGCTCAGCATCGACGGCCGCATGGCCTGGGAGCAGGCGGCCAGCGGCAACGGCATCTTCGAGACCGGCGTGCTGCCCAATCTGGTCGACCCGACGGCCGCGGCCAAGAGCTGGATCGACGCCGGCCGCGTCACCAACCCGACCCTGCTGACCGGCTCCAACTACGAGGTCCAGGTCAGCGGCAGCGGCGCCGCCGCCACCTACAGCGTGTTCGACACCACGCTGGGCACCACGGTCGCGACCGGTCCCTTCGCGTCCGGCAAGACCATCGAGTTCGACGGCATGGCCGTCACCCTGACCGGTGCCGCCGCCGACGGCGACCGCTTCTCGATCGCCCCCGCCACCGAGGACCTGGGCGTGTTCTCGGTGCTGGACGGACTGATCGGCGAGCTCAAGCAGCCGCTGCGCACCGATACGCAGATCGCGCAGACCAATGCCCTGCGCCTGCGCGACCTCGACGCGGTGCTGGGCAATCTGCAGAACACCCGCACCGCGGTGGGCGAGAGCCTCAACAACCTGGACGGCAGCGAATCGCGCCAGGGCGCGCTCAAGCTCTACAGCCAGAGCGAACGCTCGGCGGCCGAGGATCTGGACATGATCTCGGGTATTGCCGATTTCCAGAATCAGCAAACCGGCTACGATGCCGCGCTGAAGACCTATGCCTCGGTGCAGCGGCTGTCGCTGTTCCAATACCTGAATCTCTGAACGATGAGCAGTTCACACCCCATTCTCGGCAACCTGGCCCTGGGCTACGCGCCCATGTTGGACCGTCAGCACATGGTGCAGGCGACCCGTCTGACCGTGATCCCGCTGCGCACCGACCTGCAGCTGCAGGCGGCCGATCTGCTGGCGGCGGTGGCCGAGGTCTGGCCCGCCGGCGGCCCGCCGGTGCTGCTGAACGTGCTGAACGAGCCCCTGCTGGCCGGCATCCTGGCGGCGCAGCCGAGCGCCAACATCATGCTGGAGCTGCCCGCCTTCATGGCCGGCGATGCCGCCCTCGCCGACCCCATCCAGGCCCTGAAGAAGAACGGCAACGCCCTGGTGCTGAAGGGCCGCGCGCTCAGCGCCCTCACGCCCGCGGTGCAGGCCTCGTTCAAGTACCAGGTGCAGGACCTGGGCGACGAGCCCGCCCCGGTGCCCGGTCTGGCGCAGCTGCTGTCGGGCCTGCGCGGTGCCGACGCGGTCAACCAGGCCTTTGGCCGCGGCGCCAGCGCGGTGCTGGGCTGGCCGCTGGAGGGGGCTTACGAGGCCGCCGCCGGCGCGCCCAAGGCCGAGATCCAGGCCGACCTGCAGGTGATCGTCCAGCTGATGAGCCAGGTCGACCAGGGCGAGGACATCGACAAGATGGAGGCCACGCTCAAGCGCGACCCCAGCCTCGCCTTCAAACTGCTGCGCTACATGAACTCGGCCGCCTTCGGCCTGTCGGTCGAGGTCTCCTCGTTCCGTCACGCCATCATGCTGCTGGGCATGTCGCGCCTGAAGCGCTGGCTGGCCCTGCTGCTGACCACGGCCAGCAAGGACCACAGCATGCGCCCCATCATGTTCGGCGCGCTGCGCCGCGGCGTGCTGATGGAGGAGCTGGCGCATGGCATGGACGACCGCGAGATGCGCGACGAGATGTTCATCTGCGGCCTGTTCTCGCTGCTGGACCATATGCTCAAGCAGCCCTTCGACAAGCTGCTGCAGGCCATCCCCGTGCCCGAGCGCGTGCGCCAGGCCCTGGTCGAGAACAGCGGCCCCTACCGCGCCTATCTGGACCTGGTGAACGCGATCGAGGCCGAATCGGTGTTCGATTTCCGCCAGGCGGCCGAGCAGCTGATGCTGGGTGCCGACGAGATCAACCACGCCCTGCTGCGGGCCCTGGCCAAGGCCGGCCAGCTGGAATGAGACACCCCGGCGGGCCGGCCGCGCGCCGGCCCGCGGCCCTCATCTAAACTGCGGGCGCGATGCCCAAGCCCCCCTCCCAGCTGCCCCTTCTTGCCGCCGATCTGGCTGCGCTGCGCGGCCTGTTCGGGCTGCTCGGCGACCCCCTGCTGCTGCTGGATGCGGGGCTGCGCATCGTCGAGGCCAACCCGGCCGCCCGCCAGGCCCTGGCGCTGGCGGCGCGCGGTGATCGCGAGCTGCCCGCCGGCGCCCTGCGCGACTGGCTGCGGCTGGCCGGCGAGGCCCTGCTGCAGGGCCGGCGCAGCCCCGCCGCCCCGGCCCTGACCCTGGCCGGCGGCCTGCGTGCCCGCCCCCATCTGCTGGCGCTCGACGGCGACGCCGATGACGGCGTGCGCTGGCTGCTGCACATCGACTGCAAGGCCGCCGCCGGCGTCCCGGCCGACGACGCCGCCGCCGGGCTGCCGGCCGACGAACTGTTGCGGCTGTTCGCCGACTCGCCCACCCCGGTCTGCCTGCTGGACGCCCAATGGCGGCTGCGCGGCGGCAACGCGGCGCTGGCCGAGCTGTGCGGACGCGACATCGCCGCGCTGCCAGGGATGGCGCTGGCCGAGCTGGCCGCACCGGCCGAGCGCGCGCGCCTCGTCCCCGCCCGCCCCGGCCGTGCGCTGGCCAAGAGCCTGACCCGCCCCGCCGAGCTGCCCGAGGAATTGCGCCTGCTGGACGCCGAGGGCCGCGAGCATGCCCTGCGCCTGCTGCCGCATGCGCTGGGCGCCGAGCTCACCCTGTGCCTGCTGCAGGACCGCACCGCCGAGCAGGCGGCGCGCGAGCACACCGAGCGCGCCCAGGCCGAGATCGAGCAATGGCTGGAGCTGAGCCCGCTGCCGATGGTGCTGTTCGACGACAACGGCCTGCTGCTGCGCGCCAACCCGGCCTTCGCGGCGCTGAACCTGGCAGCACCGGCCAGCCTGCATGAGGCCAGTGCCCCGCTGCAGCAGCTGCTGGCCTGGGAGCGCAACAGGCCATTGCCGGCGCTGCGCGAGGCGCGGCAGACCCTCTTCACCCAGGCCCAGCTGATCGACCCGGGCGGCCGCGCGCGCTGGCTGCAGGGCCGGCTGCGCGCGCTGGAGCTGGGCAGCCAGCGCCGCTATATGGCGGTGCTGGAGGACCGCAGTCTGGAGCAGGAACGCGACCTGGCGCACCAGCAGCTCGACGCGCTGATGGACACCGCCGGCGTCGGCCTGGCCACCTTCCAGCAGGATGCCGGCTGGCTGCGCCCGCGCGGCGGCGGGGGCGGCAAGACCCCGGGCGCGCTGGCCGGCCTGCAGGGGGTGAGCCGCGACATCGTCGAGCCCGACTCGCTGCCCGAGTTCGAACGCCTGCAGCGCGCGCTCAAGACCGGCGACCGCGTCGAGGTGCGCTACGCGGTGCGCCATGCCGAGCTGGGCCGGCGCTGGCTGCTGACCCGGGTCGAGCCCGGCCAGCTGGCCTCGGGCCAGCGCACCACCTCGGTCGTCACCTTGGACGTGACGGCCCAGGCCCAGGCCGAGCGGCGCAACGAGCAGCTGCTGCAGGAGCTGGGCCTGATCATGGACAACTCCGGCGTCGGCATGGCCTATCTGCGCCGCGGCCAGCTGCTGCGCTGCAATGCCGGCTTCGAGCGGATGCTGGGCCTGCCCGCCGGCCAGCCGGCCGGCACGCCGGTGGCGCAGCTGTTCGCCGCCCTGCCCGGGTTGGCCGAGCGCGTGCAGGCGGCGCTGCCGGCCCTGGGCGCACAGCAGGATTTCGAGGCCGAGTTCCTCGAGGTCGGCATGGACATCGGCGCGCAGGCCGGCGGCCTCGGCGCCCCGCGCCGCTGGCTGGCGCTGAGCCTGCGCCGCGTGCAGGGCCCGGCCGAGGAGGCGGTGGCCGTGATCAGCGACATCAGCCGGCTCAAGGCCCAGCAGGCCCAGCTGGAAACCCTGGTGCAGGACCGCGAGCTGATGTTCAACCTCTCGGACGTCGGCATGGCCATCCTGCGCGAGGGCCATGTGGAACGCGCCAACGAGGCCCTCGCCGCGATGAGCGGCTACCGCATCGCCGAACTTGACGGCCTGGCCCACCGCGCGCTGTTCGAAGACGACTTCGACTACGAGCGCCAGCTGCCGGCGATGCACCAGGCCCTGGCCGCCAGCGGCCAGTGGCAGGGCGAACGGCGCCTGCGCCGGCGCGACGGCACGGGCCTGTGGGTGCAGGTCAGCAAGCGCGTGATGCGCCCCGGCGAGCCCGAGGCCGGCGTGATCGCGACCTATGTGAACGTGGACGACCGCTGGCGCGCCCAGCAGTCGCTGATGCTGCAGACCGAGCGCGAGCGCGCGGTGCTGGATTCGGTGCTGGTGGGCATCGTCACGGTGGGCCGCGGCGGCATCGAATGGATGAACCGCTCGGCGCGGCGCATGTTCGGCGGCGACCTGGCCGCCTTCGCCGGCCGGCCGATGAGCATCGTCGCCACGCCCGATCCCGACCATCCGTTCCGGCACGCCCATTACCTGGACGAGCTGACCGAAGGCCAGGCCGAGACCTTCGAGTGCCGGCTCAAGGCGCGCGACGGGCGCGAGTTCTGGGTGGTGGGCAATGCCGTGGTGACCGGCATCGGTGCCTCCGGCCGCCAGCTCACCTATGCGCTGCTGGACATCGAACGGCGCCGCCAGGCCGAGGCCCAGACCCAGCAGGCCCAGACCTCGCTGCAGCGCATCATCGAGGCCGCCCCGCTGGCCATCAGCCTGCACGACGCCCACACGCTGGCGGTCGAGCAGATCAACCAGGCCGCGGCCGATCTGGCCGGGCGGCCCGAGGCCGAGCTGCTCGGCGCCAGCCCCGAGCAGCTGTTCGGCGCGACCCAGGGCGCGCTGATGCGCAGCGATATGGAGGCGGCCCTGCTGGACCACGCGGTGACGCAGCGCGAGTATCGGCTCGACATCGGCGGCCGCGCCCGGGTCTGGGACGCCCGCCTGCTGCACCTCGCGCCGCAGGCCGACCCCGACGCGCCGCCCGGCGCGGCCGGCCAGCTGCTGCTGGTGGCCAGCGACGTCACCGAACAGCGCGCCGCCGAGGAGGCGCGCCTGGCCGCGGCGATCGCGCAGCGCGAGCTGCTGGTGCGCGAGGTGCATCACCGCATCAAGAACAATCTGCAGGGCGTGGCCGGCCTGCTGCAGCAGATCGCCGCGCGCCGTCCCGAGGTGGCCGGCGTGATCGGCGAGGCGGTCGGCCAGGTGCAGGCGATCGCCCAGGTCTACGGGCTGCAGGTCGGCGCCACCGGGCCCTTGCGCGTGCGCAAGCTGGTCGAGGCCATCACCGGCTCGGTGCAGCGCATGTTCGGCCGGACCATCGAGATGCGCATCGAGGGCGCGGATTCCGCCCCGGCCGAGCTGCTGCATCGCTGGGCCCTGCCGGAGGCCGAGTCCATCCCGATCGCGCTGACCCTCAACGAGCTGCTGGGCAATGCCTTCCGCCATGGCGGCAGCCAGCCCCCGCAGTGCAGCCTGATCTGCGAGGAGCATGGCGTCGCGCTGCGCATCGTCAACCAGGGCCGGCTGCCCGAGGGCTTCCAGCTCAGCAAGGTGCCCGGCGGCGTCTCGGGTCTGGGCCTGGTGCGCGCCCTGCTGCCGCGGCGCAGCGCCATCCTCAGCCTGGAACAGCAGGGCGACGAGGTGGTCTGCCTGCTGGAGCTGCTGCCGCCCAGCGTCACCCTGCTGCAGCCCTTATGATGCGCCATAGGCGTGGCGCGGGCGGGGGGCGTTCCTGGTGAGCACAAAGGGCAAGATTCTCGTGGTCGACGACGACCGGCTGGTGCTGGCCACGCTGACCCATGGCCTGGCGCAGGCCGGCTATGAGGTGATCGATGCCGACAACGGCGACGACGCCATCCTGCTGGCGCGCGAGCACCGTCCCGAACTGGCCCTGCTGGACATCCGCATGGAGGGCATGAGCGGTTTCGACGTGGCCGCCTATCTGCGCGAGTATCTGCAGGTGCCCTTCATGTTCCTGTCGGCCTTCGCCGACGAGGCCACGGTGGCCAAGGTCAAGGAGCTGGGCGCGGTGGCCTACCTGGTCAAGCCGCTCGACATCCACCAGATCGTGCCGGCGGTCGAGGCCGCTTTTGCCCAACAGGCCCAGTTGATGGCCCAGTTGACGGCCCAGCGCGGCGAACGCGCCGCGCCGGCGCCGCGCCAGCCCGCCGACGCCCTGCTGGACCAGGTCGTGCCGCTGGCCGTGGGCGTGCTGATGCACCGCTACTCGCTGCCGCGCCAGGAGGCGCTGGCCCGGCTGCAGAAGCTGGCCGAGGCCGAGGGCCGCTCGCTGGCCGATTCGGCCCTGCGTCTGGTCGAGGCGGTCGAACTGCTGTCCCTGCCCGGGCGCTGATCCCGGCGGCCCGTCAGGCCAGGGTGAAGTAAAAGCGGGCGCCTTGCCCCACTTCCGATTCGGCCCAGATCTCGCCGCCATGGCGGTGCACGATGCGGCGCACCGAGGCCAGGCCCACGCCGGTGCCCTGGAAGTCGCTGGCGCTGTGCAGGCGCTGGAACACGCCGAACAGGCGTTCGGCAAAGCGCATGTCGAAACCCGCGCCATTGTCCGCCACCATGTAGACCAGGGCCCCGCCCTGCTGCTGGCGCTCGAAGCGGATCTCGGTCTGCGCGCATTTGCCGCTGTACTTCCAGGCATTGCCCAGCAGGTTCTCCAGCACCATGCGCAGCAGGGTGGGATCGCCCTGCACCAGCATCTCGGGCTGGATATGCACGGCGGCCTGGCGCTGCGGCGCGGCGCGCTTCAGTTCCTCGGTCACCAGCGCGGCCAGCTGCGACAGGTTGACCGGCTGATGCGTCAGCGGCTGCGAGCTGAGCTGGGTCAGCGAGAGCAGCGCATCGATCATGCTGTTCATGCGCGCGGCCGCGCCCATCACACGGTCCAGATGGTCGTTGCCGATGCGGTCCAGCAGGCGGCCGTAATCCTCCTTCAGGATGCGCGCAAAGCCCTCGACCACGCGCAGCGGCGCGCGCAGGTCGTGCGAGACGGTGTAGCTGAAGGACTCGTGCTCGGCGCGCGCCACCTCGGCGGCCTCCAGCGCCAGCGCCGCCGGCATGGTGTCCAGCGCGCCCTGCGGCCACAGGCTCAGCAGGTGCAGGCCGGGCCGCCCCGCCGCCGTGCCGGGCAGGGCCAGCAGGCACAGCCACCAGGAACCGCAGGCCACGCCGCCGGCCGCGCCGGGCGCGCTGGCGGCCTCGCGGATCTCGGTGGGCAGGCCGTCCAGGCAGGCGCGCCAGGGTTCGCCGCGCAAGGGTTCGGGCGGCCGGCCCATCAGCTGGGCCGCCGCCGCATTCAGCTCCACCAGGCGCGCGCCGGGCTCGTTGGGATCGGCCACCAGCCAGGCCGGGCCGGGCAGCGCATGGATCCAGCCATGGCTGGCGCGCTCCTCGGCCGGCGGCGGCGCCGCCAGCGCGGCGGCCTGCTGGCCCGCGGGGACACGGTCGACCGGACGGGCCGTGCCCAGATAGCCCTGGAAGCGCCCGTAGGCATCGAGGCAGACCTGGCCGCGCAGCAGCCAGCGGCCGGAAAACTGGGTCGCGGCGCCGCCCTCGATGCGCGCCTCGACCAGCACGCCGGCCAGCGGCGCCGATTCCTGCAGACGCTGCAGCAGGGTAGCGTCCTCGCCATCCACCAGCGCGAAGCGCTCCCACAGCGACTGGGTGGCCGCCGCGCCGACCCAGCTTGATGCGGGGGCGGCCTGCGGCGCCTGCCAGCGCACCAGATGGTGCTGCGCGTCGGTCTGCCACAGCCAGTCGGTCTGCAGCTGCGCCATCAGCTGCAGTTGGCTGCGCGCCTCGCGCAGCGATTCTCCGAGGCGCTGGCGCGTCAGGCGCACCCCCACATGCCAGGCCACCGCGGCCACCGTCAGCAGCAGCAGGCCGAAGCCGAGCGCCCCCAGCAGCGCGCCGATGACGGGCGCGCCATCCTCGGCGGGCCACCACAGCCAGGCCAGGGCCAGCAGCAGCGCCAGGGCCGCGGCACCCACCCAGGGCCAACGGCGTTGGGCGAGGCGGGTCGGGCTGAGGCTGTTCATGGCGGCCCATTGTATGTAGTGCCCCGGGGCTTCGAGGACGGGCGCAAGGAGGAGTGCACAAACGGGCTCAAGTCCGGTCCGCGCAGGCCGATATGTCTGGCATGAAAGCCACACAGGCGCGCCCGTGAGCACGCCGATGACCGCGCTGATGCCCGACGCACCGAACCCCGAAGAGTCCGGCAGCGAAGCCACGCCCGGCTGGCCGGCCCTGCTGTCGGCCGGCGACGTGCAGTCGCTGACCGACCAGTTGCCCACGGCCCTGCTGGTGATGGACACCGTCCATGCGCGCCTGCTCCATCTGAACCGCGAGGCCGAGCGCCTACTGGGCCTGCGCCGCGGTCAGCTGCTCGGGCGCGACGCCAGCGAGCTGCTGCCGGGACCGCTGGCCGCGCTCTGCCAACCGGCGCGCTGGCGTGCGCTCGAGACCGGCCGCCATGCGGCGCGCGAGGGTCTGTGGCTGCCCACACCGCAGGGCCAGCGCTGGCTGCTGCTGCAGCGCAGCCTGATCGCCTGGTCGGGCCTGCGCCGGCCGGCCGGCGTGCTGACCCTGCAGGACGGCAGCGCGCAGCGCCAGCTGGAACGCGCGCTGCAGGAAAGCGACACGCGCTTTCGCGAGGTCACCGAGGCGGTCAGCGAATGTCTGTTCGTCACTACACCGGCCTGGGACCGCCTGCATTTCAGCTCGCCGCTGCTGCCCGAGCTGCTGGGCCTGTCGCCCTCCGACCTGGCGCAGGGACCCCGCCTGTTCGAGCAGCGCATCCACCCCGAGGACCGCGAGCTCTATGCGCGCCGCCTGCTGGCCCAGGCCCAGGGCGAGGCCAGCGACATGGCGCTGCGCATCCAGCATCCCGGCAAGGGCCTGCGCTGGGTGCGGCTGCGCTGCCGCCCGCAGCTCCATCCGAACGGCCAGACCCTGGTCTACGGCCTGCTGGCCGACATCAGCGACGAGCAGCAGCGCCACCGCGACCTGGCCCTGGCGCGCGACCAGGCCGAGGCGGCCAGCCTGGCCAAGAGCGAGTTCATGGCCAATATGAGCCACGAGCTCCGCACCCCGATCAACGGCATGCTGGGCATGACCGAGCTGCTGCTGGGCACCGAGCTGGTGCCGCCGCAGCGCCGCTATGCCGAGGCGGCCTACCGCTCGGCCCAGGACCTGCTGGGCCTGGTGGATGCGGTGCTGGACTTCGCCAGCGCCCAGGCCGGCCGCCTGCAGCTGCAGGAAGCGCCCTTCGAGCCCGCCGCGCTGGCGGCCGACTGCCTGCGGGCCCTGGCGCCGCGGGCCGCGGCCAAGGGCCTGAGCCTGCACCTGGACTGCGCCGACGAGCTGCCGCCGCAGTGGTTCGGCGATGCGCGGCGCCTGCGCCAGGTGCTGGAGGAACTGCTGGGCAATGCCCTGAAGTTCACCGAACGCGGCGAGGTCCGGCTGGCGCTGATGCGCCGCGAGTCCCGCCTGCAATTCAGCGTCAGCGACACCGGCATCGGCATCGCCGAGGACGAGCTGCCGCGCCTGCTCAAGCCCTTCACCCAGGGCAATGCCAGCCTGTCGCGCCGGCAGGACGGCACCGGCCTGGGCCTGGCCCTGACGGGCGAGCTGGTGCGGCTGATGGGCGGCATCCTGAGCGCCGAAAGCCGACCCCGGCAGGGCTCCTGCTTCACGCTGAGCCTGCCGCTCGGCACCGAGCCGGCGGCCACCGATCCGGCGCGCACCCCGGCCCTGATCCTGGTGGTGGAGGACAACCCGGTGAACCAGCAGGTCAGCGCCGAGATGCTGGCCCGGCTGGGCTACCGCAGCCGGGTCTGCGCCGATGCCGCCAGCGGCCTGCAGGCCTTGTGCGAACAGCGATTCGACCTGGTGATGATGGACATCCACATGCCGGGGATGGACGGCATGCAGGCCCTGAGCCTGTTCCGGCACGGCGCCACCCCGGCCCTGCCCCTGGTCTGCCCGCCCGACACCCCGGTGCTCGCGGTCACGGCCAACGCCTTGGGCGGCGACGAGCAGCGCCTGCGCCGCCATGGTTTTGATGACTATTTGCCCAAACCTTTTCGCCTGAGCCAGCTGCAGGAGATCCTGGCTCGCCATATCCCGGCCGACAATAGTGCCAAGATCGAACCGAGGGACGGATCGGCAGGCCCGCCTGGCCGGCCGCCATCACACGACGCGAACACCATGTCAATTCTGCCCCCAGCCCCGCCCGCTCCGCCGCCGCCCGGCGCCCAGCTGGACAACCTGGCCATTGCCCGGCTGCGCGAGCTCGATCCCGGCGGCAACAACCAGCTGCTGCAGCGCGTGGTCGCGGCCTTCCTGAAATCGCTGGACCGGCTGCTGCCCGAACTGGCCCAGGCACGCGGCCAGGATGGCCAGCAGGGGTTCGACCTGGCCGCGGTGCGTCATGTGGCCCACACCCTAAAATCGTCGGCGGCCAGCCTCGGGGCGCTGAAGCTGTCGCAATACTGTGCCGATATAGAGGCCATGGCGCGTGCAGGCCAGACGCAGGGTTTGGACAATCTGCTGGACGGCATGCATGATGAACTGGCGCTGGTGCGCATGGCCTTGAACGAGCTTTTGGCGAACCCCTGATGACAGCTGCAAGTCAAAATCTGGACAGCGACCTGCCCGAGCAGCCCCGGGTGCTGCTGGTCGATGACGACGAGGTCAACCTGCTGCTGACCGCGATCGCGCTGCGCGAGCGTGGCTTCGACATCACCGAAGCCACCAGCGGCGAGGCGGCGCTGCGCATGATGGCCGAGTGGAGTCCGGACGTGATCGTGCTCGACGCGATGATGCCGGAGCTGGACGGCTTCGACACCTGCCGCCTGCTGCGCGAGCTGCCCGGCTTCGAGTCCACCCCGGTGCTGATGCTGACCGGCCTGGACGACGAGGCCTCGATCAACCGCGCCTACCAGGTGGGCGCCACCGACTTTTTCGTCAAGTCCACCCAGTGGAGCCTGCTGGCGGGCCGCCTGCGCTATCTGCTGCGCAGCTCGCGCACCCGCATCGAGCTGGAGCGCAGCAAGGCCCGGCTGGCGCGCGCGCAAGACCTGGCACGCATGGGGAGTTTCGAGTGGCACCGCGGCTCGGGCGGCTTCACCTTGGCAGCCGAGGCGCTGCGCGTGTTCGGCCTGGGCAACCATGAGACCCTGGACTTCATCGGCGCGATGCGCATGGTGCCGCGCGAGGAGCGCAAGCTCTTCCTGCACCTGCTGCGCGACGTGATCGCCCACAACTCGGTGCTGGTGACCGACCTGTCGGTGACCCTGCTGGACGGGCGTCAGCGCGTCATCCACGTCGAGGCCGAGCCCGAATTCAACGAGCATGGCAATGCCAGCGGCTACACCGGCGTGCTGCAGGACGTCACCGATCGCCGCATGGCCGAGGACCGGATCCGCCAGCTCGCCAATTTCGACGCCCTCACCGGCCTGCCGAACCGCCGCCAGCTGATCTGGCGCACCGAGCGCGCGATCGAACAGGCCCGCCGCATGGGCCACGAGGTCGGCCTGCTGCTGATCGACCTGGACCGCTTCAAGATCATCAACGACACCCTGGGCCATGCCGCCGGCGACGAGCTGCTGATCGAGGTGGGGCGGCGCCTGCGCGGCTGCGTGCGCCACTCCGACCAGGTCATCGAGGGCATGCTGGAGTCGGTGGGCGGGCGCTCGCACCGCACCCTGGAGGCCGTGGGCCGGCTGGGCGGCGACGAGTTCGTCGCCCTGCTGCCCGAGGTGATGGACGAGCGCGATGCCGAGCGCGTCGCCCAGCGCGTGCTGGACGCGCTGCGCGAGCCGATCTTCATCGCCGGCCAGGAATGCTTCGTCACCGCCAGCGTGGGCATCGCGATCTACCCGCGCGACGGCCTGACGATGGCCGACCTGCTGCGCAACTCCGACGTCGCGATGTACGCGGTCAAGAGCCAGGGCCGCAATGCCTCGGCCCTCTACACGCCGCAGCTGGCCGGCCGCGGGCGCGAGAACCTGGAGCTGGAAAGCGCGCTGCACAAGGCCATCGAGCGCGGCGAGCTGGTGCTGCACTACCAGCCCAAGATCGACGTGCGCGCGGCCCGCATGGTGGGCGCCGAGGCGCTGATGCGCTGGCAGCGCGGCAACACCCTGGTGCCGCCGGGCGACTTCATCCCGCTGGCCGAGGAGACCGGCCTGATCGTGCCGCTGTCCGAATGGGCGCTGCGCGAGGCGGCGCGCCAGGCCAAGGTCTGGCAGCTGAACTTCGGCTTCTCCGATTCGATCGCGGTGAACCTGCCGAACCGGCTGTTCGAGCGTTCCGACCTGGTCGAGCATATCCATCAATGCGTCAGCGCCTACGGCGTGCCACACCGCGCGATCCAGCTGGAGATCACCGAGACCGGCCTGATGAAGGATCTGCAGAACGTGATCCCCTCGCTGCACCGGCTCAACGAGGTGGGCGTCGAGATCTCGATCGACGACTTCGGCACCGGCTATTCCTCGCTGGCCTATCTGACCACGCTGCCGATCTCGGAGGTGAAGATCGACCGCAGCTTCGTGCGGGATCTGGGCATCACGCCGCAGAGCTCGGCGGTCGTCACCGCCATCATCGCGCTGGCCCGCTCGCTGGGGCTGCGCGTGATCGCCGAGGGCGTCGAAACCCTGCGCCAGATGGAGGTGCTGCACCGCCTGGGCTGCAGCGTGATGCAGGGCTTCCTGTTCAGCAAGCCGCTGCCGCCCGAGGAACTGGAACGCTGGCTGGCCCAGACCGTGCTGCCGCGCAAGGCGCCCTGGATCGCCCAGGCCAACGCCGACAACGGCGCGCCGCTGCAGACCCCGAGCGGCATTCGCCCCGGCGGCGTGCTGCGCTGAGGGCGGCCCTGCATGGACGAACAACAACGCCACTCTGCGCCCCCCTCCGGAGCCGCCACGCCGGCCCAGCTTGCCAAGGCCGCACTGCGCCGGCTGGCGCTGTCGCGCCAGGAGCCCACACCGGAGAACTACAGCGCCGCCTATGCCGCCGAAGCCGGTCAGAGCGCCCCGGCGGCGACGCTGCCGGAGCCGGCCCAGGCCCTGATGAACCGCCTGATGCGCCTGAGCATCGGCGATGCCCAGAGCCGGCTGGAGATCGGCGGGCTGGTACGCGAGGCGCGCTGGGACGAGGCGGCGCGGCGGCTCGAGAAGCTGCAGCAGACCGACGGACCCGCGGCCCAGGCCGAGGCCATGGCCGACACCGTCGAGCGCCTGGTGCGCGGGCTTGAGCGCGGCGGGCGGCAATGGACCATCGCGCGCAAGAAGGACGGCCTGCAGCGCGTGCTGTCCAGCAACCGCAGCGATACCCAGCGCCTGCTGGGCCGGCTGCGCCAGCTGCTGCAGAACTGGGACGGCGACGTGGCCGATGCCGACATCGACACCCAGTTCGACGGTGCCGAGGCGGAGTCCGGCGGCACGCCCAGCCAGTTCTTCACCCACAGCGAGTTCGCCGCCGACCTGGAACAGACCGCGGCGGCCTTGCCCGGGGCCCGGCCCGACGACGGCGCGCAGCTGCAGGCCTGGCGCAGCATCGGCGCCAGCCTGCAGGGCACGGTCGGCCATGCGCTGCGCGCGCCGGAGCCGGCCGACGGCGTGGTGGCCGACCTGCTGGCCGATCTGCAGGCGGCCCAGGACGAGCTGCACAGCCAGGGCGCCGACGCTCCCCGCGCCGCCGCGATGGAGCAGTTGTGCCAGCGCGCGCGGCGCCTGCTGGACCACCGCCAGCATCTGTTCGGCGAACTCGGCGAGCTGTGCCGCGAGCTGAGCGCCAGCCTGGTGGACCTGGCCGAGGACGAGTCCTGGGCGCGCGGCCAATGCGAGGCCATGAACAACACGCTGGAGCTGGGGCTGTCGGCACGCGGCGTGCGCTCGGTGTCCGAGCTGCTCGGCAACACGCGTCAGCGTCAGCGCCAGCTGCGCGACGAGCGCAGCAAGGCGCGCGACTCGCTGAAGTCGCTGATCCACAAGATGCTGGGCGAACTGGGCGAGCTGGGCCAGCACACCGACCGCTTCCAGAGCAGCGTGGGCCGCTATGCCGAGGTGGTCGAGAAGGCCGACAGCCTGGAGAGCCTGGCCGGCGTGGTGCGCGAGATGGTGGAAGAGAGCCGCAGCGTCCAGGCCCTGGTGCAGCAGACCCAGACGCGCCTGTCCACCGAGCATGAGCGTGCCGGCGCGCTGACGCGCCGGGTCGACGAGCTGGAGGGCGAACTCAAGCGCCTCTCGGACGAGGTGCAGACCGACCAGCTGACCCAGATCGCCAACCGGCGCGGCCTGATCGCGGCCTTCGGCATCGAGCAGGCCAAGCAGGAGCGCGACGACAGCCGGCTCGCCCTGGCCCTGCTGGACATCGACAACTTCAAGAAGCTCAACGACTCGCTGGGCCATGCGGCCGGCGACATGGCGCTGAGGTCGCTGGCCGAGCAGGTCTCGGCCCTGCTGCGGCCGGGCGACATGATGGCCCGCTATGGCGGCGAAGAGTTCGTGCTGATGCTGCCGCGCACCCCGCTCGACGAGGCCCAACAGGTGCTGACCCGGCTGCAGCGCGCGCTCACCAAGGCCCTGTTCATGCACGAGGGCAAGGACGTGTTCGTCACCTTCTCGGCCGGCGTCACGGTCTACCGGCCCGGCGAGACGCTGGAAGTGGCGCTGGACCGCGCCGACGTGGCGCTGTACGAGGCCAAGCACACGGGGAAGAACAAGGCCTGCGTGGCGCCGTGAGGCGGTGGCGGGCCATCCGACAAAGGATCACGCAGCGCGAAGGTGACTTATTCGGGCAGCCCAGCCTTCGCCAGCCCAGCGTAGTAGCGCTCGCGCTGGCTGCGACAGAGATCGTTGGCGCACAGCCGCTCATTGCGGAACGACGAAATCGTGTACGAGGGCAGCCGCTCCTTGAACTCGTCCAGCGCGGCGCGCGCGGTCTCCGTCTCGCCAAGGTTCGCCGCCGCCGCGGCGACCCACGAATGAGCCACCGCGTGCTGAGGCCGCTCGAGCACCGAGCGCCGCGCCCATTCAAGCGCCTCGCGATCGCGACCCAGGTATAGATGTGCCGCCGCGGTGACGACGAAGATGCCGTTGAGATTCGGATCGCGCGGACTGAGCCGCCGGGCCTGCTCGAGAGCGGCGATAGCCTCATCCTGCCGGCCGAGCGTGCAACGGGCATAACCGAGCCAGAACCAGGCACTTGCATCGTTGCGGTTGAGCCCGATCTGTCGCTCGAGCAACTCCACCGCCTGCCCGGAGCGACCGGCAAGAGCGAGCGTCGTACCGCGCACTCCGACGACACGTGCATCGGCATGATCCAGTTGGAAGGCTTTCTCCGAGAGCCTGTCGGCCTGTTGCAGCCACTGCTCGCGCGTCGCACCGCGCAGACTCAGCCAGCGCTGCGACACGTCGTAGTTGTAGGTCTGTGCCAGCAGCGCGAAGGCGAGCGCCGACCCCGGGTCGCGTGCGCTCACCTTTTCGAGCAACTGGCGCGCCTGCTGCAGGGAGTCAGGCGTCGTCCGGTTGAACTGCAGCAGCCACCGCGCCTGAAGCAACAGGTCCTGCAAGTCGGCACCGGGTTGCGCTCGCGCACGCGAAGTTTCCACTTCCTGCAGCGTCAGGTCCAGCGACCTCGCCACCGTTCCGGTGACTCGGTGGTACAGCGCAGGAAGATCGGGCAGCTCGCCCTCGATGCGATCTGACCACAGGACGCGCCCGGTCTCGCTGTCGATGAGCTGCAGGGTCAGCCGCACCGCGTCGCCCAAGCGCACCAGGCCGCCGTCGAGCACGTAGCGTACGCCGAGTTCGCGGCCCACCTGACGCGCGTCGACGCTGCGGCCACGGTAGCTGTCCGCTGTGGCACGTGCGATCACGAATGTCTCTGGAATGCGCGACAGGTCGACCGTGATCTCGTCGGTGAGTGCGGCGGCCAGGCGGTCCTGGGCCGGGCTGCCGCCATCACTCGCCAGCGGCAGCACCACGATCGACAGCCTCGGTCGAGCGGCTGCGACTTGAACGCTCTGCTGCGCCGCCCGGGGCGCCCAGATCATGCTGACGCTCAGGGTAGCCACGAGCGCTCCGATCACAAGCGCACCTGCCACGACCACTCGCACGGGTGGCCGAGCCGGACCCTCCCTTGCCGCCGCGGCAACTGGCACCCGGTCCGCAGCGACCGCCGCCAGTTCGGCTGGCTCGGGTTGGGCAATGCCCGGCCCGTGCATGGTTGCCGCTACGGCCAGCGTGTAGCCGCGTCGCGGCACGGTTTTGATGATCCTCTGCTCGACGTCACCCAGCGCGCGCCGGATGTCGCTGATGCAACGTGCGATGGAGTCATCGGTGACCACCAGTCCCGGCCAGACCGCGGCAACCAGCTCGTCCTTGGTCACGACGCGGCCCGCGTGGCGTACCAGGCAAACGAGAGCGTCGAAGGCCAACGGCCGCAGTTCAACCTCCGCCCCCGCACGCCGCAGCGTGCGCCGCTGGTCGTCGAGCTCGAAGGCGTCGAATCGGAACGTCGCGGCTGTGAATTCCTCGGTCCGGCCCATTGGTGGATCGCCTGCGTGCCGCAGTTTGCCCCGGGCTCGTGCCCAAGTACAGCACTACTCAGAATTTTTCAGCTCGGGCGCGCTGAATTTCAGGACGGCCGGAGCTCCCGAGCTCAGATTGAAGTCTCCACTGACCGCCGGAGTCGATCATGTTCAATGACCTGCGCCAACGGCTCATCCGGGTTGTCACGATGTCGGCGTTCGCCGCTGCATGGCCTCTGATGCTATCTGCCCTCTTGCTGAGCGGATGCGCCACGGGGTCATCGGCTCCGGTGCCTCCGGCGCTGTCGATCGAAGAATTCCGTGTGCCGTCGAATGCGGCTGGCATCGAACTCTTCGTTCGTAACAAGCGGCCGACGGGAATCGAGACGTATTCTTCCAGCCGCATCGTTCTCTTCGTCCACGGGATCACGTTTCCGTCGGAGTCGACTTTCGATCTTTCCCTGGACAGTCTGTCGTGGATGGACTTCATCGCCCGGGCCGGCTACGACGTGTACCTGGTCGATGTCCGGGGCTATGGCGGGTCGACGCGCCCCGCCGCGATGTCTGAACCGCCGGATCGCAATCCGCCGATCGCCACGCTGGGTGAGGCGGTCGACGACGTCGACGCCGCCGTCAACTTCATCCTGCGTCGGCGCAAGGTCGAGCGGATCAATCTGATCGGGTGGTCCTGGGGCACCGTTGTCATGGGACGCTACGCGGCCACGCATGCCGAGAAGGTCGATCGTCTGGTGTTGTACGCGCCCGTGTGGCAGCGCAAGTCGGAGTCGCTGGCGGCCCGCGGGGCCGACGTGAAGACGGCGTACCGACTCGTCAATGTGGCAGCGGCCAAGTCGCGCTGGCTGGCCGGCGTAGCGCCAGACAAGCATGAGCAACTCGTTCCGCGCGGCTGGTTCGAGACCTGGGTGGCGGCCAACTTGGCGACCGACCCATGGGGATCGAAGCAGTCGCCGGCGGTCATGCGTGCTCCAAACGGCGGCTTGCCCACGGTGCAGCCGTCGGGCGCATGGACACCGCCTTACGATCCGGCAGCCATCAAGGTGCCAACGCTGCTGGTCAAGGGGGAGTGGGACGCCGACACGCCGTCATACATGGCTCAGGCGCTCTTCCCGCTGCTCGTCAATGCCCCCGCGAAGCAGTACGTCGAGCTCGGCGAAGGGACCCACTCGATCATGCTGGAACGAAACCGCATGCAGTTATTCCGCGCTGTCCAGAACTTTCTTGACGGGCCGAAGGATTGAATCGAGCTGCGACGCCAGGCGGGAGCCCGGAAGCTGCCCGTGGCCGGTGACGGCAAAGGCCGACAGAGCCTCGGCCTGCCGCACCGCCAGGAGGCTGCCGCTCGGCGTGCGAGCCGGTTCGGACCATGGGTCGGCTCCCAGGAGCCGCGGCGAACTCGCGCTGCCGGCCATGAACCGTCCTTTCCGGGCGCGGCCCGCGCGAGCGGCTCAGTCCCGCGGCCAATGGCTGCCACCCTCGCCCGTCGGCGAACCGTCTCGACCGGACCTTTTCCAGCCGGTGCGGGAGCGGGCGTCCTCATCGGGCCGTCAGCCCGCAAGGCTCGCGTCGGTGCGGGCGACCGGTGTGATGTGGGCGAACATGCTGCGGGCGTTCCAGGTGGGGAAGGCTCTGACGAGCGACATGGGGCCGTGGAGTTGGATGCGGCCCTCGCGGGTGGCCTGGGCCCAGCTGAGATGGCCGGCGTGCCATTGGACGAAGGCTTCGGCTTGCGCCGTGACGTAGAGATCCTCGTCGCGGCCCGGGCAGGTCTTGCAGATCTCGGTGTCTCCGAGCTCGATGAGCAGCCAGTAGCGCTCGGGGCGCGGGCGACCGGTGAAGTCGAAGCGGATGACGATGCGTCGCTCAGGGAGCCGGTCTCGGCGCAGCGCGTGACACATCGACCACAGGGCCACATACGGGTCTAGGTTCTCGGGGGCGATCTCGAGCCAACGTGCACCCCACTCGCCGAGCGACTGGCAGACCGCGAAGAGCTCGTGGCCCGCGGACGTGAGCTGGTAGTGGTGCCCGCGCCCGCCGGGCTTGGGTGCCGACTCGACGATGCGGTGCCGTTCGAGCTGCTTGAGCCGCTCCGAGAGCAGGGTACGCGACAGTCCGGGCACGCCCTCCAGGATCTCGCTGAAGCTGCCGCACCCAAGGTGCAGGTTGCGGATGATCAGCGGCGTCCAGCGCTCGGCGAAGATCTCGGCGCCGCGGGCGATGGGGCAGTATTGGCCGTACGTCCTCATGGTCCCAGTGTCGCGCGCCCACCTTCGGCTGTGAAGTCCAGATTCTTGACTTTACGGGCGCAGTCCACGGTGGTCCGATGGGGCCATCGACCATGGAGGACACCATGATGACACCGACGACCGCCACCCCCGTTGAAATCCACGGCTTTCGCGGCCGGCTCATCGATGCCGGCCACATCGACTACGACACCGCGCGTGCGGTGTGGAACGGCGCCATCGACCGGTGTCCGCGTCTGATCGCCCGCTGCATCGGGACCGCCGACGTGGTCGCGTCTGTGCGTTTCGCCCGCGACCACGATCTGGAGATCGCCATTCGGGGCGGAGGCCACAACGTGGCGGGCAGCGCCGTATGCGACGACGGCATCGTCATCGACCTCTCGGCGATGCGGGCCGTGCGGGTCGATCCCGCCCAGCGCAGAGCCTGGGTGCAGGGCGGTGCGCTGTGGGGCGACGTCGACCAGGAGACGCAGATGCACGGGCTGGTCACCACCGGCGGCATCGTGAGCCATACCGGCGTCGCCGGGCTCACCCTCGGCGGTGGCGTCGGATGGCTGATGCGCAAGTACGGACTGACGGTCGACAACCTTCTCGCCGCCGATGTCGTTACGGCCGACGGCGAGCTGTTGCGAACGTCCGAGGACGAGCACCCCGACCTGTTCTGGGCGCTGCGCGGCGGCGGCGGCAACTTCGGCGTGGTCACTTCGTTCGAGTTCCGCCTTCACCGCGTCGGCCCCACCGTCCTGGCCGGGCCCATCCTCTGGGACGCGCGCGACGCCAGGGAGGTGCTGCGCGTCTACCGCGATTTCCTGCGCGATGCCCCCGACGAGCTCGGCACCGTCGTGAGGTTCGGCAGGGCGCCGCCGCTGCCGGCCATCCCCGCGGCTCTGCACTGGCGCCCGGTGATGATGGTCGGTACCTGCTACGCCGGGTCGGTCGAGGACGGTGAGCGGGCTCTCGGCCGGCTGCGTGCGTCCCGGCCCCCCCTGCTCGACCTGATCGGCCCCACGCCGTACGTGGGATTCCAGCGCGCGCTCGACTCGACCGTCGTCCACGGCTGGAACTACTACTGGAAGTCCACCCACCTTCCCGAGTTGCGCGACGTGCTCGTCGATGTGCTCGCCGAGCACGCGTTCACCTGCGCGTCACCACGGTCGTACGTGGCGATGTTCCATCTGAGGGGCGCGGTGAGCCGGGTTGCCGAGGGCGGGACGGCGTTCGGGAACCGGCAGGCGTCGCACGCGATCACGCTCGATGCGGTATGGCGGCCCGGCGAGGCCTTCGGCGCACGGGACATCGCCTGGGCGAAGGGATTCTTCGCCGCCCTCGGCCGGTTCCGCGAAGGTGTCTACGTCAACTTCCTCGGCGGCGATGAAGACCCCGGCCGGGTCCGCGAGGCGTATGGCGAGGGCGTCTACGACCGGCTGGTGGACGTGAAGACCAGGTACGACCCCGGCAACGTCTTCCACCACAACCAGAACATCCGCCCGCGGCCCGGTCATGCATGAGTATCTGCAGCGCCGGCGACGGCCTGCGCCCTCCCGCCTCAGAAGTTGAACGCCAGCCGCAGCCCGCCCCAGTGGCGGCCGTTGACCGTGATCGGCGCCGAGGCTTCCTTCAGCAGGATGAACTTGCCGCCGCCCATGTCGCGGCGGTAGGTCTGCAGCAGGAAGGGGCGCTGGTTGCGCGCCGAGGCCAGGCCCGTGCGGTCGTTGAAGATGCGGCGGTAGCGGCTGTTGGCGGTGTTCCAGGCCAGGTCGCCGGCGCGCTGCGGCTGGCAATACTTGCGGTTGTGCGTCGGCACATAGCCGTTGCGGTCCACCGCGATGCAGAACACCACCTTGTCGCTCAGACTCAGCATGCGCTCCTGCACCGCCGGGAACAGCCGGTCGGCCAGCTCGCTGAAGGGGGTCAGGTGTTGTGGCGGATTGCTGCCGGCGATCGCCTGGTAACGCTCGTCGAACAGCTGTTCCGGGCGGATGCGCCCGTCGCGCACCGCGTCTTCCAGCAGGGCGCCGATCTCGGCGGCGGCCTGCTGGGCGCCGCGGATATAGGGCGAATCGTCCACCTCGACGCCGCTCTCGGCGATCTGCTCGATCAGCTCTTCCGACAGGCGCAGGAACTTGTCGCTGACCGCAAAGGCCTTGGCCAGGCCCTGCACCGCCTGGCGCACCTCGGCCTCCAGCACCGCCGCGCGCTCGTTCAGGCTGGCCGTGGTGGCGCGGCTCTGCTCGGCCGAGGCCGAGATCAGGCCGACATCGGTCTCGACATCGGCAAATGCCGCGTGGATGCTGCTGCTCCTGCCGCCGGCCGCGCCGCCGCCGCTGCTGTGCAGCTCGCGACTGAAGTTGTCGATGCGCGCATCCAGCGCGGCGATCGATCCGATGATGGACTTGGACGAGGCCTCGACCTTGCCCGCCAGATCCTTGACCGCGTCGGCGACGACGCCGAAGCCTCGCCCGGCCTCGCCGGCGCGCTTGGCCTCGACCGAGGCATTGAAGGCCACCAACCGGGTCTGCAAGGCGATCTGGGTGATCTCGCCGGCCGCATCCGACACCTCGCGCAGGGTCTGCACGATGCCGCCGACCTCGCTGCCGACGCCCGCCAGCGCGGCGCGTGCGCGCTCGACGGCCTCGCGGGTCTGCCGGGTGGAGTCGCCGATATGCCCCTGCGCCCGCTGCACCTCGCCGAGCTGGCCCGAGAGGGCCTGCATCGCCTGGCCCTGGGCCTCGACGATCTTCTGCGTGTCTTCCAGCACGCCGCGCACCTCGGCGGCATCGCGCCCCAGGGTCGACACGGAGCGCGACAGGCGCTTCACCACCTCCAGACCACCCGCCGCTACGGCCGTCTCGGCCATGGCGGGCGCCACGGCATGCTCATGCCGCTGCAACCAGTCGAACATCGAGTCCCCTCCGGCCGTCCGACGCCGCGGCGGCTGATAGTTTTACCAGTCTCGCAGCTTAACCCTCAGCCTTGCAATGGACTGACTGTGGAGCTGGCAGACGCGCGATTCGGTGACCTTCAGCACGGCCGCGATCTCCTTGAGATTCATGTCGTGCTCGTAGTACATGCTCATCACGTACTGTTCGCGCTCGGGCAGGTTCTTGATCGCCTCCACCAGGGCCATGCGCATGCGCTGGTCCTGCAGCAGGCTCATCGGGTTGCCGGCCTCGTCGGCCACATGGCGGTCGAGGTAGTCGTCGTCGCCCTCGTCGCCGCTCATGTCTTCCAGATGCACCAGCTGGGTACCGCGCACCTTGGAGAGCAGCTCCTGGTACTCGGCCAGCGTGATGCCCATCTCGGCGGCGATCTCGCTCTCGATCGGCGCGCGGCCGAGCTTCTGCTCCAGCTTGTGCACCGCGGCCTCGATCGAGCGCTGCTGGCGGCGCGTGCCGCGGCTCATCCAGTCGCCGCCGCGCAGCTCGTCGAGCATGGCGCCGCGGATGCGCTGGGTGGCAAAGGTTTCGAACTGCACGCCCTGGCCGGTGTCGAAACGCGACAGCGCGTCGGTCAGGCCGATCAGACCGACCTGGATCAGGTCGTCGATCTCGATGTTGGCGGGCAGCTTGGCGATCATCTGATGCGCCAGGCGGCGCACCAGCGGGCTGTACTGCTTGATCAGGGAGGAGTTGTCGAGTCGACCTTTGGCGGTGTACATCATCGGCTCCAGCGGCTTGTTCAGGCGGCGACGCGCTCGGCGCGGCGCTGGTTGCTGCGCAGCATCGGGCGCAGCGGCATGGCATCGGCGGGCGCTTCCAGCATGCCGCCGGGGGGCGCGGCCAGCAGCAGCTCGCGCGCCAGATGGCGCAGCTCGGCAGGCATCGGCGCGCTGGCGGGCTGGCGCGGGTCCAGGCAGGCCCAGTCGCGCAGCACGGCGCCGAGGAAGCCGTCGGCGCAAGAGCTGATCTGCTGGGCGATGCGCTCGGCCAGGCGCAGCTGCGGCGGGCAGGCCAGCAGCAGGCTGTAGACCATCAGGCCGGCGCGCTGGCTGAGCCATTTCATGCCGGCATAGGCATGGGTGACGCTTTGCGAATCGGTGTCGGCCAGCAGCACCGGGCGCAGCTCGCGCCGGGCCACCATGCGTGCCAGCTCGGCGGCGCTGGCGTGCAGCAACACCACGTCGGCGAACGGGGCGGCCTCTGCCACCTTCTCCAGGAACTGGGCGGCCGAGCCATGGGCATTGATATGGCGCAGCGGCAGGCCGCGGGCGGCCAGATAGGACACCTGCGGCGACAGGCGCTCGACGCAGGCCGCCAGATCGACCACGGCCAGCTCGCCCGGCTGGGGCGACAGCTCGCCGGCATCGACCACCAGGGTATGCAGCCCCAGTTCGGCGAAGCCGGCGCACAGCCCTTCCAGCAGCGCCCCGCCGTTCACCACATGCGGGTTGCTCAGCACCGGCACGAAGCGCACGCGCGAGGCGGCGAACAGGCGGCGCAGGCCATCGGCCTGGTCTTGCGGGGCACGGGTGGCTTGGCGGTCGCGCATCATGTGAGGCCCTTCAGAAAGCGCCCAAGGCGGAAGGTTGGGCGGTGGCCAGCGCCGGGCCACCGGCGAAGATCAGGTTCACGTCGGCGGCATCCATGCGCCAGGCCGGGGCGGCGCCGGCGCGCAGCGCACGCTGCACCAGGGCCGGGGCCGACAGGCGGTGCCAGTCTTCCGGCACGCGTTGGCCGTTGGTCACGCCCAGCACCTTCAGCTTGTGGCGGATCAGGGTGTCCAGCGCCGGCGCCAGCTTGACGGCCTCGTCGATCTTGGAGAGCACGACGCCCATGCAGTCCTGGGCACGCCAGGCCTGGGCCACGTCCTCGATCGTCTCGCCCTGCTGGGCGGCGTTCAGCACCAGCATCTTGCGCAGGCCGGGGTGCGCGAGCATGTCCAGCAGCTCGGCGGTGCGGCTGTCGCGCTGGGCCATGCCGGCGGTGTCGATCAGCACCATCTTCTTGGCCGACAGCAGGTCCAGCAGGTCGACCAGCGAGGTGCGGTCATGGGCGGTGTGCACCGGCACGCCGAGGATGCGGCCGTAGGCGCGCAGCTGCTCGTGGGCGCCGACGCGATAGGCGTCCAAGGTGATCAGGCCCAGCTGGCCGGCGCCGTGGCGGGTGGCGAAGGCGGCGGCGATCTTGGCCGTGGTGGTGGTCTTGCCGACGCCGGTGGAGCCGATCAGCGCGATCACGCCGCCCTGCTCTTCCAGGGCCGGGCCCTCATCGGTCTGCAGATTGCGGGCCAGCACATTGGCGGCCCAGCCGATCTCGTCGACGGCCTGCTGCTTGAAATCGACCGGCAGGCCTTCGACCAGCTTGCGCACCAGGGCCGGCGAGAAACCGGCGTCCAGCAGCTTCTGGGTCAGCTTGGCCTGGGCCGGCTGGCGCTGCAGCTTCTCCATGAAGGCCAGGGCGCCGAAGCGCTCCTCGATCAGGCCCTTCATCGAGCGCAGCTCGTTCATCATGTCCTGCTGTTCGCGGCGGGTGCCGAGGGCGGCCAGGTCGGGCAGCGCCGGGGCGGGCACGCGGATCTCGTCGCGCAGCACCGGCGGGTTGCGGCGCGCCGGCGGCGCCGGCTGCGGCGCGGGCTGCGGCTCGCGCGGCGCCATCGCCTGCAGGGCGGCCTGGGCACGCTGCTGGCGGGCGGCATTCAGCGAGGCCACGCCCTGGACATCCGCGGGCAGCTCGGGCTCGGCCGCGAAATCGTCCATGCTGGGTTCCTGGCGGCCCGTCAGCTCGGCCTGGCGGCGCTTGAGCATGCGCTCGCGCACATAGTCCTGGAAGGACAGCGTGCTCATCGCCAGGGCCTGCACATCGTCGTTGACGCCGGGGTCGCCGAACTGCGTCGGCGCCTGGCGCGCGGCGCGGGCCGACAGGCTCTGCTCGGCCGGACGGGCCTGCACGCGGCTGGGCGCGCTGATCTTGGGGGCGGAGGCGGCGACCTTCTCGATCTGGGACATGCCTTCCGGCGCCATCGCCAGCACCTCGACGCCTTCGCGGCAGGGCTTGTTGGACAGCACGACGGCGTCGTCCCCGAAGGCCTGGCGCACCAGGGCCAGGGCCTCGCGGGACGAGCGGGCGGTAAAGCGTTTCACGTTCATGCCGTGCCTCCAATCACCGAGCCGATGCGGATCGAATGGGTTTCAGGAATTTCGCTGTGGCCCAGCACCTTCAGGCGCGGCGCGGCGCGACGCAGCAGTCTGGCCATCGGGGCGCGGATCAGGTCGGGCACCAGCAGGCAGGCGGGCACGCCACGGTCTTCCTGGGCCTGGCTCTGTTCGGCAGCGCTGCGCGCCAAGGTGTCGGCCACGCCGGGGTCGAGCGCGGCGCCATGGGGGGAATTCAGGGCCTGGGTGACCAGACGCTCCAGTTCCGGCTCCAGCGCGATCACGTCCAGCTCCTTCACGGGGCCGTAGATCTGCTGCACGATGGCCGGGGCGATATGGGTGCGGATGCGGCGCGCCAGTTCGGTGGGATCGGTGACGGTGGCGGCGTTCTCGGCCACCGATTCGACGATCGAGCGCATGTCGCGGATGTGCACGCCCTCCTCCAGCAGCAGCTGGAGCACTCGTTGCAAGGTTGCGATGCCGACCATCTTGGGTATCACGTCTTCGATCAGTTGCGGGGCCTGCTTGGTGATGTGGTCCACCAGTTGCTGGGTCTCCACGCGACCCAACAGCTTGGCCGCGTGAACTTGCATCAAGTGTGAAAGATGGGTGGCAATGACGGTCGAACAATCAACGACGGTAAATCCCGCCATTTGCGCCATTTCCTTCTGGCGCTCCTCGATCCATACCGCCGGCAGCCCGAAGGCCGGGTCGGTGGTCTGGGTGCCGATCAGCTTCTGGCTGGCATGGCCCGGATTGATGGCCAGCCACATGCCCGGGAAGGCCTCGGCCTCGCCGATCACGGCGCCGCGCAGGGTCAGGCGGTACTGGCTGGGGCGCAGCTCCAGGTTGTCGCGGATGTGCACCGGCGGCGGCAGGAAGCCGACTTCCTGGGCGAACTTGCGGCGCACGCCCTTGATCCGGCTCAGCAGATCGCCCTCGCGGTTCTTGTCGACCAGGGTGATCAGGCGGTAGCCGACCTCCAGGCCCAGGGTGTCGACCGGCACCAGGTCGTCCCAGCTGGCCTCGGCATTGGCCTCGGGCACGGCTGCGGCGCCGCTGACGGGCTTGGCCTTGGCGGCCTCGGCCGCCTGCTGCTCGCGCCGCTTCAGCCACCAGGCCAGGTAGCCCAGGCCGCCGGCGATCAGCAGGAACACCAGATTGGGCATGCCCGGGATCAGACCCAGCACGCCGACGATGCCGGCCGTGATGGCCAGGGCCTTGACCGAGCCGAACACCTGACGGCCGATCATCGTGCCGATGTCCTTGTCCTTGCCGACGCGCGACACCACCATCGCGGCGGCCACCGAGATCAGCAGACCCGGGATCTGGGCGACCAGCGCATCGCCGACCGCCAGCAGGATGTAGGAGTTGGCGGCCTGGCCGGCCGTCAGGCCATGCTGGGCCACGCCGATGATGAAGCCGCCGACGATATTGATCACCAGGATCAGGATGCCGGCGACCGCGTCGCCGCGCACGAACTTGCTGGCACCGTCCATCGAGCCGAAGAAGTCGGCCTCGTCGCCCAGCTCGGCGCGGCGGCGCTTGGCCTCCTTCTCGTCGATCAGGCCGGCATTCAGGTCGGCGTCCACCGCCATCTGCTTGCCCGGCATCGCGTCCAGCGTGAAGCGCGCGCCGACCTCGGCGATGCGCTCCGCACCCTTGGTGACCACGATGAAGTTGATCACGACCAGGATCGCGAACACGATCAGGCCGACCGCGAAATTGCCGCCGATCAGGAAATGACCGAAGGCCTCGATCACCTTGCCGGCCGCGCCGGTGCCGGTGTGGCCTTCCAGCAGCACCACGCGGGTGGAGGCCACGTTCAGCGACAGGCGCAGCAGCGTGGTCAGCAGCAGCACGGTCGGGAAGGCCGCGAAATCCAGCGGCCTGACCATATGGGCGGCCACCATCACCACCATCACGGCCAGCGCGATATTGACGGTGAACAGCAGGTCCAGCACGAAGGGCGGCAGCGGCAGCACCATCATCGACAGCACCAGCAGCACGCCGATCGGGGCGCCTAAAGCGCCCAGCACCGCGGCACGCGGCCCGATCAGGCCCTGCAGCTGCGCGACAAAGCCGTTCATGCCTCATCCTCCGGGGGCTTGTTGTGGTGCGGATCCAGCTCGGGCGGCACATTGGCGTCCGGCACGAAGCTGGGCCTGGGCACATGGCGGCTGCTCATCGCAGCGCGCAGCTGGTAGACATAGGCCAGCACCTGGGCCACGGCGGCGAACAGCGCGGCGGGGATCTCGCGATCCACCTCGGCATGGGCGTACAGCGCACGCGCCAGCATCGGCGACTGCAGCACCGGCACCTTGGCGTCCTTGGCCAGGTCGCGGATCTTCAGCGCCAGCAGGTCGGCGCCCTTGGCCACCACCTTGGGCGCGGCCATCGCGCCCTCCTGGTATTTCAGCGCCACCGCATAGTGGGTCGGGTTCATCACCACCAGGTCGGCGCCGGGCACGGCGGCCAGCATGCGGCGCTTGGCCATCTCGCGCATCTTGGCCCGGATCTTGGCCTTGATCTCGAGGTTGCCCTCGACCTCCTTCATTTCCTGCTTCACCTCTTCGCGCGACATCTTCAGGCGCTTCAGGTAGAGCTGGCGCTGCAGCGGCACGTCGATCACGGCGAACAGCGCCAGGGCCAGGCCCAGCAGGGCCAGACCGCCCATCAGCTGCTGGCCGGCATAGGCCAGGGCCGAGGGCAGCGGCACCGACATGATGCCGACATAGGCGGCGATGCGGTCCTTCAGCACCAGCGCGCCGACCACGCCCAGCAGCAGGGCCAGCAGGCAGGCCTTCAGGGCCTGACCCAGATGCGCCCACTGGAACATGCGGGCGAAGCCGGTCAGCGGATTGACGTTGGAGAACTTCGGCGTCAGCGGCTTGAAGGTCCAGTTCCAGCCGCCCAGGGCCAGGCTGGCGGCCACGCCGACGGCGGCCATGATGCCGCCAACGCCCAGGATCATCAGCAGGCCGCGCCAGGTCAGCTCGGCCAGGCGCTGGGTCATCATGCCGGGCGTGGCCAGTTGCTGGGCGTCGAAACGCAGGCTGAACTCCAGCAGATGCTGCAGCCAGTCCAGCGCCGCCGGGCTGCCGGCCGACAGCAGCGCACCGCCGGCCGCCATCATCGCGAAATGGCCCAGATCGCGCGAGCGCGGCACCTGACCCTCGGCCCGGGATCTCTCGATCTTCTTGGGCGAGGCGGGTAGGTTGCGGTCTTGTGCGTCTTGGTCGGCCATGGCGGAGGGAGCGCCCATCGAGGCGCGTCGCCATTGTTGGCCGCCGGCGGCGCCAACTTAAGCCGGATAAGGGGGGCGAATCACCCGGTGATCCGGCCCCAGAAATGCCGAACCCGCCATCGGGCGGGTTCGGCATGATCCAGCGGAGCCCGAGGAACCGGCTCTGCCGGGCCTGCGGGCTCGCCCCCTTGAGGGGGCGCGCGCAGCGCGTAGGGGGTGGGCTCAGAATCCCAGGGATGCCAGCAGGTCGTCGACCTCGCCCTGGTTGCTCACCACATCGGTGCGCCCCTCGGGGTTCACCACCGGGCCCTGCAGGATGCTGGCGTCGACCTTCTCGCGCTGCTCCGGCGGCACCACCTGGACCAGCAGCTTGACGAGGCTGTCCTCCAGGTCGTTGGCCAGGGTCACGACCTTGGCCACCACCTGGCCGGTCAGGTCGTGGAAGTCCTGGGCCATCATGATGTCGGTCAGGTGCTGGTCGATCCGGGTGGTGGACTTCTCCACCTCCTTGACGAAGTTGAACACCGCGCCGCTCGCCACCGCCTTGACGGGGTCGGCCATGATGGCCTTGGCCATCTCGTTGGTGGCCTGCGAGATATGGGCATGCTCCGTCTTGGCCTGGTCGACCGAGTTCAGTACCTTGTTGGCCGCCTCGGCCGTCTTGCTGGCGATATAGGTCAGGCGGCTGCGGGCGTCGGGCAGGCCATCGGTGGCGGTCTGCAGCTTGGGCATCACGCCCAGCTGCTGCATCGTGTCGTGCAGCACCCGGGTGATCGTGCCGAGCTGCTGGAACACCTCGGGCGACACCATCAGGGCCTCGCTGCCGCTGCCCAATTTGACGAAATGATCTGCGTGCATGAGCAACCCCTCAAGCAGCCGCGGCCAGCTTCTGCATGATCTTCTGGACCTTTTCCTCCAGCGTGGCCTTGGTGAAGGGCTTGACGATGTAGCCGGCCGCGCCGGTCTGGGCGGCCAGCACGATGTCTTCCTTGCGCGCCTCGGCCGTCACCATCAGCACCGGCAGGTGCTTCAGGGTCGGATCTTCCTTGATGGCCTTGAGCAGCTCGAAACCGGTCATGTTCGGCATATTGATGTCGCTGACCACGAAGTCGAACTTCGACTGCTTGAGCATGTTCAGCGCTTCGACGCCGTCCTCGGCCTCTTCGCAATTGTTGTAGCCGATCTCCTTGAGCAGACCGCGCACGATGCGGCGCATCGTCGAGAAGTCGTCAACAACCAGGAATTTCATTTCAGTGCTCATGGCAATCCTCGCAGAACTAGAGGGTGTTATCGGCGCGTTGTTCAGGGACTTGAGGCCGCCGACGCCGCCGCGGCAGGCGGCTCCGTCTCGGACTCTTCGTCGGGCAGGTTTCTCAGGACCGCATCCACGGCGTCACGGTTCATCACGATGATGCTGATGCGGCGGTTCATCGGGCTCGCGGGCTGCTTGTCGTCCAGCAGTTTGCTGGAGGCCAGTCCCTGGACCCGCAACATGCGGACCTCGGGCAGACCGCCCGCCACCAGCTCGCGGCGCGAGGCGTTGGCACGATCCGCCGAGAGCTCCCAGTTGCTGTAGCCCCGATCCCCGGAAGAAAACGCTTGGGCGTCAGTATGGCCCTCCAGCGTGAGCCTGTTGGGCACTTCCGTCAAGACCGCACCGAGTTCGCGCAGGAGTTCACGCATATAAGGCTTCACGACCGCACTGCCGCTGTCGAACATCGGGCGGCTGTTCTCGTCGACGATCTGGATGCGCAGGCCTTCCTTGGTCATGTCCAGGCGGATCTGCCCACCCAGATTGGCCAGGCGCGGGTTGTTGGCCAGCACGTCCTCGACCTTCTCCTTGAGCTGCTGCAGCCGGGTGCGCTCGGCCCGGCGCTGCTCCTCCTTGAGGGCGCGCAGATTGACCGTGCGGCGCTGCGCCTCGACATCGCCCGACTTGACCTGCCCGGTCTGGCGCGTCAGATCGAGACCACCGCCGCGCACCACATGGGAGGCGTCACCCGAGCCCGAACCGCCCGACATCGCCACCTTCAACGGCGAGGCGAAATACTCGGCGATGCCCTTCTTGTCCCCTTCGGTGGTCGAACCCAGCAGCCACATCAGCAGGAAGAAGGCCATCATGGCCGTCACGAAGTCGGCGTAGGCGATCTTCCAGGCGCCGCCATGGGCGGCATGGCCGCCCTTCTTGACGCGCTTGATGATGATGGGTTGGAGCTTCTTGGCGTCACCGGCCATCACAAGCCCCCACGTCGCCGAGTACGGCTCCTGCCCCCCGAGGGGGCGCGGTCCGCCTTGGGAACGGCCCGGCGGCGGACCATTGCGCTGCTTGCATCACGGCCCTCACTTCTTCTTCACATGGCTTTCGAGTTCGACGAAGGTCGGCCGCTCGGTCGAATACAGCACCTTGCGACCGAACTCGATCGCGACCTGGGGTGCGTAACCCTGCATCGAGGCCAGCAGCGTGGTCTTGATGCACTGCAGCTCCTTGCCGTTCTCGTCGACCTTGCTCTCCAGCAGGCCGGCCAGCGGCTCGGCGAAGGCATAGGCCAGCAGAATGCCCAGGAAGGTGCCGACCAGGGCCGAGCCGATCATGCCGCCCAGCACCGCCGGCGGCTGGCCCACCGAGCCCATGGTGTTCACCACACCCAGCACGGCCGCCACGATGCCGAAGGCCGGCAGGCCCCCGGCCAGGCGCTGGAGGGCCTGCACGGCCGCATGGGCCTCGTGATGGTGGGTGTCGATCTCGCTGTCCATCAGCGATTCGATCTCATGGGCATTCAGATTGCCGGAGACCATCATGCGCAGGTAGTCGGTGATGAACTCGGCCACATGGTGATCGTTGCCCACCGTGGGGTATTTCTGGAACAGCGGCGAGCCGTGCGGATCCTCGACATCCTTCTCGATCGACATCAGGCCCTCCTTGCGGGCCTTCTGCAGGATGTCGTAGAGCAGCGCCAGCAGCTCCATGTAGCGCGCCTTGGTGTACTTGCTGCCCTTGAAGCATTGGCCCAGGCCCTTCATCGTGGCCTTCATGACCTTGGGCGGGTTGGTGGCCAGCATGGCGCCGATGGCGGCGCCGAAGATGGTGGTCATCTCGAACGGCAGCGCGTGCAGCACGACGCTGATATTGCCTCCGTGGGCGATGAACACCCCGAAGATGCAAGCCATGGCAAGCAGCCAACCGATCAGGACAAACATGGATGGTTCCGTTGATGCACAAGTCGGGCGGGCGCTGCGGCGCCCTGCCCTGGTTTCCTCACCTTATCGGCGCAGCAACCTCGTGCTTGAGTATCGAATGCCGAAGCGGGCCGCAAAGCGCGCATGTCCGGGGCGAATGCCGCGCTTTTTGCCGGGCCTTCAGCGCCAGCGGTAGACCCACAGCTGGTGCCGACCGCCGGCCGGCAACTGGGCCAGCGGCGCCAGGCCGGCGATCTCGAAATCCAGGCTGACCAGCCAGCTGCCGGGCGCCAGTTCGCGCCGCGCCTTGTCCAGCGCCAGCGGCATCGACTCGGGACGCTGGAACAGATAGATCAGCCGGTAGCCGCGCCAGTCGGCCGCCCACATATCGCCGCGCCAGACCCTGGCCCAGGGGCAGCGCCAGGCCGCCAGCCGGGCCAGCAGCGCACTCCATTCCACCCCTTCCAGGCAGGCGTCGGGATAGGCGCGGCGCAGTTCGCGCAGGCCATGGCCCAGGCCGCAGCCGGCGTCCAGCACCCGCGCGCCCCTGGGCAGCGGCGCCAGGCCGGCCAGGGGCGCCAGGGCGCCGGCCGGGGTGGGGAACAAGGGAGCGTCGCGCCAGCTGCGCTGTGGGTAGGCCAGCAGCAGCAGCGCCAGCGGCACCAGCCAGGCCCAGGCCGGCAGTTCGGCGCCCAGGCCGCTGAATAGAAAGGAGAGCGGAAAGCCGGCCGCGACGATCAGGCGGCGCCAGCGCTGCGGCTGCAGCCAGGCCAGCAGCAGCCCGGCGGCGGTGCCGCTCAGCAGCGCCGGCAGCGCCCCCAGCGGGCCGCGCAGCGCCATGAAAACGAACCAGGCCGCGCCCCAGCTGAACAGCGCGGGCAGCGGCCAGAAGAAGAAAACGCGTTGCAGGGGAGCCAGCATCGGCGTAGATCACCTCATCGCGGCGCATGCCGCATGTCCCAGCGGAGCCCGAGGATCCGGCTTCGCCGGGCCCGCGGGCCCGCGGGCTCGCGGGCCCGCGGGCTCGCGGGCTCGCCCCCTCGAGGGGGCGCGTGCAGCGCGTGGGGGATGGGGATTCAGTGCATCTGGATGCCGCCGGCTGCACGGCCCTTGCCGGCGCGTGCGGGCGGGTTGCACAGGCCGCAGACATAGTGGCGGGCGATCTCGTGCGGGTGCGTGACGAAGTGGCCGCCGCACTTGCTGCACTTGGTCATCGTCAGCATGCCGTTGTCGATGAACTTCACCAGGCGCCAGGCGCGCGTCACCGACAGCAGCTGCTCCAGGCCCTGGGCCGTGGTCTGCTCCTGGTAGAGCTGGTAGGCCTTGATGACGGTGTCGATCTCGTCCATCTCCGCGGCCTTGTTCAGGTACTCGTGGATATTCAGGAAGAGGCTGGCGTGGATATTGGGCTGCCAGGTCATGAACCAGTCGGTCGAGAACGGCAGCTGGCCCTTGCTGGGGCTCTTGCCCGACACTTCCTTATAGAGACGCAGCAGGCGCTCGTAGCTCAGGTCGGTCTCGGATTCCAGCACCTGCAGCCTGGCACCCAGGTTGATCAGGGTGACCGCGCGTTCGATCTGGCGGGCTTCGGTCAGGATGCTCTTTTGGCGCATGGGAATCTCTTTCGATGACTTTTCTTGACTCAGCGGAGTGCGCGGATCCGGCTTTGCCGGGCCGCCGCACTCGCCCCTTGAGGGGCGCGCGAAGCGCGTAGGGGGTGGTCGGTCAGGCGGCTTCTTGGTGGCGGCCGGCCATCAGGATCGAGGCATGCAGGCGGGAGACGTTGTCGTTGGCCGCGGTCTTGCCATGGCTGGTCAGCAGGCCCCAGACCAGATCGTCGTCCATGCGGAAGCGGCACAGCAGGGTGTTGCCGGCGGCGATCTTCAGCATCTGGGCCGGGCTCAGCGTGGCAATCATCGCGGCGGTGTCTTCCGAGATGCCCAGGCGGTACAGCGCCTGCTCGCGGTCGGTACGGATCAGGCTTTGCGCCAGCATCAGGTACGACAGATTTGCTTCACGGATCTCGGCAAGGATTTGATCTGCATTCATCTTTCGCTCCTGGTGTCTGGTGGGGTTGCACTGCGTGACAACGTGGAACGAATTGTGAAGACCGGAACAAAACCCAAACATCAGCCCAAATCCGTGCCGGAAGTCTGGCTTCCACCCTCCCCCCTGTAAGGGAACTTCCTACAAACCCGTCTCCCGGCCCGACAGCCTCTTGTAGGCCGTTTACAAAAACAGCCCTAAAGTTCCCCGCCCCCCTGATCGATAAACCACCCAACGGAATCGAAATATCGGCTCCGTGGTCCGGAACAGCCGGCCAACGGGTCGTAGAGGGCATCAGACAGCTCTCCACGTCATCTCAGAGGCTGCTGCCGCCGGGCGCAGCCCGCGGTTCACGCCGCGGGCACGGCCCGAGGCGCCGCAAGGCGCCGACCGGTCGAGGCAAGAGCCGGCGTCTGCCGGGAGCACCTGTCAACTTTGGAGATTCGATCATGGCAATGTCTGTCAACACCAACTCGGTTTCGCTGAATGCCCAGCGCAATCTGTCTTCTTCGCAAAACTCGCTGGCCACCTCGATGCAGCGCCTGTCCTCCGGCCTGCGCGTCAACAGCGCCAAGGACGACGCCGCCGGCCTGGCCATCGCCGAGCGCATGAGCGCCCAGACCCGCGGCCTGAACGTCGCGGCCCGCAACGCCAACGACGGCATTTCGCTGGCTCAGACCGCCGAAGGCGCGCTGGGCAAGGTCGGCGACATGATGCAGCGTATGCGTGAACTGGCCGTGCAGTCGGCCAATGCCACCAACAGTTCGGACGACCGCAAGGCCCTGCAGGCCGAAGTGACGCAGCTGCGTGACGAAATCGACCGCGTCGCCAAGACCACCTCGTTCAACGGCCGCAAGCTGCTGGACGGCTCCTTCGGTTCGGCCAACTTCCAGGTCGGTTCCGACTCGGGCGAGAACATCACGGTCGGCACGCTGACCGATGCCTCCACCGCCGGCCTGTCCAACATCACCTACGGTGACAACTCGGCCACCACCGCGGCCGGCACCACCGGCGCCGTGGACGTGACCGACGCCGTGGTGACGGGCTACGCCACCGAGATCGCCGCCGGCACGCTGACCATCCAGGTCGGCACCGGCACCGCGATCGACCTCGGCAAGATCGAGGCCGCCGGTTCGGGCAAGGAGCGCTTCGGCCAGGTCATCGAGGCGATCAACCGCAAGACCGCCGACACCGGCGTCTCGGCCTTCGCCACGCAGAACGCCGACGGCACGATGAAGCTGGAGATCGTCAGCTCCAAGCTGGACGCCGCCACGCCCCCGGCCCCGGAAGCCATCACCTTCGCCGGCTTCACGGCCGTCGACACCGGCATGGCCGTGGCCGACATGGCCCAGACCGCCCAGCAGAACGTCACCGGCATCGACGACATCTCGGTGGAAACCGAGAAGGACTCCTGGGTCGCGATGAAGCAGCTGGACAGCGCACTGAACCAGATCAACAGCGCCCGCGCCAAGCTGGGTGCCGTGCAGAGCCGCTTCGAGAGCGCCGTGGCCAACATCCAGATCCAGAGCGAGAACACCTCGGCCGCCCGCGGCCGGATCATGGATGCCGACTTCGCGACCGAAACGTCGAACCTTTCGCGCACCCAGATCCTGCAGCAGGCCGGCACGGCGATGGTGGCCCAGGCCAACCAGCTGCCGCAGCAAGTGCTGTCGCTGCTGCGCTGATCGCGCGGCCGGGGCGGCCGCCAGCGCCGCCCTCCTATCTCCAGACCTCCGGGGCCCAGGCCGCGGAGGTCTTTTTGTTGCACGGCTTCAATTAAGGCAGCGAACACCCCGCTTATCGTGATTTCCGACGCTCAAGTTCTGCAAAAGAATGCAATCACCGCGTAGGTACACCGGCACGGAGCCGGAATCATCGATTTCAGCAGGAGAGCCGCGATGCCTCAGACCATCAATACAAACATCGTTTCGCTGAATGCGCAACGCAACCTGAACGGCAGCCAGAGTTCGCTGGCCACCTCGATGCAGCGCCTGTCCTCGGGGCTGCGCGTCAACAGCGCCAAGGACGATGCCGCCGGCCTGGCGATCGCCGAGCGCATGAACACCCAGATCCGCGGCCTGAATGTCGCGGCCCGCAATGCCAACGACGGCATCTCGCTGGCCCAGACCGGCGAAGGCGCGCTGGGCAAGGTCGGCGACATGCTGCAGCGCATGCGTGAGCTGGCCGTGCAGTCCGCCAACGCGACCAACAGCGCCGACGACCGCAAGGCCCTGCATGCCGAAGTGATGCAGCTGCGCGACGAGATCGACCGGGTCTCCAAGCAGACCTCCTTCAACGGCAAGCGCCTGCTGGACGGCTCCTTCACCGCCGCCACCTTCCAGATCGGCGCCAACTCCGGCGACGGCATCACGATCGGCAGCCTGGCCAACACCACGGCCGCCGCGATCGCCAACGTCACCTACGGCGAGGGCACGACACCCGACCTGAACCTCACCACCACCCCGGCGGCGACCATCACCAGCCTGATCGAGATCCCGGCGCCGTCGCCGCTGGAAATCACGGTCGGCGCCAGCGCGCCGATCAATCTCGGCGCTATCCCCGAGGCCAGCTCGGAGAAGGAGCGCCTGGGCCAGGTGATCGAGGCGATCAACCGCAAGACCACGGACACCGGCGTCACCGCCTATATGGTTGAGAACAACGACGGCACCTTCAAGGTCAGCCTGATGTCGGAGCGCATCGATCCGGCCACCGACCAGCCCTTCCCCATCACCTTCGCCGGCTTCAGCACCGCCACTACCGGCATCGATGCCGCCGACGGCGCCACGATCCTGGCTCCGGCCGTCAATCCGGAGGTCGGCATCAATGACCTGACGATCGAGAACGAGGTCGGCGTCTGGAAGGCCATCAAAAAGATCGACAGCGCGCTCGACCAGGTGAACGGCGCGCGTGCCCAGCTCGGCGCGGTGCAGAGCCGCTTCGAGACCGCGGTCGCCAACATCCAGATCCAGAGCGAGAACGTCTCGGCCGCGCGCGGCCGCATCATGGACGCCGACTTCGCCCAGGAAACCGCCAATCTGTCGCGCGCGCAGATCCTGCAGCAGGCCGGCACGGCGATGGTGGCCCAGGCCAACCAGCTGCCGCAGCAGGTGCTGTCGCTGCTCAAGGGCTGAGGCGAAGCAAGCGAACGCGGCCCGCGCCGCCCGGCCCGCCGCCTCACCGGTCGCGGGCCTTCAGTTTTCCCGCGCACGGCCGATAGCCGTCTCAAGCTCTTAGGATTTCGCCATGGGCATCTCATCGATCGGCATCGGCACCAACGGCCTGGATGTCAACGGCATCATCACCAAGCTTCTGGAGATCGAGCAAAAGCCGCTGGCCACGCTGCAGACCTCGGCCACCTTCATCCAGACGCAGATCTCCAGCTATGGCAAGGTACAGAGCCTGCTGTCCGGCGTGACCACGGCCGCCACCGCCCTGTCCAAGTCCACGCTGTGGAGCCAGGCCACGGTCGGCTCCACCAATACCGCCATCACCGGCAGCGCCAGCGCCGGCGCCACGCCGGGCAGCTACAGCGTGCAGGTCAGCCAACTGGCCACCGCCCAGAACCTGGCGACCAGCGCCTTCAGCGGCGGCGGCACGACCGAACTGGGCGCCGGCAAGCTCAAGATCGAGTTCGGCACCTGGACCGCCGCCACCGCGCCGGCCCTGCCGAGCTTCGACGACAGGAGCGGCAGCACGCCGCTGGAGCTGGAGTTCGACAGCGCCACGACGACGCTGGAGGATGTGCGCAAGGCGATCAACAACGCCAAGGCCGGCGTCACCGCCAGCATCGTGACCGACGCCACCGGCGCCCGGCTCACCATCCGCAGCGACAAGACCGGCGAAGAGAACGCCCTGCGCATCAGCGCCACCGACGCCAATGGCGGCGCGCTGAGCGGCGGCCTGGCCGCGCTGAGCTATGCGCCGGACACCGGCGCCAGCGGCGGCATGACCCAGACCATCGCGGCCGCCAACGCCAAGGCCCAGGTCAACGGCCTGGACGTGGTGTCCACCACCAACACCTTCACCGGGGCGATCGAGAACGTCAGCTTCACGGTCTCGGCCACCACCACCAGCCCGGCCACGCTCAATGTCGCCAACGACGCGGCCGGCCAGCGCAAGGTGGTGCAGGATTTCGTCAGCGCCTACAACGCCCTGAACAGCTACCTGGTCGAGCAGACCAAGTACGACGAGACCAGCAAGATCGGCGGCACCCTGCAGGGCGACAGCACCGTGCTGACCCTGCGCAACCAGCTGCGCAATCTGCTGCGCGACACCGGCGCGGGCGCGCTCAACTTCCTGAGCCTGACCAGCAAGAGCGGCGACGCGCCGCGCGACGGCAGCATCACGCTCGACACCGCCGCCCTGGACAAGGCCCTGGCCGACCCGGCCAAGATGGCCCTGCTGTTTGCCGGTGACGGCAGCACCAGCGGCGTCAAGGGCATGGCCAAGAAGCTGGCCGACTTCACCACCGCCTTGACCGGGGCCGGCGGCTCGCTGAGCAGCCGCACCGAGGGCCTCAACAAGAAGCTCAAGCTCAACCAGACCGAGCAGGACAAGGTGGCGGATCGCGTCGCCCGCACCCAGGAGCGCCTTGAGAAGCAGTACCAGGCGCTCGACGCGCGCATGGCCAGCCTCAACTCCCTGTCCGCCTATATCAGCCAGCAGGTGACGCAGTGGAACAATTCCAGCGGCAGCTGAGCGGCTGACAGGCTCCGCAGGCCCGCCCTTGGCGGGCCTTGTCGTTTCTGGCCGGGCCGTTTCGGGCCATTGCGGGCCATTTCCGGCCATTGGGCAAGCAGCCGCGACGACGGCTTTACAAAGCCCTCAAGTCCCCCGGCCGGCGGTCGATAAGAAACATATCGCAGCACAGCATCACAGGCCCCAGAGATCATGAACGCCCTCGTCACCGCCTTCGCACCGGCCCGCTCGCGCAACGCTTTTGCCAGCAACTACTACCGCCAGACCGACGTGCAGACCGGTCTGGAAGCCGCCTCGCCGCACCGCCTGGTGGTGATGCTGTTCGACGGCCTGGCCGACGCCATCGCCCAGGCGCAGGGCGCGATCACGGCCGGCAATGTCGAACTGAAGTGCCGCGCCATCGGTCGGGCCGTGCGCATCGTCGACGAAGGCCTGAAGGGCGCCCTGGACCTGCAGGCCGGCGGCCGCCTCGCCGCCGATCTGTCGGACCTCTACGGCTTCGTGATCCATCGCCTGACCGAAGCCAATCTGCATTCCGACGACGCTGCGCTGGAGGAGTGCAAGCGCGTCATCGCCCCGCTGCGCGAGGCCTGGCTGGCCATCGGCCCGCAGGCCGAAGCCGCCTGAGGCACCACCCGCCTCGCCACCGCCTTGTCATCGTTTACGCCGATCCTGATAGGTAATCCGCCATGAACACTCAACTGCTCAGCTATTACGAAGCCATCGAGCAAGCCAGCGCCGACATGCTCAGCGCCGCGCGCTCGGGCAACTGGGACGAGGTGGTCAAGCTCGAGGGCGCCTGCGTGCTGCTGATCTCCCAGCTCAAGCATGCCGCGGCGCGCGACCAGCTGGGCACCGAAGAGGCCCAGCTGAAGACCCGCATCATGCAGCGCATCCTGCTCAACGATGCCGAGATCCGCCATCTGGCCGAGCCCTGGCTGGAAGACCTGGACCAGGTGTTGGCCGGCAAGAGCAAGATGGTGCACTGAGCCCTCCCCCCGAGGCGCCCAGCCCCTCCCAGCCGCAGGCATGAGCCCCCGCCCGGCCGCCCCGGCTCGCGCCGCAGTGCGAAGCACGGAGGCTCCGCCATGAGCAGCGCCGATACCCGCCCGCCCGCCGAGTTCCGCATCGCCGACCCGGCGGAGATCGAGACCTGGCTGCGCCGGCTGCTGACCCGGCAGGTGCAGCTGCAGCTCGGCAATCCGCGGGGCCACACCCTGCTCGCCCGCCTGTGGAGCCTGGACGCCGCGCATGCCAGCCTCGGCCTCGAGCCGGCGCAGGCCGACGATCCGCAGCTGCGCGCCCTGCTGGACGGCGCCGAGATCATGGCCGTGGCCTATCTGGACCAGATTCGCCTGGAGTTCGAGCTGGAGCCGCCGGTGCTGGTGCAGGGGCCGGAGCAACTCACCCTGCACGCCCCCTGGCCCCACGCGCTCTACCGTTTCCAGCGCCGCGAGGCGTTCCGCATCCAGGCCCCGGGGGCGCTGCATCCGCGCGTGCTGCTAAGGCACCCGCTGGTGCCGGACACGCCGCTGCAATTGCGCGTGCTGGATCTCAGCGTCGGCGGCCTGGCCCTGGCGCTGCCGGCCCCCATACCGCCCTTGACGCCGCCCCTGACACCGCCCCCGATGCCGGGGCTGGAGCCCGGTCAGTTGCTCCCCGCGGTGCGGGTCGAGCTGGACCGCGACCATCATTTCGACGCCGATCTGCGCCTGCAGCATGTCGGCTCCGGCGACCAGGGTCTGCGCCTGGGCTGCGCCTTCGCGCGCCTGCCCGGCGGCGCCGAACGCCAGCTGCAGCTCTACATCGACCAGACGCAGAAGCGCCAGCGCCTGCTGAAGAAGAACTGAGGTATGACCCAACAGAGTCCGAGGATCAGGCTCCGCCGGTCCTACGGGCTGCCCCTTGAGGGGCGCGCGCAGCGCGTAGGGGTGGTCCCTACACTTGCATGTTCATGATCTCGGAATACGCCGAGACCAGCCGGTTGCGCACCTGCATGGTGGCCTGAAAGCCGATCTGCGCCTTCTGCATGGCCACCATGGTTTCCTCCAGGCTGACCGTCGGATTGTCCAGCTGCACCTCGCGCTGCAGGCGCGTGGCTTCCTGCTGGGTCTGACTGACCCCCTTCAGGGCCTGGGCCATCGCGTCGCCGAAGCTCGCCCCGCCGGCGGCCTTGGCCCGGGCGAGCGGCTGGCCATTGGTGGCCAGCCCCGCGCGCGCGGCGGCCTGGGCGAAGTCGAAGGGCTTGAGCTTGAGGTCCATGGCAGCGAATGCTACGCAGACCCGGGGCCGGCAATGGAGGGAACTGCGCTCGGTTCCTCGGCCTGTTCGCGGCTTTCTTGAGGGGGCATTTCCGAATAATTGCAGGCAATGGAGCACCGTCCCGGCGCCCCGTGACAAACCGCACAGCTTCGATCGGCCTCATGGACAACGCCCTCGCCACTCCCGCCCCCGCCGCCCTGGCCGAACCGGCGCAGCGCGGCGCCGCGGCCGCCGCCAGTGGATTCGCCGCGCGCCTGGCCGCCCTGCCGACGCGCAGCAAGCTGGGCCTGGGCCTGGGTCTGGCCGCGCTGGCCGGCGCCGTGCTGGCGATCACGCTGTACTCCTCCCAGGGCGACTACCGCCCGGTCTTCACCGGCCTGTCCGACAAGGACGGCGGCGCGGTGATCGCCCAGCTGGCCACCCTCAACGTGCCCTACCGCCACGAGGCCGGCGGCACGATCCTGGTGCCGGCCGCCCAGGTCTACGACGTGCGCATGAAGCTCGCCTCGGCCGGCCTGCCCAAGGGCAGCACCGTCGGCTTCGAGCTGATGGACAAGACCTCGATCGGCCAGACCCAGTTCAACGAACGCCTGAACTTCCAGCGCGCGCTGGAGGGCGAGCTGACCCGCACCATCACCGCGCTGGCCGACGTGGCCGACGCCCGCGTGCATCTGGCGATGCCGCAGCAGAACGGCTTTTTCCGCGAGCAGCAGAAGCCCAGCGCCTCGGTGATGCTGACCCTGCGCGGCGGCCGCACGCTGGACCGCGCCCAGGTGGCCGGCATCGTGCACCTGGTCTCGGCCTCGGTGCCCGAGCTGGCGCCCAAGGCGGTCAGCGTGCTGGACAGCACCGGCGCCCTGCTCTCCAGCAACAGCAGCGACAACCAGAACGGCCTGGACAGCCAGCAGCTGCAGTACAAGCAGCAGATCGAGGCCAATCTGCACAAGCGCATCTACGAGCTGCTGGAGCCGGTGGTCGGGCGCGAGAACCTGCGCGCCACCGTCACCGCCGATCTGGACTTCTCCCAGGTCGAGTCCACCGCCGAGGAATACAAGCCCAACCAGGGCGCCAATGCCCAGGCCTCGGTGCGCAGCCAGCAGAGCCAGGAATCGATCAACGCGACGCCCCAGCTGCCCACCGGCGTGCCCGGCGCCGCCACCAACCAGCCGCCCGCCCCCGCCACCGCGCCGGTCAATGGCCAGGCCCAGGCCCTGCAGCCGGCCCAGGGCGGCACGAGTAACCAGAACAGCCGCCGCGAGAACGTCACCAACTACGAGCTGGACAAGACCGTGCGCGTCACGCGCAACGCCACCGGCACGGTGCGCCGCCTGAATGCCGCGGTGGTGGTCAACCACCGCAGCGTCACCGACAGCAAGGGCAAGACCAGCAATCAGCCGGTCTCGTCCGAGGAACTGAACAAGCTGACCGAGCTGGTGCGCGAGGCCCTGGGCTACAGCCAGGAGCGCGGCGACTCGATCAAGGTGCTCAGCGCGCCCTTCGTGCAGGGCAAGCCCGAAGGCCTGGACCTGCCGCTGTGGAAGCAGCCCTGGCTGCTGGACCTGCTGCGCGGCGCGGCCGTGCCCCTGGCCCTGGTGCTGGTGGCCCTGATCGCGGTGTTCGGCCTGGTGCGCCCGGCCATCAAGGCCGCCCGCCCGCCCGAGTCCGAGAAGGCCGAGGCCCATCAGCTCGACGCGGTGGTGGACGATCTGCAGCAGCTGCCCGGCGGCGGCGGCCTGCCGGCCCTGGAGGCCCCGGTCTCCAACGACAAGCTGGAGCGGGCCCGCCTGCTGGCCAAGGAAAACCCGGTGGCGGTGGCCAACATCATGCGCACCTGGATCCAGGGCGAAGACGCCTGACCTCCAACCGAAGCCGACCCACAGGAACAACCATCATGGACGACCAAGGTGTAGAAGACGCGGCCATCCTGCTGATGTCGCTCGGCGAGGAGGAGGCCTCCGAGGTCTTCAAGCATCTGCAGCCCAAGGAGGTGCAGAAGCTCGGCGAGACCATCGCCAAGCTCAAGGTGATCCCGCGCGACCGCGTCGAGGAGGTGCTGGTCCGCTTCGACGCGGTGGCCGAGACCCAGAGCATGCTGGTCAACGACACCGACGAGTACGTCCGCAACGTGCTGCGCAAGGCCCTGGGCGACGACAAGGCCAATCTGCTGCTGGACCGCATCCTGCAGGGCGGCGACGTCTCCAGCATCGAGAGCCTGAAGTGGATGGACGCCGCCTCGGTGGCCGAGCTGCTGCGCAACGAGCACCCGCAGATCATCGCCGCCATCCTCTCGCACCTCGACTACGACCAGGCCAGCTCGGTGCTGCGCGTCTTCACCGAGCGCCAGCGCAACGAGGTGCTGATCCGCATCGCGACGCTGGACGGCATCCAGCCGATGGCGCTGAAGGACCTGAACGATGTGCTGAGCCAGGTGCTGGCCGGCGGCGAGCGCATGAAGAAGTCCAACCTCGGCGGCGTCAAGACCGCGGCCGAGATCATCAACATGATGGGATCCTCGGTCGAGGCCTCGGTGCTGGACTACATCCGCGAGGCCGATGCCGACCTGGCGCAGAAGATCATGGACAACATGTTCACCTTCGACGATCTGGAGAAGATCGACGACAAGGGCATCCAGTCGATGCTGAAGGAAGTGCAGAGCGAGTCGCTGATCGTGGCCCTGAAGGGCGCCAGCCCCGAGCTGCGCGAGAAGATCTTCCGCAATATGTCCACCCGCGCCGCCGAGACCCTGCGCGAGGACCTGGAGTCGCGCGGCCCGGTGCGCCTGTCCGAGGTGGAGAGCGAGCAGAAGGAAATGCTCAAGATCGTGCGTCGCCTGGTCGACGAGGGCCAGATCGTCCTGCTGGGCGGTGGCGACGACCAGTTCCTTTGAACGGGATAGCACAGCATGGCCCGCCAGCCCCCTCGCCAGGTCCCGCCGCCCGAACGCCGCTCGGGCGACGAACGCCGCAGCAGCTACAGCCGCTTCATCCCGCGCGAGGAGCTGTCCGACTTCGCCGCCTGGAGCCCCGACGCGCTGCAGGGCGCGCCCGAGGCCAGGCGGCCGCCGATCTTCGCCCCCGCGCCGCCGCCGCCGCCCCCGGCACCGGCGGCCGCGCCGGCCCCCACCCCCGAACCCGTGCCGCAGGTCGAGGAATTGCTGCATGGCGCCCGCCAGGCCGGCTACCAGGACGGCTACCGCGACGGCATGGCCGCGCTGGACGCCTTCAAGAAGAGCTTCGCCCAGCAGATGAGCGCCCAGCTGGGCGGCTTGGTGCAGAGCTTCGATGCCGAATTCCGCGAGTTGGAACAGCAGATGAGTGAGGCCCTGGCCGCGATGGCCGTCGAGCTGGCGCGCCAGGTGGTGCGCAGCGAGCTGGAGCAGCGCCCCGAGGCGATCGCCCAGGTCGCGCATGACGCGGTCGAGGCCCTGCAGCTGTCGGCCAAGCATGTGCGCGTGCGCGTGAACCCGGCCGACCTCCCGCTGGTGCTGGAGGGCGCCGGCGAGGAGATGCAGGCGCGCGAGGCCCAGGTGCTGCCCGATCCGGACGTGCCGCGCGGCGGCTGCAAGATCGAGTCCGACATCGGCAGCGTGGACGCGACGATCGCCGCGCGCTGGCTGCAGGTGACGGGCGCGATGGGCCAGAGCTCGCTGTGGGAAGACCGCCGTGCCGGCGCCGGCGACGCCGCGGGAGCCCAGGCATGAACACCGAAACCCGCCGGCAGCGCTGGACCCGCTATCTGGAGGACCTGCAGGCCTTTGCCGCCACGCCGGTGCCGCTGGAATCGCAGGGCAAGCTGGTGCGCGTGGCCGGCCTGGTGCTGGAGGCCACCGGCGTCAAGGTGCCGGTCGGCTCGGTCTGCGAGATCCATGCGCCGCGCGTCGGCAACGGCACGCGCCGCGGCAGCCCGCCGGTCAAGGCCGAGGTGGTCGGCTTCTCCGGCGACCGCGCCTACCTGATGCCCACCGACGAGGTGCAGGGCCTGGCCAGCGGCGCCCTGGTGCTGCCGCGCTTCACGCCGCCCAGCGCCCCCAAGCTCGGCAAGCCGCAGCATCCCTGGCGCCGCGACGAGGACCGCGGCCTGCGCCTGCCGATGGGCGACGGCCTGCTGGGCCGCGTGGTCGACTCGCATGGCCACCCGATCGACCGCCGCGGCCCGCTGGCCGAGGTGCACGAGGAGCCGATGGCGCGCCGCCCGATCAACGCGATGGACCGCGACCCGGTGCGCACCCCGCTGGACACCGGCGTGCGCTCGATCAACGCGATGCTGACCGTGGGCCGCGGCCAGCGCCTGGGCCTGTTCGCCGGCACCGGCGTCGGCAAGTCGGTGCTGCTCGGCATGATGGCGCGCTACACCCAGGCCGATGTGATCGTGGTCGGCCTGATCGGCGAGCGCGGCCGCGAGGTCAAGGAATTCATCGAGGACATCCTGGGCGAGGAAGGCATCCGGCGCTCGGTCGTCGTGGCCGCGCCGGCCGACGCACCGCCGCTGGTGCGCATGCAGGGCGCGACCTACGCCACCGCGATCGCCGAGCATTTCCGTGACAAGGGCCGGCATGTGCTGCTGCTGATGGACTCGCTGACCCGCTATGCGATGGCGCAGCGCGAGATCGCGCTGGCGATCGGCGAGCCGCCGGCCACCAAGGGCTATCCGCCCAGCTGCTTCGCCAAGCTGCCCCAGCTGGTCGAGCGCAGCGGCAACGGCCTGGCCGGCGAGGGCTCGATCACCGCCTTCTACACCGTGCTCTCCGAGGGCGACGACCAGCAGGACCCGATCGCCGATGCGGCGCGCGGCATCCTGGACGGCCATATCGTGCTGTCGCGCGAGCTGGCCGAGGCCGGCCATTACCCGGCCATCGACATCGAGCGCTCGATCTCCCGCGTGATGGGCAATGTGGCGCCGCGCCCGCACCTGGAAGCGGCACGGCGCTTTCGCCAGCTGCTGGCCAAGTACAACAAGGCGCGCGACCTGATCCAGCTGGGCGCCTACCAGAGCGGCCACGACCATGAACTCGACCTGGCCGTGCGCCTGCACACCGACATGACCCGCCTGCTGCAGCAGGACATGCACAGCCCCGCCACCCTGGACGCCAGCGTCGGCCAGTTGAGCGCGGTGGTCAACCAAGCCTGAAATCGGCCGATAAGCGAATTACGGAGAGCCCTTCATGAGCACCCAAGCCCTGAACATCCTGCTGGAACGCGCCGAGGCCGAGCGCGACGGCGCGCTGGCGCAGTTGCAGGAGCTACAGCGCCAGGCCGAGGCCGCGCGCGCCCAGGCCGACCAGCTGGGCCAGTACCGCAGCGACTACCAGCAGCGCTGGACCCAGCAGTTCGCGCGCCAGACCACGATCGACATCGTCGGCCATTACCAGAACTTCGGCCTGCGCCTGGACCAGGCGATCGACCAGCAGGGCTCGGTCAGCCGCTATGCCGAGCAGCGCGTCGAACGCGCCCGCACGACGCTCAAGGAGCTGGAGCTGCGCGTCGCCTCGGTGCGCAAGCTGCTCGAGCGGCGCCAGCAGGAACTGCTGCGCGCCACGCTGCGCCGCGAGCAGAAGGTCACCGACGAGCAGGCCGCACGCGCCGCACTGGCCCAGATGAACCCCTTCATGCGCGTCAGCGCCTGAACCCCGCGTCATGCACAGTCTTTCCAACACCCTCGTCCCCGGCGCCGGCGGCAGCGCCCGCGCGGCCGGCCCGTTCGGCGGCACCGCCGCCGCAACTGCCGCCGGCGAGACCGGCCCCAGCTTCTCGGCCCTGCTGCGCGACAGCGTGGCCCCGCCGCCCGCCCCGTCGGTGGCGCCCGCCCCGCGCCCGGCGCCTGCGCCCCAGGCCCAGCAGGACCCGGCACCGGCGCAGGACAGTCCCGCCCCACCGCCCAGCACCGTCGAAAGCAAGACCGAGGCGAACCGCCAGCAGGAACGCCGCAGCCAGCAGGCCAAGGCGGATGCGCGCGGCAAGCCGGCCGAGGGTACGGCCGACGGCAGATCCGCCGCGCGCAGCGGCGCCGGCGACACCGAGATCAAGAAGGCCGCCGTCGGCACCGAAGACGGGGCCGCGGACATTGCCGCGGACGAGGTCGAGGCCCCGGAAGCCGAGACCGAGACGCCGGCCGTGGCGGCGGACACCCGCCCCGCACCGGCGCTGCCCGTGGCGCTCGGCACCGACGCCGGCCGCGGCACCGGCGACGTGGCCGCCGGCGCAGCGC
>NZ_JBWKPM010000015.1:0-117676 GCF_059418245.1 Roseateles sp. GW821-FHT09B06 | reverse complement strand
ATCGAGCGGATCTTCCGCGACGTGCACCAGGCGCGCGGGCATTACGCGAACAACACCGATGCCTATGCGCGCGCTCACGGCGCCGTGATGCTCGGCCTGCCCAATGCAGATCCCTTCGTCTGAGCGGCAACCATGAACAGCACGACCTCCATGGATGAACCTCGATACGACCTCGTCGTCGTCGGCTCCGGTGCCGGCGCCTTGCTGAGCGCGGTGCGCGCCGCCGACCTCGGGCTCAGCGTCCTCGTCGTCGAGAAGACCGCGCTGGTCGGCGGCACCTCGGCGGTGTCGGGCGGCGGCATCTGGATCCCCAACAACCACGACATGCGGCGCCAGGGCCTGAACGACAGCACCGACGCGGCCTATCGCTACGTGAAGGCCTGCGCCAAGGGACTGGCCAGCGACGAGCGCGTGCTCGCCTATGTCGAGACGGCGCCGCAGATGGCGCGCTACCTGGACGAGATCGGCATCGCCTTCCGCGCCATGCCGCGCTATGCCGACTACTACCCGCATATCGACGATTCCCTGCCCGGCGGGCGCACGATGGATCCGGCCAATTTCGATGCCGCCCGGCTGGGCATGGACGGACTGGCGCTGCTGCGCGACACCAATCCGGGCCAGAAGATCATGGGCCGGGTGCTGATCAATGCCTTCGAGGCGCGCAGCCTGGTGGCGCGCGAGCCGGGCTTCCAGGGGCTGGCGCTGCGCCTGCTGCTGCGCTACTGGCTGGACCTGCCGTGGCGCTTCAGGACGCGGCGCGACCGCCGCCTGACCGGCGGGCAGGCGCTGGTCGGCGGGCTGTTCGCGGCGCTGCGCCGCCGCAAGGTCGAGCTGTGGGTGGGGACACCGCTGCAGTCGCTGCGGGTCGAGCAGGGCCGCGTCACCGGCGTGACCGTGCTGCGCGATGGCCAGCCCTTGCGCGTGTCGGCACTCAAGGGCGTGATGCTGGCCGCCGGCGGCTTCGAGCGCAACCAGGCGATGCGCGAGCAATATCTGCCCAAGCCCACCGACCAGGCCTGGACCGCGACCCCGGTCGGCGGGAACACCGGCGACGCGATCGAGGCCGGCGCCAAGGTCGGCGCGGCCTTGCACATGATGGCGCACAGCTGGGGCGTGCCGACGCTCTCGGTGCCCGGCGAAGGGGCGTTCCGCGGCGTCTTCGTGGAGCGCTCGATGCCCGGCTGCATGGTCGTCAACGAGCGCGGCGAGCGCTTCGTCGATGAATCCGCCCCCTACCCGGAGTTCCAGCAGGCGATGTATGCCGACCATGCCAGGAGCGGCTGCGCGATTCCGGCCTGGGTCGTGTTCGACGCCGAGTTCCGCCGCAAGTACGCGATGGGCCCCTTGCTGCCGGCCCAGGCCATGCCGGACGGCAAGCTGCCGGCCGAGTGGCTCGGCAAGCTGTACTGGCGCGACGACACGCTGGCCGGGCTGGCGCGCCAGATCGGCGTCGATGCCCAGGGCCTGCTCGCCAGCGCCGAGCGCATGGGGGCCTATGCGCGCAGCGGCCGGGATCTCGACTTCGGCCGCGGCGGCAATGTCTTCGACCGCTATTACGGCGACGACAGCGTCGGCCCCAACCCCAATCTCGCGCCGATCGCGAAGGGGCCGTTCTACGCGATGCGGCTCTACCCGGGCGACATCGGCACCAAGGGCGGCCTGCTGACCGACCTCGACGCGCGCGTGCTCGACGAGCGCGGCCAGCCGATCGCCGGGCTCTACTGCACCGGCAACAACGCCGCCTCGGTGATGGGCCCCGCCTATCCCGGTGCCGGCTCCACGCTGGGCCCGGCGATGACCTTCGCCTACCGCGCGGTGGCGCACATGAGCGGTCAAGCCATCGCCCTGCAGCGCGGCGACCTCCTGGAGAAGCAAGATGAGCGCGACGCAGCCGCTTGATCCCTGCAGCGGGAATGCCGGGTTCGCGGACCTGCCGGGCGGCAGCGTGACCCCGATCGGCGCGGCGCTGGTCGTCGACGGCGTCGGCGACATCGACTGGAGCGAGCGTGCCGACGTGCTCGTCGTCGGCTGGGGCGCTGCGGGCGCCTGCGCGGCGATCGAGGCGCGCGAGGCGGGCGTCTCGGTGCTGGTCATCGACCGCTTCGACGGCGGCGGCGCGAGCGCGCTGTCGGGCGGCGTGGTCTATGCCGGCGGCGGCACGCGCCAGCAGCGCGAGGCCGGCCATGCCGACAGCCCGCAGGCGATGTTCGACTACCTGCGTCACGAGGTGAACGGCGTGGTCGCGGACGAGACGCTGCTGCGCTTCTGCCGCGACAGCGTCGCCAACCTCGAATGGCTGGAGCGGCAGGGCGCGCGCTATGGCGCGACGATGCCCAAGCACAAGACCTCCTACCCGCCCGACGGCGTCTTCCTCTACTACTCCGGCAACGAAGTGGTGCCGGCCTACCGCGGCGACGCGCCGCCGGCGCCGCGCGGCCACCGCACCGTCGCCAAGGGGCAGTCCGGCGCCGCGCTGTACGCGGCGCTGCGCGCGGCCACCCTGCGCGCCGGAGCGGCCACCTTGACCCAGACCGCGGTGCGCCGGCTGGTGCGCGAGCGCGCCAGCGGCCGCGTGATCGGCGTCGAGGTCTGGCAGCTGCCGCCGGGCAGCGCGGCGGCGCGCGAGCATGCCGCATTGCAGCGCCGCATCGCGCGCTGGCGCATGCTGCGCGCCGGGCAATGCGAGGTCTGGCGCGCCGAGGCGGCCGAGCTCGAGCGCCGGCATGCGCGGCCGCGCTTCGTGCGCGCCGAGCGCGGCGTCGTGCTCGCCACCGGCGGCTTCATCCACAACCCGCGGCTGCTCGCCGAGCATGCGTCGCAGAGCCAGGGCGGCTGGCCGATCGGCGCGGCCGGCTGCGACGGCAGCGGCCTCAGGCTGGGCCTGAGCGTCGGTGGCCAGGCGCGGGGCTTGTCCAATGTCTCGGCCTGGCGCTTCATCACGCCGCCCTCCGCCTGGCCCAAGGCCATGGTCGTCAATGCGCGCGGCGAGCGCTTCTGCAACGAGCAGGTCTATGGCGCCAGGCTGGGCCACGAGATCGTCGACCGCCAGGGCGGTCGCGCCTGGCTGGTGATCGACGCGCGGCTGCGCCGCCGGGCGATCCGGGAATGCCTGTTCGGCGGCCTGTTTGGCGGTATTTGGGCCTTCCAGTCGGTGCCGGCCCTGATGCTGATGCTGCTGGGCGCGCGGAAGGCGCCCTCCATCCCGGCCCTGGCCGAGCGCATCGGCGCGGACCCGGCGACGCTGGATCTGCACTGGCAGGCCTACAACGCCGCCGCGCGCGGCGAGCGCGAGGACGCCTTCGGCAAGGCGCCGGAGATGTGCGAGCGGCTGGATCGGGCGCCGTTCTATGCGATGAACATCTCGATCGGCGAGCAGCTGTTCCCGCTGGCCACGCTGACGCTCGGCGGCCTCAGGGTCAACGAGGTCGACGGCCATGTGACCGATGTCGCCGGCGGCGACATCGCGGGCCTGTTCGCCGCCGGGCGCGCCGCGGTCGGCCTGCCCTCGTCGCGCTATGTCAGCGGGCTGTCGCTGGCCGACTGCGTGTTCTCGGGCCGGCGCGCGGGCCGGGCCGCCGCATCCGGAGCCGGATCGTCGGACGAGGGGCAGACATGAGCCGCGACCACCGCCATCACGCGCTGCAGGTGCGCGCCGTCGTCGAGGAGACCGCGGACAGCAAGTCCCTCGTGTTCGAGGTGCCGGCCGATCTGGCCGAGACCTTCCGCTACAAGCCCGGGCAGTTCGTGACGCTGCGCCTGGCGGTGCAGGGCCGCCATCTGCCGCGCTGCTACTCGATGTCCAGCGCGCCGCTGGTCGACGAGGGGCTGCGCATCACCGTCAAACGGGTTGCTGAGGGCCGCGGCTCGAACTGGGTCTGCGACCGCATCAAGCCCGGCGACCGCATCGAGCTGCTGCCGCCGGCCGGCATGTTCACGCCGCGTTCGCTCGATGGCGACTTCCTGCTGCTGGCCGGCGGCAGCGGCATCACGCCGGTGTTCTCGATCCTGCGCTCCGTGCTGCTGCAGGGGAGCGGGCGCATCACGCTGCTGTATGCCAACCGCGACGAGCGCTCGGTGATCTTCCGCGACGAGCTGAAGGCCTTGGCGGCCGCCCACCCGACGCGCCTGTCGGTGATCCACTGGCTGGACTCGGTGCAGGGCGTGCCCTCGGTGGCGCAGCTGGCCGAGCTGGCCAAGCCGTTCCGCGGCGGCCAGGCCTTCATCTGCGGCCCCGGGCCCTATATGGATGCCGCGGTGGCGGCGCTGCAGGCCGTCGAGATGCCGTCCGAGCGCATCCATGTCGAGCGCTTCGCCTCGCTGCCCGACGAGGAGGACGGCGCGGCCTTGCAGGCCGCCGCCGCGCCGGTGGAGGGCGGCCTGGGCACCGATGTCGAGGCCGAGCTCGAGATCCAGCTTGATGGCCAGGTGCATCGCGTCAGCTGCGGCGGCAACGAGACCCTGCTCGAGGCGGCGCTGCGCGCCGGCCTCAACCCGCCGTATTCCTGCCAGGCCGGCATGTGCGCATCCTGCATGTGCCAGGTCGTCGAGGGCCAGGTGCATCTGCGCCACAACGAGGTGCTCGACAAGAAGGATCTGGCCAAGGCCTGGACCCTGGGCTGCCAGGCCGTGCCGATGAGCCCGGTCGTGCGCATCCGCTATCCGGAGTGATTGCTTCATGCTTGTGAACGAGGCGGCCCTGCCGCAGACCCTGCCCGAGATGCTGGCCGAGGCGGCGCGGCGCCACGGCTCAAAGCCCGCGATCGTCGAGGGCGATGTCGTGATCGACTACGACGGGCTCCTGGCGCTCAGCGAGCAGGTGGCGCGCGCGCTGATCGCGCTGGGCGTCGAGGCGGGCGACCGCGTCGCCGTCTGGGCGCCCAATGTCCACGAATGGATCCTCGCGGCCTGCGGCAGCCATGCCGCCGGCGCGGTGCTGGTGCCGGTCAACACGCGCATGAAGGGCGAGGAGGCCGCCGACATCCTGGCCCGCAGCCGCGCGCGCGTGCTGTTCTGCATCGGCGAGCTGCTCGGCCTCGACTTCCCGGCCATGCTGGCCGCGACGCGGCCGGCGACGCTCGAGCAGATCGTCGTGCTGCGCCGCGGTGCGCAGCAGGCGCTGCCGCCCGGCTGCATGGACTGGAGCGTCTTCCTCGACGCGGCGCGCTCCACCCCCCCGGAGCGCGTGCGCGAGCGCGTGCGCGCGCTGCGCTCATCGAGCACCGCCGACCTGCTGTTCACCTCCGGCACGACGGGCCGGCCCAAGGGCGTGATGGCGGGGCACGGGCCGACGCTGCGGGCCTTCCGCGAATGGGCGCGCGTGGTCGGCCTCGCCGAAGGGGACCGCTACCTGATCGTCAACCCCTTCTTCCACAGCTTCGGCTACAAGGCGGGCTGGGTGGCCGCCTTCATCCAGGGCGCCACGGTCTATCCGATGCCGGTGTTCGACGTCGACGAGGTGCTGCGCCGCATTGCCGCCGAGCGCATCAGCTTCCTGCCGGGGCCGCCGACGCTGTTCCTGACCCTGCTCGCGCATCCGCGCCTCGGGGACCACGACCTGTCCTCGCTGCGCGGCGCCGTGACCGGCGCGGCCACCGTGCCACCCATCCTGATCGAGCGCATGCGCCGGGAGCTGGGCATCCGCAACGTGACGACCGCCTACGGCCTGACCGAATGCGGCGGCGTGGCCACGCTCAACGACCCGGCCGACAGCGCCGAGCGCATCGCCGGCACCTGCGGCAAGGCCCTGCCGGGCACCGAGCTGCGCATCGCCGACCCCGCGGGCCGCGAGCTGCCGGCCGGCGAGGCGGGCGAGGTGCAGCTGCGCGGCTACCACGTGATGCAGGGCTATTTCGAGGACGAGGCCGCGAGCCGCGAGGCGATCGACGCCGAGGGCTGGCTGCACACCGGCGACATCGGCGTCGTCGATGCGGACGGCTATCTGCGCATCACCGACCGGCTCAAGGACATGTTCATCGTCGGCGGCTTCAACTGCTATCCGGCCGAGATCGAGCGCATGCTGTGCGAGCACCCGGCGATCGCGCAGGCCGCCGTCGTCGGCATGCCCGACGAGCGCATGGGCGAGGTGGGCTGCGCCTTCGTCGTGCTGCGCGCCGGGGCCGTCCTCGACGAGGCCGGGCTGATCGACTGGTGCCGCCGCTGCATGGCGAACTACAAGGTGCCGCGCCGCGTCGTGCTGTGCGAGCGGCTGCCGACCAATGCCTCCGGCAAGGTCGTCAAGCGGGAGCTGAAGCCCGCTTGAGCCGGCCCGGCTCGAAGGGCCGGGCCCGTTAGTCCCATCGGACGATGCCCGGCCGGTGCCCGCCGAGAACAATCGATCTCGAGCGAAAGAAGGAGCAATGGCGATGATGAATATCCACGGTCTGGCCTATGTGGTCGCCCAGAGCAGGGACCTGCAGGGGTGGCGGCGCTACGCCGAACGGGTGCTCGGCATGATGTGTGCCGAGGCGCCGGACGGCGGTCTGCGCATCAAGATGGACGAGCGCCGGTTCCGCATCGCCGTGCAGCCGGGTTCGAGCGACCGCTACCTGGCCTCGGGCTGGGAGCTCATCGACGCCGCGGCCTTCGAGCAGGCGATCCGGACGCTGGAGGCGGCGGGCGTGCCCTACGAGCGCGGCTCCGCAGAGCTGGCAGGTCTGCGCTGCGTGCAGCAGCTCGTGCGGTTCGACGACCCCTCGGGCAACCGCCATGAACTGGTCTGGGGCTTCAAGTCCGACTTCGAGCGCTTCGTGTCGCCGGTCGGCGTGCCGCGCTTCGTCACCGGCGACATCGGCATGGGCCATGCCGTGCTGCCCGCGCCCAACTTCGAGGCGACGGCGCGCTTCTTCACGGAGGTCATGGGCTTCGGCCTGTCGGACCTGATGAACTTCCGGCCGGCCGGCCCCGACGGCCCGACGCTGCCGATCCATTTCATGCATTGCGCCAACGGCCGCCACCACAGCCTCGGGCTGGCCGGCTTCCCGGTCGACAGCGGCTGCGTGCACATCATGGTCGAGGTCGAGGACATGGCCGAGGTCGGCCGCGCGCTGGACCGCGTGGCGGCCCAGGGCGTGGCGCTGTCGGCGACGCTGGGCCAGCACACCAACGACCGCATGACCTCGTTCTACATGAAGTCGCCGTCGGGCTTCGACGTCGAGTTCGGCCATGGCGGCGCGGTCTGCGACTGGGGCCGGCATGTCGTCCACGAGTTCACGAAGGTGAGCCTGTGGGGCCATGACTTCACGATCGGGCAGAAGGGCTGAAGGACTGAATCATGGCGAACAAGCTGATGAGCGCCGCCGATGTGGTGGCGCAGCTGAAGGACGGCATGACCGTCGGCATCGGCGGCTGGGGGCCGCGACGCAAGCCCATGGCCCTGGTGCGCGAGATCCTGCGCAGCCCGCTGAAGGACCTGACCGTCGTCGCCTACGGCGGCGCCGATGTCGGCATGCTGTGCGCGGCCGGCAAGGTCAGGAAGCTGGTCTTCGCCTTCGTCTCGCTCGACTTCATCCCGCTGGAGCCCTATTTCCGCCTCGCGCGCCAGAGCGGTGCCCTCGAGGTGATGGAGGTCGACGAGGGCCTGTTCATGCTGGGGCTGAAGGCCGCCGGCATGCGTGTGCCCTATATCCCGACGCGCGTCGGCCTCGGCACCGACGTGCTCAAGCAGAACCCGGCGATCCGCCTGGTCGATTCGCCCTACGACGGCAAGCAATGGGTCGCGATGCCGGCGCTGCCGCTCGACGCGGCGCTGCTGCATGTGGACCGGGCCGACGAGCGCGGCGTCTGCCAGGTCAAGGGCCCCGATCTCTATATGGACGACCTGTTCGCACGCGCGGCCAGGAAGACCTTTGTCAGCTGCGACGAGCTGGTCGACGGCAGCCATTTCGAGCAGGACGACGAGGCCCGCTATGTGCACTGGGAACGCGCCCAGACCAGCGGCGTCGTGCACCTGCCCTGCGGTGCCCATCCGAGTTCCTGTGCGCCGCTGTACGGCTTCGACGTCGGGCATTTCAAGGCCTACGCCGCCAGCGCCAGGGAGCCGGGCGGCTGGCAACAGTATTTCGAGCGCTACGTGGCCTGCACCGAGCAGGAATACCTCGAGCGCGTCGGCGGCGAGGCCGCGGTGCGCGAGCTGCCGCTGCCGGTGTTCTGAAGGAGCGCGACGATGACGACTGAAACAACGCTGGTCGACCGCGTGATCTGCGCCGCCGCGCAGGCCTGGAAGGACGACGGCGAGGTGCTCGCCACCGGCATCGGCATCGTGCCGCGGCTGGCCGCCTCGCTGTGCATGGCCTCGATCAACCGCGATCTGATGATGACCGACTCCGAGGCCTGGATCGTGCGCGAGCCGGTTCCCGTCGGGCCGCGTGGCGACTACCGGGTCAGGCGCGAGAGCCATATGGGCTTCGCGCGCATCTTCGACAACGTCTGGAGCGGCAGGCGCCATGCGATGGTCGGGCCGACCCAGATCGACCGCTGGGGCCAGGCCAATATCTCGATGATCGGCGGCGACTATGCGCGCCCCAGGTCGATGATGCTGGGCGTGCGCGGCTTCCCGGGCAATTCGATCAACCACGCGAACTCCTTCTTCGTGCCCAACCACGGCCCCAAGGTCTTCGTCGCCGGCGAGGTCGACATGGTGGCCTCGGTCGGCTACAAGCCCGAGCGCCTGGCGCGCGGCTGGAGCCTCGACGAGATCGACATCCGCTGCATCTTCACCAACCTCGCGGTGCTGGACTTCGGCGGCCCCGGACGCCAGGCGCGCCTGCTGGCGCTGCACCCGGGCGTGACGGCGCAGCAGGTCCGGGACGCGACCGGCTTTGCGCTGCATGTCCCGGCCGAGGTGGCGACGACGCCCGATCCGACGCCCGAGCAGCTCGCGCTGCTGGCGCGCCTCGACCCGCACAACTTGCGCGCCACCGCGCTGGGGGCCTGAGCATGAGCGAGGAGTTCGTCCAGCGCGAGGACCGCTCGGTCTACGAGACCGACGCGCCGGTGCTCTACGAGGTTCGCGACGGCATCGCGACCGTCACGATGAACCGCCCGGCGTTCAACAATGCGCAGAACTCGCAGATGACCTATGCGCTCGACGCCGCCTTCCGGCGCGCGGTCGACGACGACGCGGTCAAGGTCGTCGTGCTGCGCGGCGCCGGCAAGCATTTCAGCGCCGGCCACGACATCGGCACGCCGGGGCGCGACATCGACAAGCCCTTCGAGCGCACCCATCTCTGGTGGGACCACACCAACAAGCCCGGCGCCGAGCAGCTCTATGCGCGCGAGCAGGAGGTCTACCTCGGCATGTGCCGGCGCTGGCACGACCTGCCCAAGCCGACCATCGCGATGGTGCAGGGCGCCTGCGTCGCCGGCGGCCTGATGCTGGCCTGGGTCTGCGACCTGATCGTCGCCAGCGACGATGCCTTCTTCCAGGACCCGGTCGTGCGCATGGGCATCCCCGGCGTCGAGTATTTCGCCCATGTGCACGAGCTGAACCCGCGCATCGCCAAGGAGTTCCTGTTCCTCGGCGAGCGCATGAGCGCCGCGCGCGCCGCGCAGCTCGGCATGGTCAACCGCGTCGTGCCGCGCGACGGGCTCGAGGCCGAGGCCCACGCGATGGCCGCGAAGATCGCCGCCCAGCCGCGCCTGGGCCTGTCGCTGACCAAGACCGTGATCAACCGCATCGAGGAGATGCAGGGTCTGCGCGGCGCGATGGACCTGGCCTTCGGCTACCACCATTTCGCGCATGCGCAGAGCCAGCTGCTCGGCGCCGGCGCGCTCGGCGGGCATGACGCGAAGTCGATGGTCCAGGCCAACAAGCAGGAGTCGGCGCGATGAGCGCGAATGCCCTGCACACGCCGCTGTGCGATCTGCTCGGCTGCGAACTGCCGGTGATCCAGACCGCGATGGGTTATGTGGCCGGTTCCTCGCTGGTGGCGGCCACCTGCAATGCCGGCGGCTTCGGCTTCCTGGCCGGCGCGACGATCGCGGCCGAGCGCATCGAGGCCGAGATCCTGCGCGTCAAGGCGCTGACCGGCGACAAGCCCTTCGGCCTGAACTTCCACATGTTCCAGCCGAACGCCCAGCAGTTGCTGGACCTGGCGGTCAAGCACCGGCTGCGCGCCGTCAGCTATGGCCGCGGCCCCGACAGATCGGTCATCGGCCGGTTGCGCGACGCCGGCATCGTCTGCATGCCGACCGTGGGCGCGCTCAAGCATGCGCTGAAGGCCATCGAGATGGGCGCCAACGTCATCACGGTGCAGGGCGGCGAGGGCGGCGGCCATACCGGCAGCGTGCCGACGACGGTGCTGCTGCCCCAGGTCGTCGACGCGGTGCGGGTGCCGGTCGTCGCGGCCGGCGGCTTCTACGACGGCCGCGGCCTGCTGGCGGCGCTGGCCTACGGTGCCCAGGGCATCGCGATGGGCACGCGCTTCCTGATGACGCGCGATTCGGGCGTGCCCGAGACGACGTTGGCGCGCTATCTGGCGGCCCGCGACGCCGAGAAGATCGCCGTCTCCCATCTGGTCGACGGCATGCCGCAGCGCATGATCCCGAACGAATACCTGGCGATGCTGGAAAAGGCCTCGCCGCTGAAGCGGCTGCGCATCGCGCTGGGCCTGGCGCTGCAATGGAAGGCCCAGACCGGCATGACCAGCGCCCATGCGCTGAAGGTGCTGTGGCAGGGCCTGCGCAGTGGTTCCGACGGCGCCGGCGGCATCGCCGAGACCGTGATGGCCGCCAACGCGCCGATGCTGCTGCAGCGCTCGATGGTCGAGGGCCGGCCCGCCGACGGCGTGATGTCGGCCGGCCAGGTGGCCGCGCTGATCGGCCGCCTCGACTCCTGCGAGGACGTCATCGCCGGCATCGCGGCGCAGGCCACCGAAAGGCTGCGCGCGCTGGCGCCGGCCGCTTGAAGAAGAAAGTCATCAATCCCATGTCAGAACAATTCACGACCCAGCTGCACGACAACGGCGTTGCCGAGGTGGCGCTGAACCGCCCGCCCGTCAATGCGCTCAACGCCGCCGGCTGGCAGGCCCTGGCGGCCGAGATCGCGGCGCTGGGCGAGAACCCCGCGGTGCGCGTAATCGTCGTCCGCGCCGAGGGGCGCGGCTTCTGCGCCGGCGTCGACATCAAGGAGCTCGCGGCCGACTCCGGCCTGATCGTCGCCGTCAATGCCGGCAACTACGCCACCTTCAAGGCCGTGCACCTGAACCGGGTGCCGGTGATCGCGGCCGTGCAGGGCTTCGTGCTGGGCGGCGGCATCGGCATCTGCGGCGCCGCCGACATCGTCATCGCGGCCGAGGACGCCAGCTTCGGCCTGCCCGAGGTGGACCGCGGCGCGATGGGCGGCGCGGCCCATCTGCAGCGCATGTTCGGCGTGCAGAAGACGCGCTACCTGTTCTTCACCGGCGAGATGATCGGCGCGGCCGAGGCGCTGCGCCTGGGCGCCGTCGAGCGCGTCGTGCCGCGCGGCGAGCTGCGCGACACGGCGCTGGCCATCGCCGCGAAGATCGCCGCCAAGAGCCCGACCATGATCCGCATCGCCAAGGAGGCGCTGACCGGCATCGAGGACGGCAATCTCGAGAGCAAGTACCGCTGGGAACAGGGCTTCACGCTGCAGGCCTATATGAGCCCGGATTCGGCGGAAACGCGGCAGGCCTTCGTCGACAAGCGCGAGGCCAGGTTCTGAGCGGAGCGCGACGATGGAGCTGAACTACACCCCCCAGCAGCGGGCCTTCCGCGCCGAGCTGCGCGACTGGCTGGCCCGCCATGTGCCGCGCGAGGCCTTCGCGAGCTATGACACGCGCGCCGGCTTCGAGCAGCACCGCCGCTGGGAGGCCGAGCTGGCCGCCAGCGGCTACAGCAGCGTCACCTGGCCCCAGGCGCTCGGCGGCCGTGGCTGCGACCTGATCGAGTGGCTGATCTTCGAGGAGGAGTACTGGGCCGCCGACGCGCCGCAGCGCGTCAACCAGAACGGCATCCTGCTGCTCGGGCCGACGCTGATGGAGTTCGGCACGCCGGAGCAGCAGGCGCGCTTCCTGCCGCGCATGGCGCGCTGCGACGATATGTGGGCCCAGGGCTGGAGCGAGCCCAACGCCGGCTCGGACATGGCCGCGATCGCCAGCCGCGCGGTGCCGAGCAGCGATGCGTCGGGCGACCATTACGTCGTCAACGGCCAGAAGACCTGGTCGACGCGCGCGCTGTTCGCGAACTGGATGTTCGGCCTGTTCCGCAGCGACCCGAAGTCGAGCCGCCACCATGGCCTCAGCTACCTGCTGCTGCCGCTCGATGCGCCGGGCGTGACGATCCGGCCGATCCAGGCGCTCAACGGCAAGCAGGCCTTCGCCGAGGTGTTCTTCGACAATGTGCGCGTGCCGGTCGAAAACCGCATCGGCGCCGAGGGCCAGGGCTGGCAGGTCGCGATGGCCACGGCCGGCTTCGAGCGCGGCCTGCTGCTGCGCTCGCCGGCGCGCTTCCAGCGCACCGCGCAGAAGCTGGTGACGCTCTATCGCAAGCACCAGGCCAGCGCCGACCGCGACCCGGCGATCCGCGAGGCGGTGGCGCGCGCCTGGATGGGCGCCGAGGCCTACACGCTGGCCTCCTACCACACGGTCAGCCGCCTGCAGCAGGGCGCCAGCATCGGCGCCGAGTCGAGCACCAACAAGATCTTCTGGTCGGAGCTCGACCTCGAGATGCACGAGACCGCGATGCGCATCCTCGGGCCGCGCGCCGAATACCTGCCCGAGGCGCCCGATGCCGAGGCGGCCGAATGGCTGGAGGGCTTTCTGTTCGCGCAGGCCGGGCCGATCTACGCCGGCAGCAACGAGATCCAGCGCAACATCATCGCCGAGCGGATGCTCGGCCTGCCTAAAGGCTAAGGAAGGTTGAGCAGCATGGACTTTTCATTCACCGCCGACCAGCAGGCCTTCCGCGACTCGATCGCGCGCTTCCTGATGATCGAAGCCGCGCCCGAGAAACTGCGCGAGCAGTGGCAGACCGACGCCGGCCGCTCGCCGGAGCTGCGCGCCAAGTTCACCGAGCTGGGCCTGACGGCCCTGTCGGTGCCCGAGGCCGAGGGCGGCCTGGGCCTGGGCGATCTCGACTGGTCGCTGATGACGCAGCAGCTCGGCTATTTCGCGATCCCAGATTCGCTGCCCGACACCGCCTATCTCGCCGCCGGCCTGCTGGCGGCGCTGCCGCCGGAGCATCCGCTGCGCGCGGCCTGGCTGCCGCGCATCGCCGACGGCAGCGCCCGCATCGCGGTCGGCCACCCGGTCAACCCCTGGGTCGCCGATGCGCACCTGGCCGACCTGCTGCTGCTGGCAAGGCCGGCGCCACAGGGGATCGAATGGCATGCGCTGGAGCCGGCCCGGGTGCAGATCGCGAGCTGCCCCAGCATCGATGCGTCGCGCCGGCTGGCGCAGCTGGCCTGGAGCGGCACGCCGGCCAGCCGCTTCGCCGAGGCGGCGGCCGGGCAGCAGCTGGCCGACGCCGCGCTGGACCGCGGCGCGCTCAGCGTGGCCGGGCAACTGCTGGGCCTGGCCCAGCGCATGCTCGACCTCGGCGTCGACTACGCGGCCCAGCGCAAGCAGTTCGGCCGGCCGATCGGTTCCTTCCAGGCGGTCAAGCACCACCTGGCCGACGTCGTCACCAGGATCGAGTTCGCCAAGCCGGTGCTGTACCGCGCGGCCGTCGCGCTGGCCGAGCAGCAGCCGCAGCGCGCGCTGCGCGTCTCGCATGCCAAGCTGGCCTGCGCCGAGGCGGCGTGGAGCGCCGCGCGCAAGAGCATCCAGGTGCATGGCGCGATGGGCTATACCTGGGAGGTCGATCTGCAGATGTTCATGAAGCGCGCCTGGGCCCTCGATGCGGCCTGGGGCGACCGTGCCTTCCACAAGGCCAGGCTGGCCGACGCGCTGCTGGCCGACGGCGCGCCGCTGGGCCCCGGCGCGACCTTCAACCCCTGAATCTCAACGGAATCTCATCATGGCAGAAGCCTATATCGTGGACGCCCTGCGCTCGCCGACCGGCAAGCGCAAGGGCTCGCTGGCCGCCGTGCATGGCGCCGACCTCGGTGCCCATGTGATCAAGGCCATCGTCGAACGCAATGCGATCCCGGCCGAGGACTACGACGACGTGATCTTCGGCTGCGTCGACACGATCGGCGCGCTGGCCGGCGACATCGCGCGCACCGCCTGGCTGGCCGCCGGCCAGCCGCTGGGCGTGCCCGGCACCACCGTCGACCGCCAATGCGGCAGTTCGCAGCAGGCCGTGCATTTCGCGGCCCAGGCGGTGATGAGCGGCACCCAGGACGTGGTGCTGGCCGGCGGCGTGCAGACCATGAGCAGCATCCCGATCTCCTCGGCCATGCTGGCCGGCCAGCCGCTGGGCTTCACGACGCCCTTCGCCGAGAGCCGGGGCTGGCGCGCGCGCTTCGGCGACGCGCCGGTCAACCAGTTCTATGCCGCTCAGCGCATCGCCGACCATTGGGACCTGTCGCGCGAGGCGATGGAGCTGTTCGCCAAGGAGAGCCACGACCGCGCGCTGCGCGCGATTCGCGAGGGCCGTTTCGACCGCGAGGTGCTTCCTTATCCGTTGGCAGGGGGCGATTTCCGCATGGACGAGACGGCGCGCGACAGCACGCTGGAGAAGATGGCGACGCTGGAGCCGGTCGACCCCAGCTATCCGAAGATCACGGCCGCCGTCTCCAGCTCGACCTGCGATGCCGCGGCCGCGCTGCTGGTCGTGTCCGAGGCGGCGCTGAAGCGCTACGGCCTGAAGCCGCGCGCCCGCATCCACCATCTGAGCGTGCGCGCCGACGACCCGATCTGGCATCTGACCGCGCCGATCCCGGCGACCGAGCGGGCGCTGCAGAAGGCCGGCATGCAGCTGGCGGACATCGATCTGGTCGAGATCAACGAGGCCTTCGCCTCGGTCGTGATGGCCTGGCTCAAGGAGACCGGCTATCCGCACGAGCGCACCAATGTCAACGGCGGCGCGATCGCGCTGGGCCATCCGCTGGGCGCCTCGGGCGCCAAGCTGATGACGACGCTGCTGCACGAGCTGGAGCGCCGTGGCGGCCGCTACGGGCTGCAGACCATGTGCGAGGGCGGCGGCCAGGCCAATGTGACCATCATCGAAAGACTTTGACATGGGAATTTGCGAGCAACGCACCGTCATCATCACCGGCGCCGGCGCCGGCCTGGGCCGCGCCTATGCGCTGGCCTTCGCGGCCGAGGGCGCCAGCGTCGTCGTCAACGACATCCGCCTCGAGGCTGCGCAGGGCGTCGCCGACGAGATCGGGCGCGCCGGCGGGCGCGCGATCGCCAATGCCGGCGACATCACGACGATGGCCGGCGCCCAGGCCATCGTCGACGCCGCGCTGGCGGCCTTCGGCGAGGTCCATGTGCTGGTCAACAACGCCGGCATCCTGCGCGACAAGATGTTCGTCTCGCTGAGCGAGGACGACTGGGACGCGGTGATGCGCGTGCACCTGAAGGGCCATTTCTGCCTGGCCAACCTGCTGGGCCGGCGCTGGCGCGATGCGGCCAAGGCCGGCAGGGCGGTCGACGCGCGCATCATCAACACCAGCTCGGGCGCCGGCCTGCAGGGCTCGATCGGCCAGTCCAACTACGCGGCCGCGAAGGCCGGGATCGCCGGCCTGACCCTGGTGCAGGCCGCCGAGATGGCGCGCTACGGCGTCACCGTCAACTGCCTGGCGCCGGCCGCGCGCACCGCGATGACCGAGGGCGCGATGCCCGGCCTCGTGAAGAAACCCGAGTCCGGCTTCGATGCCTGGGACCCGCTGAACGTGGCCAGCATCGTCGTCTGGCTCGGCAGCCCCCTGTCGGCCCATGTGAGCGGCCGCTGCTTCGAGGCCAAGGGCGGCGAACTGTCGGTCGCCGACGGCTGGCATACCGGCCGCATCGTCGACAAGGGCGTGCGCTGGTCCCCGGCCGAGCTGACGTCGGTGGTGGACCGGCTGATCGCCGAGGGCCGGCCGCCGCAGCAGGTCTACGGCAGCTGAGCTATTTCCAAAGAGAACCCCGTCATGGCAATGAAACCCGCTCCCGATTACGTCCCGGCCCATGGCCTCATGCGCGGCAAGTCCGTGCTCGTCACCGCCGCGGCCGGCGCCGGCATCGGCTATGCCGTCGCCAGGCGCGCGGCCGAGGAGGGCTGCCGCGCGCTGTATGTCTCCGACGTGCACGAGCGCCGGCTTAACGAGGCGGTCGAGACGCTGCGGCAGGAGACCGGCCTGGCCGCCGTCTACGGCCGGCTCTGCGACGTCAGCCGGCAGGAGCAGGTCGACGCGCTGGTGGCCGCGGCCGAGGACCGGCTCGGCGGCGTCGACGTGCTGATCAACAACGCCGGCCTGGGCACCTCCCGTCGCGTCGTCGAGATGCCCGACGACGAATGGCACAAGGTGATCGACATCACGCTGACCGGCACCTTCCGGATGACGCGCGCGATGCTGCAGCGCATGCAGCCGCGCGGGCGCGGGGTGATCGTCAACAACGCCTCGGTGCTGGGCTGGCGCGCCCAGGTGGAGCAGGCCCATTACGCCGCCGCCAAGGCCGGCGTGATGGCGCTGACGCGCTGCGCCGCGATGGAGGCAGCCGAGTTCGGCGTGCGCATCAATGCGGTCGCGCCGTCGATCGCGATCCATGCCTTCCTGAAGAAGTCGGCCAGCGAGGAGCTGCTCGACCAGCTCGCCGCCAAGGAGGCCTTCGGCCGCGGCGCCGAGCCCTGGGAGGTGGCCAATGTGATGGTCTTCCTGGCCAGCGACTATTCGAGCTATATGACCGGCGAGATCGTCTCGGTCAGCTCGCAGCGCGCCTGAGTTCGCGATGAGCGCACGATTCGATTCCATCGCCGCGGTGCTGGGCGCCGTCGGCCGGGACCTGGGCGCGACCGACTGGATCATGATGACGCAGCCGCGCATCGACACCTTCGCCGACGCGACCGGCGACCACCAGTGGATCCATGTCGACCCGGTGCGCGCCCAGGACGGCCCCTTCGGCGCCTGCGTCGCCCATGGCTATCTGACGCTGGCCCTGGCCAATTTCTTCCTGCCCCAGCTTGTCGCCTACGACCGGCTGAAGATGGGCGTCAATGTCGGCTGCGAGCGCGTGCGCTTCCCGGCGCCGGTCAAGGTCGGCGCGCGCATCCGCGGCCGCGGCACCGTGATCTCGGCCGAGCCGGTAGCGCTGGCCGGCGCCGACGGCGTGCAGGTCGTCGTGCGCATCAGCGTCGAGATCGAGGGCGCCGACAAGCCCGGCTGCGTGGTCGACACGATCAGCCGCCTCTCCTTCCATTCCTGATTCCCAACGAACCCGCCTTTATGAACGAAGCCGTCATCGTCTCCACCGCCCGCACGCCGATCGGCAAGGCCTATCGCGGCGCCTTCAACGACACCGAGGCCCCGGTGCTGGGCGGGCATGTGATCCGCGCCGCGCTGGCCAGGGCCGGCGTCGAGGGCGGCGAGGTCGGCGACGTGATCCTCGGCATCGCCGCGCAGCAGGGCACGCAGGGCTACAACCTGGGCCGGCTGTGCGCCTACACCGCGGGCCTGCCCGACAGCGTCGGCGGCATGGCGATCGACCGCATGTGCGCCTCCGGCCTGATGAGCATCGCCAGCGCGGCCAGGAGCATCATGGTCGGCGAGCATGAGATCGCCGTCGCCGGCGGGCTGGAGTCGATCTCGCTGGTGCAGAACCAGCACAAGAACGGCTACCGCGCTCAGTCCAGGGCGGTGCTGGAGGCGATGCCGACGGCCTATATCCAGATGATCGAGACGGCCGAGATCGTCAGCGAGCGCTATGGCGTCTCGCGCGCGGCCCAGGACGAGTATGCGCTGCGCAGCCAGCAGCGCACGGCCGCCGCGCAGCGCGCGGGGCTGTTCGCCGACGAGATCGTGCCGCTGGCGACGAGCAAGCAGCTGTTCGACAAGGAGGGCCAGGTCGCCGGCACGCAGCCGGTGATGCTGGCGCAGGACGAGGGCAACCGCGCCGACACGACGCTGGACAGCCTGGCCGCGCTGAAGCCGGTCTGGAAGAAGGGCCAGTGGGTGCCCGAGGGCCGCTGCATCACGGCCGGCAATGCCTCGCAGCTGTCCGACGGCGCCTCGGCCTCGGTGCTGATGAGCGCGGCCGAGGCGCGGCGCCGCGGCCTGAAGCCGCTGGGCATATATCGCGGCGTCGCCGTCGCTGGCTGCGCGGCCGACGAGATGGGCATCGGCCCGGTGTTCGCGATCCCCAAGCTGCTGCGGCGCCATGGCCTGACGGTGGCCGACATCGGCCTGTGGGAGCTCAACGAGGCCTTTGCCTGCCAGGTGATCCATTGCCGCGACCAGCTGGGCATCCCCGACGAGCGGCTCAATGTCAACGGCGGCGCGATCGCGATCGGCCACCCCTTCGGCATGTCGGGCGCACGCCTCGTCGGCCATGCGCTGCTCGAAGGCCGGCGCCGCGGCGTCCGCTATGTCGTCGTCAGCATGTGCATCGGCGGCGGCATGGGGGCGGCCGGCCTGTTCGAGCTGAACTGAACTGCCGAGCAATCAACCGCGCCTTGTCCGGGAACACTGCACGGTCATCGGTACCGCGGACTCGGGTACGGCGGCGGCGAAGGTTGGACCAAAAAAGCTCGTGCTGCAATGGCCTCCGTGTTCGCCGAGGTGGTGTCCATCGGGTGCTGCGTCTGGAACAACTGCCGCATGCCCATCGCCACCTTCTTGGTCGGCATGCCGCACTCGGGGTCGCGATGGTCGATTGCGGGCAGGCCGACGGTCCGCGCGGTGCGGTCGAGCCCCAGGCGCGGCCCGGGACATGTGGGCAATGGCGGCTACCGGGACGCTGGTCGAGCGAAATCGTCGTCTTGCCTCCCTGCCGTTGCCGACCGTCCTACAGCTGGACTTCGGCCCGGCCGATGCCGGGGAACTCGGCACTCACATGCTCGCCCTCGGCGGCGAGCGGCAGGCCGCACCAGGTGCCGGTCGTGAGCACCGTGCCCGCTCGCACCGTCCTGCCGCCCCGGGCGGCATGGCGCAGCCAGGCGGGCAGCAGCCAGGCGGGGTCGCCCATGGAATGGGTACCCTTGAATTCCAGTGGCGGCCGCGTGCCGATGGTGACGCGGCAGATTTGCGCAGCCCAGTCGCGCGCTTGTTCAAAGGGCCGCCAGGCGCCCAGCACCAGCGCGCCATGCGATTGCAGATCGGCCAGCTTGGCCAGCGCTGGCGCCTCCAGGGCTTCGCTCCAGCGGGAGTCGACCAGTTCGATCGAGACGCACATGGCGTCGATCAGGAGCGCGGCCGATGCCTGGTCGAGTGCAGATGCGTGCGCGGCAGTCACGTCGCGGCCGATGCGCAGCGCGATCTCGGCTTCGATGCCGCGCAGATGGAAATGCCGGTGGCGCGCGTCGGCCGGGCTGGCCCAGACGCCGGCCGGTGGCAGCGGTGCATGGGTCACCGGCGCGTCGCGCGAGGGGCCGCCCGATTTCCAGTGGCGCGGGGCGCTGCCTTGCCTTTCGTCGTCGTCGAACCAGCGCAGCGCTCGTGCCACGCCGTCTTGCACCGCATAGGCGCTGGCGGTGTCCGGCAAGGTCGGGGCGGCGGCGCTGCGCTGGCTTCGGCGCGACCGCACCAGGGCCTGCACGGCTTGATCGAGGGTCGTCATCAAGGTCTCGCTTTCACAGTTGCGGCCAGCGCTCGGCCCAGGGCGCGGCCTCTTCGTAGGCGCTGCCGAGGTCCAGCAGCAAGTCATCGCCGCCGTAGGGTCCGATCAATTGCAGTCCGATCGGCAGACCTTCGCGCGAAGGCGCGGTCGGCAGCGCCAGGCCGGGCAGGCCCGCGGCGTTGACCCAGCCGGTGTAGGCGGCGTGGCCGCGCGGCCCGACCTCCTGGCCGTCGATGTGGGTCGGGTAGGCCTCGTGCGCCGGCCAGGGAAGGGCAGCGGCAGCCGGCATGGCAATCACATCGACGCGCTCGAACATGGCCGCGCATTCGCGGCGCAACCGCGTCACCCGCTCCATGATCTGCCAAACGCGTGCGCCCGAGACGCGGCGTCCGGCGTCGGCCGCCACGCGGTACTTGAGGCTGGCCCGTTCCTCCCAATCCGGGTGTTGCTCGAACATCGCTGCCAGCCCCACCTGACCGATCTCCGGCCATGCCTGCATGAGGAAGCTGACGTCCAATGGCAAGGCGCCGTCCTCCACCCGGTGGCCGAGGGCGGCGAGCGCCCGCAGGGCGGTGCGGCAGTTGGCCGCGATCTGCGGGTCCAGCGGATTGGCGTTGAGATGCTCGACGTACAGCACCCGCAGCGGCCCGGCCGGGCGCGGCCACCGAGTCGCCGCCCAGGCCGCGGCCTGCGAGGAGCGGTCCTGCGGCGCCGGACCACGGAGGGCATCGAACAAGAGGCGGACGTCGGCCACCGTGCGGCCCACCGGCCCGATGCAGTCGAAGTCCAGCAGCAGGCCGGGCAAGGCATGGTGGCGCGGCCAGGCGCTGAGCGAAGGCTTGAGCCCCACCAGCCCGGTGTGCGAGGCCGGGCGGCGGATCGAACCGCCACCGTCCTGCGCGATGGCCAACGGGCCCATGCCGGCCGCAACTGCCGCTACCGCGCCGCCACTGGAGCCGCCCGGCGTCAACTCGGGTGCCCATGGGTTGCCGGTCACGCCGAACAGCGGGTTGGCGGTGTAGCCATCGTTGGCGAACTCGGGCACGTTGGTCTTGCCCAGGATCAGCGCGCCGCCGGCGCGTGCGCGCGCCACCGCCAGTTCGTCGAAGCCGGGGCGGTGCTCGGCCAGGGCCGCGGTGCCGCAGGTGGTGGGCAGGTCGGCCAGGTACAGGCTGTCCTTCACCGTCAGCGGGATGCCGTCCAGCGCCGATAGCGGCCGGCCTTGGGCAAAGCGCCGGGCGCTGGCCTCGGCCTCGGCCAGCACCGCAGCGTCGCGCCGCGACACGACGGCATTGAGGCGCGGGTTGACCGCGTCGATGCGCGCCTGGATGGCCTGCACCACCGCCACCGGACTCAGGCTGCCATCGCGATAGCGGCGCTGCAGGGTGGTGGCGGACAGGGCCCAGAGTGCTGTTGGCTCGTTCATCGGCATGGTTCTACATCTTCCCTGGCAGCCAGATGGCCAGGCCGGGAACGGCCAGCAGCAGCAGGGTGAACAGAATCATGATCAGCGCGTAAGGCAGGGCGCCCCAGATCGCATCTTCCAGCCCGCCCTTGTCGGGTCGGATGCCGTGCACCACGAACAGGTTCATCCCCACGGGCGGCGTGATCAGGCCAAGTTCGCACATCAGCACGATGAAGATGCCGAACCAGATCGGATCCACCCCAAGCGCCACCGCGATCGGGTAGGTGATCGGGATGGTCGCCACCTGCATCGACAGGACGTCCATGAACATGCCCAGGATCAGGTAGAACACGATCAGCGCCAGGATCAGGCCGGTCGCCGACAGGCCTTGGCCGGCCACCCACTTGGTCATCGCCTCCGCCACGCCGGTCAGGCTGATGGTCAGATTGAGGATGAAGGCCGCGGTGATGATCAGGAGGATCATGCCGCTCACCCGTGCGGTGGAGATGAAGCAGGTGCGCAGCACCTCCCAGCTCAACTTGCCCGACTGCCAGACGAACAACAGCGCGGCGATCACGCCCAGCGCCGCGCTCTCGGTCGTGGTGGCGATGCCGAAGTACAGGCTGCCCATCACGATGCCGAACACGACCAGCGGTGGCACCAGGTAGCGCAGCACGCGAATGCGCTCGTCCAGCGGCACCTTCTCCTCGCGCTTGACCTCGCCGCTCATCACGCTGGAGATCCAGATCCACAGCATGAAGCAGCAGGTGAGCAGGATCCCCGGGATGATGCCGGCGATGAAAAGCTTGCCGATCGAGTTGTTGGTGAGCGAGCCGTAGACGATCATGTTCACGCTCGGCGGGATCAGGATGCCCAGCGTGCCACCCGCGGCCAGCGAGCCGAGCGAGGCACGCATCGAGTAGCCGCGCTTGTGCAGCGAGGGGAGCGCCACCGTGCCGACCGTGGCCGCGGTGGCCACCGAGGAGCCCGATGTCGCGGCGAACAGCGCACAGCTGCCGATGTTGGTGTGCAGCAAGCCGCCCGGCAGCCGGCCCAGCCAGGCCGACAGCGCGATGTACATCCGGTCGGCAATGCCTGAGCGCAGCAACAGTTCGCCCAGCAGCACGAACAGTGGAATGGAGGTCAGCAGGTTCTCGTTCTGCACACCCCAGACCACGGGCGCGATCGAGTCCATGAAGGGCACGCCGTAGGCGGCGATACCACCGACGATACCCACGAGCGCCATCGAGACGGCGATCGGGATGCCCACCAGCATCAGGCCGATCATGGCCAGGAAGGCGAAGCTGATCATGGCGACGTTCATGGCTGCACTCCTTGTTGTGCGCCGCCTTGGCGCACGGCGAGATCTTCCAGCTCTTCCTTGAGTTCTTCCTTCGCACTCTTGGGGTGGAAGTCGCGGTTCAGGAAGTCGAGTCGACGGTTCAGCAGCAGCATGGTGGCGCGCACCGCGTAGCCGATGGCCACCAGCGCGAAGATCACCAGGCCCGCATACCAGACGGCCTGCGGATAGATCAGCGGCGTGGCCCAGGGCGTCTGCGCGGTGCTGCGATACTGGAGCGTGTCGCCGATCACCTTGAAGGAGATCCAGGCGATGAAGGCGCCCAGGGCCGCCAGCGCCACGATCGACAGCCAGTTGAGCAGGGCCTGCGTGCCGCGTGAGAATTTCTCGTGGAACACGTCGACGCGGATGTGGTTGCGCCCCATCAGCGCCAGGCTGAAGGCGATGGTGGAGCCGACGGCCAGTGCGTAGCCGCCCAGTTCGTCGGCGCCTTGCAGCGAGACATTGAACAGCTTGCGGCTGATCGTCTCGACCGCGACCACCACCGACAGCAGCAGAAAGATGCCGCCGAAGACGGTGGCCAGCAGGGTTTCGATGCGGTCCTTCATATTGATGCTCTTCTCGATGGCCGGGGCTGGCTGGGCCGGGGCGGCGCCCGGCGTGTGCAGTGAGGGTGCGGCGCTCATGTCGGGTTCTCCTTTGAGGCTGTGCCGGGGGGGCGGCATCTATCGGGTCCTTATTTCAGGCCGATGACCGGCGCGACGGTGGCGTACCACTTCTGCGAGCAGCCCGGATTCGACTTGTCGCACACCTCGGCCCAGGCCGGCAGCGAGACCTTGCTCACCGCGCTGCGCACCAGATCGCCGTCGGCCGGCGTCACCGCCACGCTGGTGAGCTTGAACTTCTTGCCGGTGCTGCAGGGGTCCTTGCCGGCATTGCAGCTGAGCGCGTCCTGGAAGAGCTCTTCCGAGTATTTCCAGATATCGTCGGTCAGGGCGGTGAAAGCGGCCTGCAGCTTGGCCTGCTGGTCGGGCTTCAGGCTGTTCCAGGCCTTCATCGAAATGGCATAGCCGTTGAGTGCCATCTGGAAGCCCAACGGCAACTGGTGCGTCGTCACCTCGGGCCAGCCGGCCGAGTTGGCGCTCGAGGGCCCGGTGATGGCGCAATCGACCACGCCCAGCGACAGCGACTGGTGCGTGTCGGCAAAGGACACCGGCACCGGCGTGCCGCCGGCCAGCTCGATGAACTTGGCCAGGTTCTGGTCATAGACGCGCACCTTCATGCCCTTGATGTCGGCCAGCTTGCTGATCGGCTTCTTGCAGAACAGGATCTGCGGGCCGAAGGGCCACACGCCCAGCAGCTTCACGTTGAACTGCTGCTGCAGGCGGGCATCGACGGTGTCGAAATAGGCCCTGGAGACCTTGCGGCCGGTCGCGTAGTCGGGGCTGGCGCCCACCAGGTCGAGACCCAGCAGGGTGGGCTCGTCGCGCGAGTTCTGCGAGACGCGCAGCGAGACGATGTCGAACAGGCCGGCCTTCATCACGCGCAGCTGCTCGGTGTCCTTGATGCCCAGGGTGTCGATCGGCTTGTAGTCGGCGTCGATCGGCAAGCCGGTCCTGGCGGCGAACTGCTCGAAGAAAGGCTGCTCCTTGTTCTTCTGGATCAGGCCGGTGGCCAGCGGCTGCCCGATGACCTTGAGTTTGATGCGATCCTGCGCCTGGGCGGGCAGGGCCAGGGCAGCGGCGACCGCCAGGGCCGGGAAGAGGTGGATGAGTTTCTTCGTCATGATGGACGGCTCCGTGAGGGTTGGGAAGGGACGGACGGCGGGGGAATCAGTATCCGAGCGTGCGCGGCAGAGCCGTCACGATCGAGGGGAAGAACATGCAGACCACGAGCACCGCATACATCAGCGCGATGAAGGGCCAGGCACTCTTGACCGGTTCGCGCATCGAGACCTGGGTGACACCGCAGACCAGGAACAGCACCACGCCGACTTCTTGAATACCTGGTCCACCGCGAAGTTGCCGGCGATCTGCAGCTTCTGCTGGGCGACGCTGGGGAGGGTGACGCTGGCCAGGGCGGCGGTGAGGGCGCGAAGGATTCTGGGGCGACGCATGGAAGTTCTCGCGAAAGATTGAATGCTTCAGGAATGGTGTTTGAGCAGCGCGGCGATGGCCGGCGGCAGTCCTTGATGGGCCTTGGCCGGCGGCGGCGCGAAGCCGCCCAGGCATGCGCGCCCGGCCTGCAGCGCGACCAGGCTTTGCGCATGGCGCACGGCGCTGGACACGCCATCGACCGCCGGCACCGGCAGCCTGCCCCGCAGGCTGCGTGCCAGGCCCGCCAGGGGGGCACCGGCCAGCACGATGACGTCGGCGCCATCCTCGCGCACGCAGCGTTCGGCCAGCGCCACCAGGCGATCGCCCTGGTCGTCCTGTACGCGGCCGATGTCCGCCAGCGGCTCGTCCAGCGCCCGGATGCTGGCCAGGCGACCGGCCAGGCCATAGGCCTGCACGGTCTCGCGGTACCAGGCTCGAATGCGCTGCGAGATGGCCACGATGGAAAAGCGCTGGCCCAGCAGGCAGGCGCTGGCCAGCGCCGCTTCGGTGAGGCCGGTGACAGGGCAGGGCAGCACCTCGCGCAGACCCATGAGCCCGGGGTCGCCGAAGGCGGCAACGATCACCGCGTCGAAGCTTGCGTGGTGCTCGGCCGCCAGTTGCGCAGCGGCATAGGCGCCGATCAGTGCCTCGAAGCGGGTCTCGATGTAGGCCACGCCGAAGGGCGCCGTCAGCACCTCCACGCTGTCGCCGGGCGCCATGCTGCGCTCGGCCTCGGCGCGGATCAGCGCCGAGACGCTGTCCGAGATGTTGGGGTTGATGAGCAGCAAGCGCGTCATGCCGCTGCTCCGTTGGAACGTCTCGGCATCAGGCTGGGTGCGCCGCAAGCCAGGAAGCGGCCGCGGCCGGGACGGGCGTGGAAGGCGCGGCCATCCCACACCACATCCCCGCCGGCCAGGGTGAGGGCCGGCCACGCGCGCAGACGCTGGCCGGCGTAGGGCGTGTAGTCGACCGCATGGTGCAGGTGCTCGTTGGAAAGCACGAACTCGCGCTCTTCCCAGATCACGAGGTCGGCATCGCTGCCCACGGCGATGGTGCCCTTGCGCGGATGCAGCCCGTAGGCCTTGGCCGGGTTGGTGGCGGTGAGTTCGACAAAACGGTTGAGCGTCATGCGTCCACCCAGCACGCCCTCCGAGTACAGCAGCGGCATGCGCGTCTCGATGCCGGGGATGCCGTTGGGAATGTGGCGAAAGGGCATCTCCTCGCCGCCCGGCTTCTTGCCCTCCGGAGCGTCGTACTTGAAGGGCGCGTGGTCGGAGCTGAAGACGGTGAACAGGCCGTCGTTGAGTCCGGCCCAGATCACGTCCTGGTTCGCCTTGTCGCGCGGCGGCGGGCTGCACACGCATTTGGCGCCGTGGTAGCTGTCGTCGATGCCGAGGTCGGCCGCCGTGAGGAACAGGTACTGGGGGCAGGTCTCGGCAAACACCGACAGGCCATGCGCGCGTGCCCAGCGGATCTGTTCCACCGCCTCGCGGCCCGACACATGCACGATCAGGATCGGCACGTCCACCAGCTCGGCCAGCGCGATGGCGCGGTGCGTGGCCTCGCGCTCCACCAGCATCGGCCGCGCCTGCGCATGAAAGCGCGGCGCGGTGCGGCCGGCGGCTTCGAGCCGCTTGGTCAACCATTCGATGCAGTCGGCGTTCTCGGCATGGATCATCGCCATCGCGCCGTGCTGGCGCGCCACCGACAGCAGGTCCAGGATCTGGCCGTCGTCCAGCTTGAGATCGTCATAGGTCATGTAGATCTTGAAGGAGGTGTAGCCTTCGCGGATCAGCGCGGGAAGCTCCTCGTTCAGCACCTGCGGCGTGGGGTCGCTCACGATCAGGTGGAAGGCGTAGTCCACATGCGCCTTGCCTTCGGCGCGTTGGTGGTAGTCCTGGACCGCGGCGCGCAGCGACCGACCCTTTTGCTGTGCGGCGAACGGGATCACGGTGGTGGTGCCGCCGCAGGCGGCGGCGCGGGTGCCGCTGTCGAAATCGTCGGCCATCTTCACCGGCGGCGCCATCGGCTGGTCGAGGTGGCAATGCGCGTCGACGCCGCCCGGCGTGACCACGCGGCCGGCGACGTCGATGTCGCGCTTGCCGGCCGGCAAGCCCTGGCCGAGTTGCACGATGCGGCCGCCCCGGATGCCGATGTCGGCCTCGAAGGTGTCGGACGCGGTGGCCACGCGGGCGCGCCGGAGAAGCAGATCGAAGCTGCTCATGAGAAGGTGCTCTTGGCACCATTTGCGTGCGATATGTTCGACATTGATGTTGACATCATGTTTGGCTTCACTGCTTCTGGCCCCTGCTTGGTGCGTGTTGGGCTGTTTCCCCAGGGATGCGCTCCGTCACGCAAGCTTCGCGCCAGTGTTGGATGCCTGGATGAATTGGGTGTCAACATAATCGTCAACAAAATAAATGAAGGTAATGGTGTTAACACCATTGTCGACAAAAAATTGGACCCAGGGCAGAATGCCGCCCATGAACAAGACCGCCCGGCTCGGCGTGCTCACGCCGTCCTCCAATACCGCGCTGGAACCGCTCACCAGCGCGCTGGCCGCCGCCGTGCCTGGCGGCTGCAGCGCCCATTTCTCGCGCTTCAAGGTGACCGAGATCGCACTGTCCGAGCAGGCCCTGGGGCAGTTCGACGACAGCAAGATCCTGGCAGCGGCCGAATTGCTGGCCGATGCCAAGGTCGACGTGATCGGCTGGAGCGGCACCTCTTCGGGTTGGCTCGGCTTCGAGGCCGATCGGCGCCTGGTCGATCGCATCCGCGAGCGCACCGGTATCGCCGCCACGACCGCCGTGCTGGCATTGAACGAGCTTCTGGCGCTGCGCGGCATCACGCGCATCGCTCTGGTCACGCCCTACACGGCCGATGTGCAACAGCGCATCGTCGAGAACTACGCCCGGCTGGGCATCGAGGTGGTCGCCGAGCGGCACCTGGGCATCCGCGTCAACCACGACTTCGCGCTGGTCGGGCCCGAGCGCCTGCGCGAACTGATGCGCGAGGTCGCCGCGGCGCGGCCGCAGGCCATCACCACCTTCTGCACCAACCTGCGCGCGGCCGCCTTGGCCGAGTCGGTCGAGGCCGAACTCGGCATCCCTCTGCTCGATACCGTCAGCACCACGGTCTGGGGCCAGTTGCGTGCGGCCGGTGCCGACCCGGCCACTGTTCGCGGCTGGGGTGAGCTCTTCTCATGGCGATGAGCGACGATGACTCGCTGCGCGCCGCCCTCGAAGACGGTGGCGGCTCGGTCCGTACAATGGCCGGCAGCTCCGCGCGCGCCGGGCGTTCTTCCTTGTCCTCGGCGCGGGCGCGGCCTTCCGCCAACCATCACACGCACGACGATCACGCGCACATGCCGCCGACCCGAACCGCCCGCCGCGGTGCTTCGCAAGCCCGACTGCAGCGCGAGAACGCGCACGACGAGATCTACGAGAAGATCTACGTGGCCATCCTGGAACACCGACTGCACCCCGGCACCAAGCTGGTGGAGGAGCGGCTGGCCGAGATCTTCAATGTCAGCAGGGCGCGCATTCGCGAAGTGCTGGCCCGGCTCGCGCATGAGCAGATCGTCGAGATCTATCCGCAGCGCGGTGCCTTCGTGGCGCGTCCGACCATTGAGCAGACGCTCGACGTCTTCGAGGCGCGCCGGCTGATCGAGCCGGCCGTGCTGCGCCGGCTGATCGAGACGCTTACGCCGGAGAAGCTGGCCAAGCTGCGCCAGCACCAGGAACTGGAGCTGGACGCGCGCCGGCGCGACGACAAGCGTGCGGTGATCCGCTTGTCGGGCGAGTTCCACTCGTTGGCGGCCGATCTGGCCGGCAACACCGCGCTGGCGCGCAACATGCGCGAGCTGTCGGTGCTGACCTGCCTGATGATCTTCCTCTACGACGCGCCTACCGCCACCAGCTGTCGCGCCGACGAGCACTCGCAGATCATCGATGCGATCGCCAAGCGCGACGTGGCGCGCGCGGAGCGGCTGATGCTGGAGCACCTGGACCACATCGAGGGCAGCATGAAGCTGGAGTCCAACGAAGAGCAGGTCGACCTGGAAGCGATCTTCAAGGCCTGATTCGTCGTCGCTGGCTGGCTCGCTCGCGAGCGTCTTTTGCCAGGCTGGCGGTGCCATGCTGTCGCTTGACGCCACCGCCATGCCGCCCCGATGTTTCGGGGCTTTGAACATGGGGCAGATCTCGTAGCGCACGCACCGACGAAGTACATCAACGGGCAGCAAGACGCGGCGGCGCATGGTGTCGGCGGCCGCCGCATCGCTGGCGACCCGCACCAAGAACCACAGCCGCGGCATCGGCTGGGACGCGGTGCACCTGGCCATCGACGGTCACTCGCGCGTCGCCTTCGCCAGGCTCAAGCCGGATGAGGGCGTGCAAGGCTGCGCCGAGTTCCACGGCCGTGGCAAACTGCAGATATCGTGCGAGCGCCGGGACCGCTTGCCGGAAGTTGAACGTCTTCTGGCGCGGGCAACCGGCGCATTCTGGAAGGCTGCCGCGCTGATGGCGATGGCGCTTGAGCCATCAACACCGCCGGTGAACCCAGTGACCAAGGATTTGTCTTGGAGCGGAAAACGGGAATCGGCCTCGCCCTGACCACCCTGGCGGTGGCGTCGGCCGGCATTGCCTGGTTTCAGTGGCCGGTGCGCGTCGAGACCGCGCGTTCGGTGCGTGGGCCCGCGATCGAGGCCGTGTATGCCACGGGCATCGTCGAGCCCACGGTGATGGTACCCGTGGCGCCGCGCAGCGGCGGTCGACTGGCGGCAGTCAACGTCGAAGAAGGGGAGCAGGTGCAGCGCGGGCAGATCCTCGCGCGGATCGAATCGGCCGACCTGGAGCATACGGTGCGGGAAATGCTGGCGCGCGAGGAGTTGGCGCGGACACAGTACAAACGCACCCGCGACCTGGTGGCTCGGAACTTCATCTCGGCAGCGGAACTCGACCGCACGCGCATGGAGTACCAGGCGGCGCAAGCCGCCGTGCTGCGTGCCCGGGCCCAACGCGACTACAACATGCTGGTGGCACCCGCCGACGGCACCGTGCTGCGCCGCGACGGCGAACTCGGTCAGTTCATCGCGGCCGGCCAGACCGTGCTCACGCTGGCCTGCTGTGCGCCGCTGCGCGTGAGCGCCGAGGTGGACGAGGAGGACATTGCCCGCGTTGCCGTCGGTCAGAAGGTGGTCATGCACACCGACGCGCTTCCGCAGCGCTTGTTCGACGGCGAGGTGGCGGAGATCACGCCCAAGGGCGACCCCGTGTCGCGCAGCTACCGCGTGCGCATTCGCTTCGCCGATGCGGCCGCCGGCAGCGCCGCGCCGCTGCGCGCCGGCATGACGATGGACGCCAACCTGGTCGTGGCGCGGCGTGAAGCCGCCTTGCTCGTTCCCAACCGGGCGCTCAAGGGCAATCTCTTGTGGGTGGTGGAGCAAGACCGGCTGCGCCGCCGGGAGGTGAGCAAGGGCGTGAGCGGCACCGAGCGCACCGAGATCGTGAGCGGGCTCGGGGAAGGCGAAGCGGTGGTGCTCTCGCCCGCAGACGGCTTGCGCGAGGGGCAGCGCGCGCATGCCGCGCCGGCGTCGGCCGCCGCGTCCGCGACGCGCTGAGGCCATGGCAATCGCCCTCGACGTCGCGTTGGCTCACCTGACGAGCCGCAAGCGGCAGACGCTGGTGTCGCTGACAGGGGTGGTGCTGGGGGTCGCGTTCTTTCTGGCCGTATCGTCGCTGATGCGCGGCTCGGAAAAGGACTTCATCAAGCGCCTGGTTGACAACAGTCCGCATATCACCGTGTACGACGAGGTGCGCCAGGGTCGCGAGCAGCCGGCGCAACTGCGCTGGCCCGAGGCCGCGGTGGCCGTGCACAACGTGAGGCCCCTGATCGAGACGCGCGGCATCCGTGGCTGGCCACAACGGCTGGCCTTGATCGAGGCGCTGCCCGGTCTGCGTGCCGCACCGGTGCTCACCGGCGCGGCCGTGCTCACGTTTGCGGGCCGCCAGCAGGGCGTCGCATTGTCCGGCGCGGTGCCCGAGAAGATGAAGCAGGTGACAACCATCGAGGAGAAGATGAGCGAGGGCTCACTGGATGCGCTGGCGGCAAACCCCAACGGCGTCGTCGTCGGCCAGGGGCTGGTCGACAAGTTCAGCCTGCATCTGGGCAGCACGGTGAGCGCGCTCGGCGCCGATGGGACGAGCCATGCCTTGCGCGTGGTGGGCATCTTTCGGACCGGCAATGCCGCCTACGACGAGGCTCAGGCCTTCGTGCTGCTCAAGCGCGCACAGGCACTGCTCGGCCGGGAGAACCGCGTCAACCGCGTGATCATCCAGCTCGAGGACCCCTACGCGGCGCAAAGGGTGGCGCAGACGATCGAAGCCGCCACGGGCTACAAGTCGGTGTCGTGGATCGAGGCGTCGGAAGACATCCTGAGCCTGCTGTTGGTGCGCAACATCATCATGTACAGCGTGGTCTCGGCCATCCTGGTGGTGGCCGCCTTCGGTATCTACAACACGATCTCGACCATCGTGATGGAGAAGACGCGCGACATCGCGATCATGAAATCGATGGGCTTCCATGCCCGCGACCTGCGGAACATATTCCTGCTCGAGGGCCTGATCGTCGGGCTCCTGGGCAGTGGGATGGGCGTCCTGCTGGGCGTGCTGCTGATGGAGGTGCTGGGCCGGGTGGAGATCCGCCCGCCGGGTATTTCCGAGGTGGTGCACCTGCCGCTGTGGCGGGGGGCCGAGCAGTATGCGCTGGCCGCCCTGTTCGCCCTGCTGTCGTGTCTGGCGGCGTCCTACCTGCCGGCTAGGCGTGCCGGACGCGTGCATCCGGTGGACATCCTTCGAGGTGCGGCATGAGTGGCGGCGCATCGATCTCGGGCCCGGTGATTCGCGTCGAACATGTCACGCGCACGCTCGCCGGCGAGCTGCCTGTCACGCTGGTGGAGGAGGTCAACCTCGAAATCGAGCGCGGCGAGTTCGTCTGCGTCATGGGGCCTTCGGGTTCGGGCAAGTCTTCGCTGCTCTATCTGCTGGGGCTGCTCGACATGCCCACGCGCGGGCGCATCTGGATCGACGGCGAGAACACCACCGCCTTCGGTGACGACCGGCTCACGGACTTCCGCCTGGCAAAGCTGGGCTATGTGTTTCAGTTCCACTTTCTGCTGGCCGAATTCAGCGCGCTGGACAATGTGTCGCTGCCGATTCGCAAGCTCGGGCGATGTTCGGCCGAGGCGGCTCGCGAGCGCGCCGCGCGGCTGCTTGATCGTCTGGGCCTGGAAGGCCAGCACCGGAAGCGCCCGAGCCAGTTGTCGGGCGGTCAGCGCCAGCGCGTTGCGATCGCCCGCGCGCTGGCGAATGATCCGCTTGTCATCCTGGCCGACGAACCGACCGGCAACCTCGACTCCGCCTCCAGCGCCAACGTGCGCGACATCCTGCGCGAGCTGACGCATGAACTGAACAAGACGGTGGTCGCAGTCACGCACGACAGCAGCTTCGCGTCGGCCGCGGATCGGCGCATCGGCATTGTCGATGGCCGCATTGACCTCGCGTGGCGGCCGGGCTGACTTGATCTGATCGAAAGCCGGAACCTGGCGCTTGAGCTTGCCGCTCGTCGGGTCGAGGTCGGCTCAACAAAAGCGAGACGTGCGAGCTCAGCGGTCTCGGGGTTGCCGCCTGGCCTCCACGAGCGCGCTGTCGAGAGCTTCGAGGAGCTGAGCCACGTCAACAGGCTTGGTCAGATAGCGAAAGAATCCTGCGGCCAGGCCCGCCGCGGCGGCGTCCGGCATGGCGTTGGCGGTCAGGGCGATCACCGGAATCTGGGCCGTCCGAGGGTCATCGCGCAGGATGGCCTGCGCTTCGCGCCCACTCATCGCCGGCATGTTGTTGTCCATCAGGATCACGTCGGGCCGGCGCTCGCGCGCCAGTTGCACGCCGCTAAGTCCATCGGTAGCCGTGAGAAGCCGTACGCCTGCGCGCGCCCCCAGGACCACTTCGACGAGCTTTCGACTCGCCTCGTTGTCTTCGACGTAGAGGACGGTGGCCCAGGGGCGGTTGCCGTTCGGCGAGATCGGCGCGGCATTCTCCGCCGGCGAGGTCCCGGTGGCGTCAGCAAGCGCGGCGGCAGCCTGCGCTTCGGCCATGGGAAGATCGAACCAGAATGTGCTGCCGACCGCGGGCGTGCTTTTCACCCCGATACTGCCGCCCATCAGTTCCACGAGGCGCTTCGTCACCACCAGGCCGATGCCCGTCCCCTGCTCCGTTCCCGCCTCCTGCCCGAGCCGATTGAAGGGCTGGAAAAGCGCTTCCAGCTGGGAGGGCTGAAGGCCGAACCCCGTGTCTCGCACCGAGACGCGCACATGTCCCGGAAAGGGCGTCTCGCACTCGACATAGACCGCGCCTCCGGGGCGGTTGTACTTGATGGCGTTGGAGACCAAGTTCAACAAGACCTGCTTGACCCGCACTCGGTCCGCCAGCGCCGCGAACTTCGCGCCGGCGGCGTAGCGAACGACGATGCCATGCTCGCCTGCCATGCTCTCGGTGAGCGTCCGGCAGTCTTCCAGCACGTCGGCAAGCGGCACGGGTTCCGTGGCCAGGGCCACGCGCCCGCTTTCGATCTTCGCGAGATTCAGTATCTCGTCGATCAGGACCAGCAGGTGCCGCCCGGCTTTCACCACATGCGATGCGAACTCCTGGCGGCGCTCGGGCTGGATTGCCACGACCTCGCCTTCCAATAGCTGACCGAAGCCGATGATGGCGTTGAGCGGCGTGCGAAGCTCATGGCTCATGCTCGACAGGAATTCCGACTTCGCGCGATTTGCCTTCTCCGCACTCTCGGTGGCGCGCTGCAACTCCTCGTTCGAGGTCTCAAGCTGTGTCGTGCGCTCGCGGACACGGGATTCCAGTTCCTCGTTGAGTCGCATCACCTCACTCGTGCGTCGCTCCATCTCGCTCAGCATCCCATTGAACGAGTCGGCCAGCACTCCCACCTCGTCGTCGCTCAAGCGCGGCGCGCGGCGCGAGTAATCCTGACGATGCATCACGTCGCGAGCGACCTCGCTGATCGAGAGGATCGGCCTTGTGACCGCACGATGAAGTCGCGAGGACAGCAGCAGCGCTACCCCCATTCCGACGAATGCCACCGCAGCGGCGATGCCCAGGTAACTGAGGATCCGGTCATACAACTCATACCGGGCGCGCAGGTAGACGGTGCCGATCTCACGCCAGCCTCCCGCCACCATGGGCACGACCACCACAAGATGGCGGGCCTCGATGCGTACGCCGGGCGGTTCTGCCCGGGGCGGGATCCGGTCGATCTCGCCATCGGCCACATAGGAGGCGAACACACCATCCGGAACCCGATAGATCGCCGCCATCTGCACCTTGGGCTGCAGGCGCAGCAGGGCGAGGTTCTCGCTTGCCACTTTGGCGTCGTCAAATTCCAACGCCGCCGCGGATGAGCGGCCCAGCAGTTCGGCCTGGGATCGCAGATCTGCGACCCACCCTCGGTGGTAGGCATGGAGGTCGTAAGCCACCATCGCGCCCAATGCCACAAGCAGCGCCGCCAGTGTCGTGATGACGGCGACACCAAGCAATCGAGCTTGCAGCTTCTTGACCATGCTACGACCTGCCTTCGACACGACGGGCCACCCCCAGCAGGCGGGAGCTTATCTTGAGCCCGCTGGGGACCACCAGCGGCAAGGCGATGTCAAAGCGAACCTTGTCGTCGACGACCACGAAGTTGATCATGCCTGCTGCCCCTTCCTGCTCATGCTCCGTGATGGTCAGGACGGGCCGCCCGCGCGCGGCCGCCATGGCCGCCGCCGCGACTTGCGCGGCCGCGCCGCGAGCAATGAAGAGAGCATGCAGGTTCGCCGGGGAATTCCCCTGGGCCAGGTCCAGTACTTCCACCGCACGTCCCGATACCAGGATCGATGCGGTGGTGCGGCGGAACTCGTCCACCACCGGATCCGGGCCGACCAGGCCCACCCGAAACGCCTCGCCGGCCGACCGAGCCTCCGCGGGCCATTCGATGTAGTCGCCAAACTTGCAGACGAAGGCGGCCTTCACCTGGTACTCGGCCGCGCGCATATCGCCCGCAGCGTCGACGGGGCCGGCGACGGTCAAGGCGGCCAGCATGAAGTGACGGCGGGCAACGCACGGTGCGGCCATCAGAATCGCGTGCGCACATGCAGGAACAGGCTGCGACCCAAACTCGAGCGCGTCGCGGCCGACGTGAACTCACCATGGCCCCGGTCGAAGAGATTGCGCCCGGTCACCGACAGTTCCGTGCGGGCGCCCATTTGCCAGCCCCAGCGGAGGTCCACGGCGGTATAGGCGTCGACCTCCGGCGCCGACAGCGCGGAGACATAGCGCAGCATCACATCGAGTTCGCTGTCGCTGGGGAGGTCGAACGAAGCGCGGAACCTCCATTGCCGACGCGGCATGGCGCCTTCGGTGGCTTCTACAGACATGGCCGTGTCGGAGCTTCCCTGGGCCAGGCGCAACTCGGGCCACAGGAATGTGGCGCCGGCATGCAGCCGCAGCGAGGTCGCGGCTTGCACGCTGGTCCAGGCTTCGATGCCGCTGACCTTGCCGCGCATGCCGTTGCCGAAGAACACCGCGGTGCGGCTGGGCGCTAGCTCCTGCGTTCGTAGATGTTCATACTCGGCGTGAAATGCTGTCGCCGACAGCGAAACCGTTTCGGCGGGCTGACCACGGTAGCCGAGCTCGAGGACATTCGCGGTCTCGGCCCGGAAATCGGGGCCGCCTCCCAGCAGGAACGGCGGCCGGGCCGGTATATAGGCATCGCGGTCCAGACGAGAGGGCGCGCGCACCGTCCGGGCGGCGGACATCCACCACAGCTGCCTGGGCGAAGGCTTCCACGCCAGGCGCAGATTGGGCAGAAACTCCAGACCCGTGTAGTTGTTGCGCTCGGCGCGGACGCCCAAGGTGAGTTGCCAGTCCTCGCTGAGCCGGATCTCGTCCTGCGCGAACAGGCTCGACCAGCTCAATCCCTTGCGCGTGGGCAGGAAGGCGAAGAACGGCGTGCTGCTTTCGACTCGATCTCTTGCATGCCGGTAGTTCGCGCCCAGTACCAGCGTATGCACGTCAGACCGGCGGGATGTGTACTGAACGGCCAGATCGGCCACGTTCAAGGTTTCATCAAAGGTGGGGGGCACATCGCGGACCGTGCGGTCGAGGTAGCCCTGGACGCTCAGCTCACCATCGCGCCACCGCCGCTCCCACCGCGCCAGCAGATTCGCGCCGGACACATGGATGGTCCCCAGCTCGAGGGGAACGCCGGTGATCATGATCGAGCCCGGCAGCGGCTGCCCCCGATGCCCTTGATAGGCATTCCCGAGCAGGGTGAAGCGATCGTCGCCGCCCCAGTCCGCGCGGAATCCTGCAAGCGTGGTGTGAGCGGCATCATCGACGAAGGTGCCGTTCTCGGTTTCGGTGTGGCGCTGGTCCTCACGCTTGGCGTAGAACCGCAAGTCGCCGCCTCCCGGCGCCGCCGAGCCCAGGCGTGCGGACACCTGTCGCTCGGTATTGCCGGCACCGCCGGACACGAGCACGCCGCGGGTCTGCGACGCGCTGCGGGTGATGATGTTGATGACGCCATTGACCGCATTGACGCCCCAGAGCGTACTGCCCGGGCCGCTGATCACCTCGATGCGCTCCACGTCCTCAAGCAGCAGGTTCTGTACATCCCAGAAGACGCCGGCGAAAAGTGGGGCGTACACCGAACGTCCATCGATCAGGACCAGCAGCTTGTTCGCCGAGCTGCTGTTGAACCCCCGGGCACTGATCGCAAAACCGGTCGCGCTGGCGCGGGCCACATGCAGATTCGGTGCGAGCCGAAGCGCGTCGGGCAGGCTGGTGGCGCCGCTGCGGCGCAGGTCGTCCGCCGTGATCACAAACGCCGAGGCCGGGGCATCTGCCAGGCGCTGCTCTCGCTTGGATGCCGATGTGATCAGCACGTTGCCAAGCTCTTCAAGGCTGAGATCAATAAGATTGGACCGCGCGGCGGCGGTCAGCGGGCTTGCCAGCAATACGCTGAGCACCGCTGCCGCGGTGCAGTGCAGTCGGCTGGGTGTCAAGCCCATGCGCGCTCCCTACCGGTTCCCCTACCGCGATCTACGATAGCGCACCGCTTGGCCGGTGGCAACGCGGTGTGCCGAGCAGTATGCAACAGAACGGACCGCTGTAAGCACAGGGGATGCATCGGGCAGGCATGACGGGAGTCGGCGGCCCGAGCACCGTCGACATGCGCAAGGAATCGCGCGCGTCACGCAGGACGCGCGGACTCCCGATGGGGCACAGCATCGACGATGTTGCGCATCGCGCAGCCGACCCGCGGGATGAAGCGTCGCAAGCCTGGCCTGGGTCTTGGAGGAATCGGCGGATGCCCATTGGCTCGGGCGGGCAGGGATTTTTCTTGGCGGCGCCGACCCAGGCATGGGAGGCCGCGTCCGCGACAGTTTGTGCGATTGATGAATCGATGGCTCGCGACCGCGCCGGGCCACGGCGCAGAATCGATCCATGCCGCAACCGCCGAATCTGCTGAATCTGCCGGCCGCTATCGTGTTGCCGATCACCTTCTTCGTCGGCCAGGGCGGCCAGGGCTTCCTGCCCACGGCCGCTGCGCTGCTGGTGACGCCGGGGGGCGATGCCGACTCGACCGGCGGAGCCGGATCGGCGGCACCTGCTGGATCCGGGAGGGCTCTGGACGGACCTGTGGACTGTTGAATGATGGACTGGATGAACTGGCCCGCTCTGGTGCTGGACGATCTGCCGATCGGCCGGCTGGCGCCGGGCCATCGGGAGCTGGCCCTGCCGCTGCTCGCGCCGCATGCCCGGCTGCGCGACGGCGATCTGCACTGGACGCCGCCGCCCACGGAGCGTTCGGCGCTGATCCAGACCGCGGCCGAGGCGCTGCGCGAGCGCGGCGCGATCCCCGGCTGGCGCGGCGAGGCCTATGCCTGCGAAATGCCGGTGGCCGACCCCTGCCGGGAGCGCGGCGCGGAGCTGTTCCGCCTGGAGCGCGCGGCGTTCCGCTTCTTCGGCCTGATGAGCCGCGCGGTGCACATCAACGGCTGGTGGCCCGACGGTCGCATGCTGTGCGGCCGCCGCGCCCTGCACAAGCCCACCGACCCGGGCCGGCTCGACAACCTCGCGGCAGGTGGCCTGGCGGCCGGCGAGGACCTGCTGGCCTGCGCGCGCCGCGAGCTGTGGGAGGAGGCCGGCGTGCCGGCCGCATTGAGCGCGCCGTTGGCGAGCGCCGGCGCGCTGCGCAGCCGGCGGGCCGAGCCCGAGGGCCTGCACGACGAGGTGCTGCATGTCTATGCGCTGCGGCTGCCCGCCGATTTCTTTCCCGCCAACCAGGACGGCGAGGTGGCCGAGTTCCTGGCGCTGGCGCCTGACGAGTTGCGCGCGCGCTTGGCGGGTGGCGAGTTCAGCCCCGACGCCACCCTGGTCGCGGCCTCAGCCCTCGGCTGAGGCCATCGCGCGTTCGCCGCCGGATTGCGCCGGGGCGACGCTGGCCTGTCCGCGGCGTATCGATTGCAGCCGGCTGGCTTCCACGACCTGCAGCAGCTGGCGGCGCTGGCGCAGCAGCCGCGCCAGTTCCACCTGATGCTGGCGCCGCCATTCCATGTAGTCGGCGGGCGGCGCTGCGGGGGGGCTGAGGCGTTCGAAGTCGAAGTCCGGCATGCTTGCGACAGCGGGTTCGCGGGCGGGGGCGGGCGGCTGGCGGGCGCCGTCCTGCTCCAGCTGGCGGCGCAGCTCGCGGGTCACGGCCAGCAGTTGCAGGCCGGCCTCGCGGTGCTCGTGCAAGGCATGGCTGAGATAGCGCAGGCGCCGCTCCTCGTGGCCGTTCATGCGCAGATAGACGGCGACCGCCAGTATCACGAAGATGGCATTGGCCGCGAGCACCCCCAGGCCGGCCAGGCTTTGCAGGTCCATCGGGTTCATCCCCGGCGAAGAATCGGGCTGGACATGATGGCGACTGCTTTCCCTCGACGTGATGTGCTGTTGTGTGCCGGCTTGGCCGGTTGTTGCGCTCAGTATGCGTGGCCGCATGATGGCCGCGCCAGGGGAAAAGCCCGGATGAGCCATGTCCGCCATGGCGCCCTGTGAATTAGTGGACACCGCAACGGCGCCCAGCGCTGCGGCCGGCACAATCGCCCGCATGGACAAGGTGGATGCAGTGGTGGTCGGGGCCGGCGTCGTCGGCCTGGCGGTGGGGCGGGCGCTGGCGCGCAGCGGGCGCGAGACCCTGGTGCTGGAGCGCGAGACGGCGATCGGCCAGGGCGTGAGCTCGCGCAACAGCGAGGTCATCCATGCCGGGCTGTACTACCCCGAGGGCTCGCTGAAGGCGCGGCTGTGCGTGGCCGGCAGGCACCTGCTCTACGACTTCTGCGCCAGCCATGGCGTGGCGCACAGCCGTTGCGGCAAGCTGGTGGTGGCCACCGAGGCCGCGCAGCTGCCGGGCCTGCAGGCCCTGGCCGCCAAGGCCGCGGCCAACGGCGTGGACGATCTGCGCTGGCTGAGCCAGGCCGAGGCCCGGGCGCTGGAGCCCGCCCTGCGCTGCGAGGCGGCGCTGCTGTCGCCCTCCACCGGCATCGTCGACAGCCATGGCCTGATGCTGGCGCTGCAGGGCGATCTGGAACGCGCCGGCGGCGCCCTCGGCCTGGGCTCCGAGGTGCGCGGCCTGCGCGCGACCCCCGAGGGCCAGGTCTTGCGGGTGGCGGTGGAGGGCGAGGACGAGATGGAGCTGCTGGCCGGCGTGGTGGTCAATGCCGCGGGCCTATGGGCGCCCTGGCTGGCCGCGCGCAGCGAGGGCCTGCCGGCCGCCCAGGTGCCGGCCGCGCATTACAGCAAGGGCTGCTATTTCGCGCTGGCCGGGCGCTCGCCCTTCAGCCGCCTGATCTACCCCCTGCCGCAGGATGCCTGGCTGGGCGTGCACCTGACCCTGGACCTGGGCGGCCAGGCGCGCTTCGGGCCGGATGCCCAGTGGCTGGAGGGCGTGGACAGCCCGGACGCGCTGGACTACCGGGTCGACCCGGCGCGCGCCGAAGGCTTCTATGCCGATGTGCGGCGCTACTGGCCGGCCCTGCGGGACGGCGCGCTGCAGCCGGCCTACAGCGGCGTGCGGCCCAAGATCCATGCGCCGGGCACGCCCGCGCCGGATTTCCGCATCGACGGGCCGGCCCAGCATGGCGTGCCGGGGCTGGTGAACCTGCTGGGCATCGAATCGCCCGGGCTGACCAGCAGTCTGGCGATCGCGGACGAGGTGCTGGGCCGGCTTCAGTCGGCCTGAGCCCAGACGCCGTCCCGCAGCAGCTGGTGCGGGCGGAAGCGCGCCTTGTAGGCCATCTTGGGGCTCTCGGCGATCCAGTAACCCAGGTAGAGATGGGCCAGGCCCAGGCGGCGGGTCTGCTCGATCTGCCACAGCACGTTGTAGCTGCCGTAGCTCGCGCCGGCCTCGGGCGCATAGAAGGTGTAGACGGCCGACAGGCCGTCGTTCAGCACGTCGAGGATGGACACCATCTTCAGCTGGCCTTCGCCGCCCGGCTCGGCCGGCGGTGCGCGGAACTCCACCAGGCGGGAGTTGATGCGGCTCTGCAGCAGGAACTGGGTGTACTGGTCGACGCTGTCGTGATCCATGCCGCCGCCGCTGTGCCGGCCGGCCTGGTAGCGCAGGTAGAGCTGGTAATGCTCCTCGCTGTAGGAGAGCCGCATCACGCGGGCCTCCAGGTCCGCGTGCTGCTTCCAGGCGCGGCGCTGGCTGCGCGAGGGCCGGAACTCGGCCACCGGGATGCGCATCGGCACGCAGGATTTGCAGCCGTCGCAATAGGGCCGGTAGGTGAACAGCCCGCTGCGCCGAAAGCCCGCCTCGACCAGATTGGAATAGGCGTCCGCATGGATCAGATGGCTGGGCGTGGCCACCTGCGAGCGCGCCTGGCGCTCGGGCAGGTAGCTGCAGGGGTAGGGGGCAGTGGCGTAGAACTGCAGCTGGGAGAGCGGTAGTTCCTTGGGATGGGTCACGGCGTCGGGTCCTCGCTGGCCGGCGGGCTTGGCGTTGATGATTATTTTGCGTCAAGCCAGGCCCACAGGCCGGGCTCGAAAACCCAGGCCGACGCCGGCAAGGGTGAAGATTGCCCGATTGCCGCGGCCAGATGCGTCTCGAAGCGCTCGCGCGGCAGCTCGGTGGCGCCCAGCGAGGCCAGGTGGCGGGTGTTCTGCTGGCAGTCGATCCAGGGGATGGCGTTGCGCCGGCACAGGCAGATCAGGGCCGCCAGCGCGATCTTGGAGGCGTCGGTGCGATGCATGAACATCGACTCGCCGAAGAACATGCGCCCGATATTGACGCCATAGAGTCCGCCGACCAGCTCGCCGTCGATCCAGGTCTCGACGCTGTGCACCGCGCCCTGTTCGCGCGCCCAGCGCAGATAGGCGGCGCGCATCTCCGGCAGGATCCAGGTGCCGTTCTGGCCCTCGCGCGGGGTCTGGGCACAGGCCTGCAGCACCTGGGGCAGGGCGCTGTCGACGCGCACTTCGCAGCCGGGCGTGGTGCGGAAGCGCGCGATGGTCTTCTTCAGCGAGCGGCTGAGCTTGAAATGGCGCGTCTGCAGCACCATGCGGGGATCGGGCGACCACCAGAGGATGGGCTGGCCGGGGCCGTACCAGGGGAAGATGCCGCGGCTGTAGGCGGCGCGCAGCCGCTCGGGGCTGAGGTCGCCGCCGGCGGCCAGCAGCCCCGGCGCCTCGGAGTCCGGGCCGAGGGCCTCGGCGGCGGGGGGGAAATCCAGCGAAGTCTCGTGCAGCCAGTCGATCATCGGCTTCATGGTAGCGGTTCGTGATAGCGTCCTGGCCATGATTACTGTTTACGGCATTCCCAACTGCGATACCGTCAAGCGCGCGCGCGCCTGGCTGGACGAACAAGGCCTGGCCTACCGGTTCCACGACTACAAGAAAGCCGGCGTGCCCGCCACCGAGCTGCAGCGCTGGATCGCCCAGTTCGGCTGGGACAAGGTCATCAACCGCGCCGGCACCACCTGGCGCAAACTGGACGAGAGCGTCAAGGCCGGCGTCGGCGATGCGGCCAGCGCCGCGGCGCTGGCGCTGCAGCAGCCCAGCGTGATCAAGCGCCCGATCGTGCAATGGTCGGACGAGGCCGACGGACGCCTGAGCCTGGGCTTCACGCCCGAACTGTTCAAGGAGCATGCCTGATGTTCACCGGCATTGTGCAAGGCTTGGCCAAGGTGGCGGCCATCACCGAGAAGCCCGGCCTGACCAGCTTCACGCTGGCCTTTCCGGTCGGCTTCTGCGAGGGCCTGGAGATCGGCGCCAGCGTCGCCTGCGACGGCGTGTGTCTGACCGTGACGGCCTTGCAGGGCGCGAACGCGGCCGATTTCGACGTGATGCAGCAGAGCCTGAGCCTGACCACGCTGGCCGGGCTGAGGCAGGGCGGCACGATCAATGTGGAGCGCGCCGCCAAGGAGGGCGCCGAGATCGGCGGCCATCCGCTGTCGGGCCATGTGGACTTCATGGCCACCTTGGAGAGCGTGCGCAAGCCCGAGAACAACCATGTGATGCGCATCCGGGTGCCGGCACCCTGGATGCGCTACATCTTCGCCAAGGGCTATGTCGCGATCAACGGCGCCAGCCTGACGGTGGCCGAGGCGGGCCGCGAGCCCGGCGGCGCCGGCTGGTTCGAGGTCTGGCTGATCCCTGAGACCTTGCGGATGACCACCTTCGGTGACAAGCAGCCGGGTGCGCCGCTGAACATCGAGATCGAACGCCAGACCCAGGTCTTTGTCGACACGGTCAGGGATGCACTGGATGAACGGCTGGGCGTCCTGCTGCCGGTCCTGGAGCGCTTGCTGCAGGAGCGCGGCCTGAGCCTGGACGAACTGAGCGAGCCGCCGCGCCCGGGAGGCTGAAGGCCGTCACCTCACGGCCGGCCGGATTCCGGCACGCCGGCCGGCCAGGCGATCCGTGCCCGCACACCCTGCCGGGGGGCGCTGTGCAGCTCCAGGCTGGCACCTATCAGAGCCAGGCGGGCCGGCATCTGCGCCAGGCCATGGCCGCCGGCCCTGTGCGTCGCCAGACCGGGGTCAAAACCCGTCCCCGTGTCGGTCACCCGTAGGCTCAGGCCATGCGCCGCCGGTTTCAGCTCCACGGTGATGGCCGCTTCGCCGGCATGCTTGCAGGCATTCATCACCAGCTCACGCGTGGCGCTCAGCAAGGTGCGGGCCACCAGGCGCGGCACATCGGCCAGTTGACCCTGCTGGCTGAAGCCGATGTCCCGCCCGCATTGGCTGGCCAGCTGACTGATTGCGCGACGCAGCGCCGCCGAGAGGTCATGGTCGGGCTCGGGCGCGTGCAGGCCGTCGATCATCGACCGCGTGGTCTGCAAGGCATCCTTGACCAGGGCGCGTGCGCGCTCCCGGGCGGCCCCGGCCTGCTGGCTATCGCCTTGCTGCGCCTGCTCCAACTGCTGCAGGGCCAGGGTCAGGCCCGGTGCCAGCTCATCAAGCAAGCGCTGCTCGAGACTATGAGCCTCGCCATGCTCGGCGGGGACAGGCGTGCAAGGCTCGATCGGCATGGTGCGGCTCCTCACTGTGGCCGACGGGGCGCGAGGCATGGGGTCTGTCGCCCTCTGGCTTGCGCAGGTTGGGCATGCTAGGGAACGCACTTGCGTCTTGTCAAGACGTCGACCCCGGCGCGCGGCCGAGGCCGAGGCCAAACTCAGGCCGCCAGCAACTGCCGCAGCACGAAGGGCAGGATGCCGCCGTGGCGGTAGTAGTCCACCTCGATCGGCGTGTCGATGCGCAGGATCAGCGCGCGCTCGAGGCGGCTGCCGTCGGGGCGGGTGAGCACCAGCTTGGCGTCGCGCTGCGGGGCCAGCTCGCCCTCGATCTGGATGTCGACCAACTCGTCGCCCTTCAGGCCCAGGCCTTCCCAGCTGTCGCCGCTCTTGAACTGCAGCGGCAGCACGCCCATGCCCACCAGGTTGGAGCGGTGGATGCGCTCGAAGCTCTTGGCCACCACGGCCTTGATGCCCAGCAGCTGGGTGCCCTTGGCGGCCCAGTCGCGGCTGGAGCCGGTGCCGTATTCCTCGCCGCCGAAGATCACCGTGGGGGTGCCGGCGGCGATGTACTGCATCGCGGCGTCGTAGATGAACATCTGCTCGCCCTGGCGTTCACCCGGCTGCTGGAACAAGGTCAGGCCGCCTTCCTCGCGGCCGCCGTCGGCCTTGGGCGGGATCATCAGGTTCTTGATGCGCACATTGGCGAAGGTGCCGCGCATCATCACCTCGTGGTGGCCGCGGCGCGAGCCGTAGCTGTTGAAGTCGGCCTTCTGGATGCCCTGGCCGCGCAGGTACTGGCCGGCCGGCGAGCTTTCCTTGATCGAGCCGGCCGGCGAGATATGGTCGGTGGTGATCGAGTCGCCGAACAGCGCCATGATGCGCGCGCCCTTGACCCCTTCCGCGCCGGCGGCGGCGAACCGAGGCACCTGGGTGAAACCCTCGAAGAAGGGCGGCTGGGCGATGTAGCTGCTCTTGGGCCAGTCGTAGACCTGGCCATCGACCCCCTTGATCGCCTGCCAGAGCTTGCCGGGCTTCCTGTCCACCTGCTCGTAGTTGTCGCGGAAGGCCTTGGGGTTCATCGCGTGCTTCATCAGCGCGTAGACCTCGTCGCTGCTCGGCCAGATGTCGCCCAGATAGACCGGCTTGCCCTTCTTGCCCAGGCCCACCGGCTGGGTCATCAGGTCCACCATCACATTGCCGGCGATCGCATAGGCCACGACCAGCGGCGGCGAGGCCAGGAAGTTGGCCTTCAGGTTCGGATGGATGCGGGCCTCGAAATTGCGGTTGCCCGACAGCACGGCGGCGCAGACCAGGTCGTTGCCGGTGATGGCCTCGTTCAGTTCCGGCGTCAGGTCGCCGGCATTGCCGATGCAGGTGGTGCAGCCGTAGGCCGCCAGGTTGAAGCCCAGCTTTTCCAGATAGGGCAGCAGGCCGGCCTTCTCCAGGTATTCGGTGACGATGCGCGAGCCCGGCGCCAGCGAAGTCTTGATATGCGGCTGCACCTTCAGCCCGGCCTCCACCGCCTTCTTGGCCAAGAGGCCGGCGGCCAGCAGCACGCCGGGGTTGGAGGTGTTGGTGCAGGAGGTGATGGCGGCGATCAGCACGTCGCCATTGCCGATCTGCAGGCCGGGCTCGCCGCCCTTGCTGCTGGCCAGGGTGGGGCGGTTGCTCACCATCTCGACCACCTGGCGCGGCGCACCGGCGGCCACCGGAGGGGCGGCCGGCGCGCTGGCGCCGACCGCGAAGCGCAGGTGCAGGCGCTCGGCCGGCTGGTTGAAGCCGTTCTCGGCCGCCGGCTTGCTGAACAGTTCGGCAAACTTGGAAGAGAGGTTGGTGATCTCGATGCGGTCCTGCGGGCGCTTGGGGCCGGCCAGCGAGGGCACGACCGTGCCCAGATCCAGGCTGACGACCGAGCTGAAATCGATCTCGCCGGCCTTGGGGATGCCGAACATGCCCTGGGCCTTGAAGTAGGCCTCGAAGGCCTCGATCTCGGCCTTGCTACGGCCGGTGCCGCGGAAATAGTCCAGGGTCTTGTCGTCCACCGGGAAGAAGCCCATCGTGGCGCCGTACTCGGGCGCCATATTGGCGATGGTGGCGCGGTCGGGCACCGACAGGCTCTCGGTGCCGGGGCCGAAGAACTCGACGAACTTGCCGACCACCTTTGTCTTGCGCAGGATCTCGGTGACGGTCAGCACCAGATCGGTGGCGGTGACGCCCTCGCGCAGCCGGCCGGTCAGCTCGAAGCCGACCACGTCGGGTGTCAGGAAATAGACCGGCTGGCCCAGCATGCCGGCCTCGGCCTCGATGCCGCCGACGCCCCAGCCGACCACGCCGATGCCGTTGATCATCGTCGTGTGGCTGTCGGTGCCGACCAGGCTGTCGGGGTAGTAGACCTTGGCGCCCTTGGCCCCGGCTTTGTGCACGCCGCGCGCCAGGTATTCCAGGTTCACCTGGTGCACGATGCCGAAGCCCGGAGGCACGACGCCGAAGGTGTCGAAGGCCTGCATGCCCCATTTCATGAACTCGTAGCGCTCGCGGTTGCGCTCGAACTCCAGCTTCATGTTCAGGTCCAGGGCCTTCTTCGTGCCGTAATGGTCGATCATCACCGAGTGGTCGACGACCAGGTCCACCGGCACCAGGGGCTCGATGGCCTTCGGGTTCTTGCCGGCGGCGGCGGCCACATTGCGCATCGCGGCCAGATCGGCCAGCAGGGGCACGCCGGTGAAATCCTGCAGCACCACGCGGGCGACGACGAAGGGGATCTCGTCGGTTCTTGCCGCGCTCGGCTTCCAGTTCGCCAGTTGCTCCACATGGGCGAGGCTCACCTTCTGGCCGTCGCAGTTGCGCAGCACCGACTCCAGCACCACGCGCAATGAGATCGGCAGGCGCTTGACATTGGGGAACTGCTTGGCCAGCTTGGGCAGCGAGTAGTAGCGGCCGCGGCGCCCTGACGGCGTCTCGAATTCGGCCACGGTGCTGTCGAAGGCATGGCGGGGGGCTTTGCTGGCAGGCATCTCTCACTCCTTTGCAATGCTGTGCATTGTGGCCATATTGAGCGGGTTTTGCGATGGAGGAGGGGCGCTACGATATGTCCTGCGGCGACGTCGCCACGCATCCTGGTCCAAAGGGGGCGGTGGTTACCGCCCGATGGAACCGGTAATTCGGGTATCCAAAAGTATCGATGGTCCACCGCGGACCGAGGTTTCGCGTTCTATCGTTCAGAATGCCGCAGCCCGAAAGGAGTCAAGATGATGATGAAACACCTAGTCCTCGCCGCTGGCCTGGCCCTCACGGCCATGGCCTCCCAAGCCACCGATGTAGGCGTTTCCGTGAGCGTGGGGCAGCCCGGCTTCTATGGACGCATCGATATCGGCAATGTCCGGCCTCAGCTGATCTATGCGGAGCCGGTCTATATCCATCGCCAGCCGCGGGTGGTGTACGAGCCGATCTATCTGCGCGTGCCGCCCGGCCATGAAAAGAACTGGGGCAAGCATTGCGGGCGCTACAACGCCTGCGGCCGCCCGGTCTACTTCGTGCGCGACAACTGGTACCGCGAGGTGTATGCGCCGCAGTACCGCCGCGACCATGGCGACCGGCGCGACTGGGATGAGCGCCGCGATGATCGCCGGGACGACCGCCGCGGCGATGACGACCGCGGCCACGGACATGGCAAGAGCCACGGCAAGGGCCATGGCCACGGCAAGGACTGAAGTCACGGCGCCCTCCCGGGCGCCTTGCTCCTTTTCTTCTTCAGGTGCCGGCCCGCTCCAGCATCGTGTGCAGCAGCACATTGCAGCCCGCGGTGATGTGTTCGGGCTTGGCGTCCTCGATCTCGTTGTGGCTGATGCCATCCTTGCAAGGGATGAAGATCATCCCGGCCGGCGCCAGCCGCGCCATGTAGACGGCGTCATGGCCGGCGCCTGAGACGGCCGGCATGTTCGAGTAGCCCAGCGCCTCGGCCGCCCTGGCCACCGCGGCCACGCAGTCCGGATGGAAGGGCGCGGCCGGGTAGTGCGAAACCAGCTCGATCTGGATGGCCAGCCCGGTTTTCTTGCTCAAGTCGTTCGCGTATTTGCGGATCTCGGCATCCATTGCGTCGACCAGCGCATCCGAGCTGTTGCGCATGTCCATGCTGAACTTGACCCGTCCCGGGATCACGTTGCGGCTGTTCGGATGCACCTGCACCATGCCCACGGTGCCGCGCCCATGCGGGCCGTGGCGCAGCGCCGTGGCCACGACCTCCTGCATCAGTTTCGTCGCCACCTGCAGCGCATCCTTGCGCAAGGCCATCGGCGTCGGGCCGGCATGGGCCTCCATGCCGGTGACCGTGCAGTCGTACCACTTGATGCCCAGCACGCCGGTCACGACGCCGATGGTCTTGTCGTGATCCTCCAGCACCGGGCCCTGCTCGATATGGGTCTCGAAATAGCTGCCAATCGGGTGGTCGCCCGGCTCCTCGGGGCCGATATAGCCGATGCGCTCCAGTTCCTCCTTGACAGTCCTGCCCTCGGTGTCGGCGGCCGCATAGGCATGTTCCAGGCTGAAGGCCTTGGCGAACACGCCCGAGCCCATCATCACCGGCACGAAGCGCGAGCCTTCCTCGTTGGTCCAGAAGGCCACCTCGATCGGCGCCTCGGTCTCGATGCCATGGTCGTTCAGCGTGCGCACCACCTCGATGCCGGCCAGCACGCCGTAGTTGCCGTCGAACTTGCCGCCGGTCGGCTGAGTGTCGATATGGCTGCCGGTCATCACCGGGAGCAGGGCCTTGTTGCGCCCCGGCCGGCGCATGAAGGCATTGCCGATCTTGTCGACCGTGACCGTCATGCCGGCGTCCTTCGCCCACTGGATGACCAGATCTCGGCCCTGCTGGTCCAGCGAGGTCAGCGCCAGGCGGCAGACGCCGCCCTTCTCGGTGGCGCCGATTTTCGCCAGCTCCATCAGCGAGGCCCACAGGCGCTCGCCGTTGACGCGTAGTTCTGCAAGGGCGGGCTTGGTCTTCATGTCCATCTCGGTACTCCTTAACGTGACACGGCCGTGGGGGCCAGGTCTTGCGCCCTGGCCTTGACCGCCTGGAAATTCGGACCGAAGGCCGGGCGCTTCAGATAGCGGCCCGCCCCCTGGACCGCGCGCAGCTCGCCCTGGGCGTAGACCAGCCTGCCTTGGCTGATCGTGTGGCTGGGGATGCCGCGCACCCGGCGGCCCTCGAAGATATTGAAGTCGCCCTTGGAATGTTGGGTATTGGCCGAGATCGTCTTCGTGCCCTGCGGGTCCCACAGCACCAGGTCGGCATCGGCGCCTTCGCTGACCGAGCCTTTCTGCGGATAGAGGTTGAACAGCTTGGCGGTGTTGCTGGAGGTGATCGCGACGAACTCGCTGGGCGTCAGCCGGCCCGTGTTGACGCCGGCATCCCAGATCACGGTCATGCGCTCCTCGATGCCACCGCAGCCGTTCGGGATCTTCGCGAAGTTTTCGATGCCGGCGGCTTTCTGCTGGGCGCAGAAGGTGCAATGGTCGGTGGCCGTGGTGTGCAGCTGGCCGCTCTGCAGCCCGCGCCACAGGAACTCCTGGTGGATCTTGGGGCGGAAGGGCGGGCTCATCACATGGGCCGCGGCCGTGGCGAAATCGGGGTGGCGGTAGACGCTGTCGTCGATCAAGAGGTGGCCGGCCAGCACCTCGCCATAGACGCGCTGGCCGCGCGCGCGGGCGCGGGCAATGGCCTCGGCGGCCTCGATGCAGCTCACATGCACGATGTAGATCGGCACGCCCAGCACATCGGCGATCGCGATCGCGCGATTCGCGGCCTCGCCCTCGACCATCGGCGGGCGCGACAGCGGGTGGCCCTCCGGGCCGGTGATGCCCATCTTTGTTGCGACCTCCTGCTGCAGCAGGTAGACCAGCTCGCCGTTCTCGGCATGCACGGTGGGCATCGCACCCAGCTCCAGCGCGCGCTTGAAGCTGTTCACCAGGGTCTCGTCGTCGCACATGATGGCGTTCTTGTAGGCCATGAAATGCTTGAAGCTGTTGACGCCTTCCTCCTTGACCAGGCGTCCCATGTCGGCGTGCACCGACTCGCCCCACCAGGTGACGGCGACATGGAAGCCATAGTCGGCCGCCGACTTCTCGGCCCAGCCGCGCCAGGTCTGGTAGGCCTCCATCAACGGCTGTTGCGGGTTCGGAATCACGAAGTCGATGATCGAGGTGGTCCCGCCGGCCAGGCCCGCGGCCGTGCCGGTGAAGAAGTCGTCCATCGTTACCGTGCCCATGAAGGGCAGCTGCATATGGGTGTGCGGGTCGATGCCGCCCGGCAGCACATACTGGCCGGCGGCGTCCAGCGTCTGGCAGCCGGCCGGCGCTTCGGCGATGGCGCGCGCGCCCACGGCGGCGATGCGGCCGTCCACGCACAGCACATCGGCCGCGAACTGGCGGTCCGCATTGACGACGATGCCGCCGCGGATCAGGAGGGCTGCTGGGCTGCTCATGGGGTTCTCCTCGGAGGCTAAGCCTGCTTCAGGGCCACGGTGCCGACCTTGCCGGCCATGGCCAGGCGGTAGACCAGGGCCGCAACGCCCAAGCCGATGAACCAGGCATAGGTATAGATCAGCTTGAAGACCTCGGCGACCTCGGGGAAGGCCGCGGGGAAGGCGGCGTTGAGGAAGCCGGGCACATTGGGCGCCACGCCCAGCACGAAGGCTGCCACCGCCGCCCAGTTCCAGCCGCCGCGGTAGCTGTAGGCACCCTGCTCGCGGTAGAGCTCGTCAACATTCAGCCGGGTCTTGCGCAGCAGGTAGTAGTCGACGATCAGGATGCCGGCCACCGGACCGAGCAGGGCCGAGTAGCCGATCAGCCAGGTGAAGATATAGCCTTGGGTCGACTCGAGGATCTTCCAGGGCATCATCAGGATCGCGATGCCGGCGGTGATGTAGCCGCCGGTCTTGTAGCTGATGGCCTTGGGGTTCAGGGCCGAGAAGTCGTAGGCAGGACCGACCAGATTGGCGGCCAGGTTGACGCTGACCGTATCGATCAAGAGGATGATCAGCGCGATCAGCACGGCAGCGCCGGTCATGCGGCTCGCCAGATCCACCGGGTCCCAGATCGCCTTGCCGTAGATCACGACGGTGGCCGAGGTCACGATCACCGCCAGGCCGGCCAGCAGTCCCATCGGCGCCGGCAGGCCGATCGCCTGGCCGACGATCTGGTCGCGCTGGCTCTTCGCAAAGCGGGTGAAGTCGGGGATGTTCAGCGCCAGGGTGGCCCAGAAGCCGACCATCGCGGTGAGGGACGGCCAGAACACCGCCGCGAACTGGCCGGCCTTCTTGCCGCCGTCGACAAAAGCGGAGGGCTGGCTGAGGATCGGCCCCAATCCTCCAGCAACAGCGCCGGCCTTGTCATAGGCCCACCACAAGAGCACGAAGCAGATGATGATCTTGATCGGCGCGGTATAGGTCTCCAGCTTGCGGATCGCGTCGATGCCATGGATCACGTAATAGAACTGGACGGCCCAGAACAGCAGGAAGCAGGCGAGCTGGCCCAGGTTGATGCCGAGAAACGGCAGCTTCTCACCCTCCAGCGGATGACCGATCAGCACGCCGGCCAGGGTGTAGATCATCATGCCGCCGAACCAGGTCTGGATGCCGTACCAGCCGCAGGCGACCAGTGCGCGCAGCAGGGCCGGCAGGCGCGCGCCGCGCGTGCCGAAGGAGGCGCGCGCCAGCACCGCATAGGGGATGCCGTACTTGGCGCCGGCATGGCCGATCAGGAGCATCGGCACCAGCACGATCAGATTGCCGAGGAACACGGTCAGCACCGCCTGGCCGGCCGACATGCCCGACTCGATCAGGCTGGCCGCCAGGGTGTAGGCAGGGATGCACATCACCATGCCGACCCAGAGGGCGGCGAAGTGGTACCAGCGCCAGGTCCGCTGGGCCGCGCTGGTGGGCGCGAGATCCTCGTTCCAAAGCTCTTGGCTTCTCGTCATGCCTGCTCTCCTTGTTGCGGTGCTGAAACGCTGCAATGTTTGTGCCTGTGAGCCCCGCGCGCCATGAGGATTACCCCGCCGTCACCCGCATCGGGTTGTTGGCATGGCTGGTCCAGTTCGCGTACTCGGCGCTGACGGCCAGGCCGGTGCGCCGGTCGATCTCGCCGGGCATCACGCGGCGCATCGTGATCGTGTCCGGCACCGGGCAGATCGAGACGCAGAGATTGCAGCCCACGCACTCGGCCTCGTTGATCTCGAAATGGCGCTTGCCGTCCTTCGTCGCGAAGATCGCCTGGTGCGAGGTGTCCTCGCAGACCACATGGCAGCGGCCGCACTGGATGCAGCTGTCCTGATTGATGACCGCCTTCTCCACGTAGTTGAGGTTCAGCTGGTTCCAGTTCTTCACGGTCGGTACGGCCAGGCCGCGCAGCGCGTCGAGCGTGGCGTATCCCTTCTCGTCCATGAAATTCTCGAGGCCCGAGCAGAGGTCCTGCAAGATCTTGAAGCCATAGACCATCGCGGCGGTGCAGACCTGCACCGTGCCGCAGCCCAGCGCGATGTACTCGGCCGCATCGCGCCAGGTGGTGATGCCGCCGATGCCCGAGATCGGCAGGCCGGCGGTCTGCGGATCTCGCGCGATCTCGGCCACCATGTTCTGCGCGATCGGCTTGACCGCCGGGCCGCAGTAGCCGCCATGCGAGCCCCAGCCGTCGGTGCTGGGGTTCATCGTCATGCGGTCCAGGTCCACGCCCATCACCGAGTTGATCGTGTTGATCAGCGACACCGCGTCGGCGCCGCCGGCATGCGCGGCGCGGGCCGGATGGCGCACATCGGTGATATTGGGCGTCAGCTTCACGATCACCGGCAGCTTCGAGTACTGCTTGCACCAGGCCGTCACCATCTGGATGTACTCGGGCACCTGGCCCACGGCCGAACCCATGCCGCGCTCGCTCATGCCATGCGGGCAGCCGAAGTTCAGCTCGATGCCGTCGGCGCCGCTGTCCTCGACCATGGGCAGGATGTTCTTCCAGCTCTGCTCGGTGCAGGGCACCATCAGCGAGACGATCATCGCGCGGTCCGGCCAGGCGCGCTTGACTCTTGCGATCTCCTCCAGATTCGTGCGCAGCGGCCGGTCGGTGATCAGCTCGATATTGTTCAGGCCGATGACGCGGCGGTCCTGGCCCAGCAGGGTCGCGTAGCGCGGGCCGCTGACATTGACGACCGGCGGGTCCTCGCCCAGGGTCTTCCAGACCACGCCGCCCCAGCCGGCCTCGAAGGCGCGGGTGACGTTGATCTCCTTGTCGGTCGGTGGGGCGGAGGCCAGCCAGAAGGGGTTCGGGCTCTTGATTCCCAGGAAGTTGCTGCGGATATCGGCCATGGCTCAGCTCCCGTTCGTCAGGAAGGCATCGATCGAAATGGCGGCCTGCTTGCCATGCTCGACGGCCTCGACCGTCAGGTCGCGCCCGCCAAAGCGGCAGTCGCCGCCGGCCCAGACCTTGGCATGGCCGGTCCTGCCGGCCGCATCGGTGGCGATGCGGCCGCTCTTCAGCTCGATTTCCGGCACCTCGGCGGCGCTGAAGGTCTGGCCGATGGCCTTCAAGACCATATCGGCTTCGATCGTGAACCGCTCGCCGGTCTCCACCAGCCTGCCGTCTTCCTGCTCGGCCGTGACGGCAAACTCGACGCCTGTGACCTTGCCGCCCTCGGCCAGGACCTGCTTCGGCGCGGCCCAGGTACGCAGGGCCACGCCGTTCTTCTGTGCCCATTCCTGCTCGTAGCCCGAGGCGCTCAGGCCCTCGACGCCGCGGCGGTAGACCATCGTGACCTCGCGCGCGCCCAGCTTCCGGCTTTGCACCGAGGCGTCCACCGCGGTCATGCCGCCGCCGATCACGACGACCTTGCGGCCCACCGGCACCGTATCCGGCTTGGACTGGCGCAGCTCCGCGATGAAGTCCACGGCAGCACGCAGGCCCTCGCATTGCGGCTCTGCGATGCCCAGCGCGTTGACGCCGGTCAGGCCCAGCCCGAGGAACACCGCATCAAACTCGGCCACCAGCTGGTTCAAGGTGATGTCGCGGCCCAGCTGCTTGCCGGTCTTCACCGCGATGCCGCCGATGGACAGCAGCCACTGCACCTCGCGCTGCGCGAAGCCGCCGGTGGTCTTGTAGCTGGCGAGGCCATATTCGTTCAGGCCACCGAGCTTGGGCCGGGCCTCGAACAGCACGACCTCATGACCGCGCCGCGCCAGCCCATGCGCCGCCGCCAGGCCCGCCGGGCCGGCGCCGACCACCGCGACCTTCTTGCCGGTCGCGGTGGCGCGCGTGAACAGCGGCCTGGCGTCGGCCTTGGCAAAAAAGGCGTCGGTGGCGTAGCGCTGCAGCAGGCCGATCTCGACCGGCTTGCTCTCGTTCGTGTTCCTGACGCATCCCTGCTCGCACAGCATCTCGGTCGGGCAGACCCGGGCGCAGATGCCGCCCAGCGGATTGGCATCCAGGATGGTCTGGGCCGCGCCGCGATGGTTGTCCTGCGCGATGCGCTGGATGAAGCTGGGGATGTCGATGCCGGTGGGGCAGGCCGTGGTGCAGGGCGCGTCGAAGCAGTAGTAGCAGCGCTCGGCCTCGATCAGGGCCTGGCTGCGGTTCAGCGGGGCATGCGAGTCGCTGAAGTTGCGCGCATAGTCCGCCTCGGCAAGGCGGCCGGCGGCGATGCCTGGCGTGTTGGTGTCCATTGCGGGCTCCGGTTCGCTGGGTGTGCGGGTCCGTGAATAATTTACTTATCAGTAAAAAATCACCAGTTGGTAAATTCCCTTGGTCGGCACCGGCGCGCCTGTGTTGAGATGGGCGGCTCCCAGCCGGCCTCGATAATTCCGCCATGTCCGAACTGAGCGCAACCCCTTCCGGCCGCACCAAGACGGCGCGATCCTCACCAGCGCACGGCGCGGCCGCACCGGCGGCGGCCGCCGTGCCCCAGCCGCGTGCGGCCCGGCTGCGCAAGGAGGCCGCCATCTGTGCCGAAGCGGAACGCCAGTTCGCGCAATACGGCTTCGAGGGGGCGTCGCTTGAAAACATCGCCGCGGCGGCGGGCCTGAGTCGCCACAACCTGCTGTATTACTACCCGAGCAAGGAGGCGCTGTACCGCAAGGTGCTGGACGATGTGCTGGCCGAATGGCTGGCCCGCATGGCCGGCATCGTCTCGGGCGCCGACCCGGAAGGCGCGATGCGCGAGTACATCGCCGCCAAGCTGCGCTTCTCGCGCGAGCGGCCCGCCGGATCCCAGGTCTTTGCCCGCGAGGTGATGGCCGGGGCGCCGCGCTTTCGCGATGCGATCGAGGCCCAGGTGCTGCCGGCGCTGAATGCCGACGTCAAGACCTTCGAGCGTTGGGCGCGGCAGGGACGTGTCGCCAGGCTGGACTTCCGCCACCTGATGTTCACGATCTGGGCCAGCACCCAGGCCTATGCCGACCTGGGCCCGCAGTTCGCCATCCTGCTGGGCAAGCCGGCGCTGGAGCAGGGCGACTACGCGGCGGCCGAGAGGCTGATCGTGCAGCTCGTCTTGGGCGGGCTGCTGAAGCGGACCTAGCGCTGTACCGCTGCCGCGGGCGGTACAGCGTCGCGCTGTGCCGTACCGCCTGTGCCTTGGCGGCGGCGCCGGCGGCTTCTACGCTCGTGGCCATGAACGAACTGCTGCCCCTGATGAGCTACTGCCTGCTGATGTCCAGCACGCCCGGACCGAACAATGTGATGCTGACCAGCTTGGGTGCCAACTTCGGCTACCGCGCCAGCCTGGCGCCGATCCTGGGCATCAATCTGGGCGTGTTCGCGCAGACCTTCCTGGCCTGCCTGGGCCTGGCCAGCCTGTTCCATGCCTACCCCCTGGCGCACCAGCTGCTGCGCATCAGCGGCGTGCTCTACCTGCTGTATCTGGCCTGGCAGCTGTCGGGCAGCAGGGCGGCCGACGGTGCGCCGGCGCGGCCCCTGAGCTTCTGGCAGGCAGTGAGCTTCCAGGCGGTGAACCCGAAAAGCTGGATCAAGGCCATCACGCTGGCCTCGGTCTTCATGCCGGCCGGCCTGGACGCGCTGTCCGGCGCGCTGCTGGTGGGCCTGATCGGCTGGGCCATCGGCTTTCCCTGCAACTCGATGTGGGCCTTGTTCGGCGTGGCGATCCGCGGTTTCCTGAGCAACACGCGCCGGCGCCGCATCTTCAATGCGCTGATGGGCGGCACCCTGGCCCTGCTGGCCCTGTCGCTGCTGCGCCAGGCCTAGACTCGCATCCTGATGTTCTCGATCGACCGCCATGCCACCACGCCCTTGGCCGACCAGGTCGAGACCCGCCTGCGCGAGCTGATCGCCGCCGGCCAACTGCCGCCCGGGGCGCGGCTGATGTCGATCCGCCAACTGGCCCAGCAGCTGGCGGTCAGCCCGCAGACCGTGATCACGGCCTATGACCGCCTGGTGGCGGCCGGCCTGATCGATTCCCGCGGCACGGCCGGCTTCTTCGTCAGCGAAACCCGCGGGGCGGCACCGGACGACGCGGCGCTGCTGGAGGCGGGCGAGGAGCAGGAGCCCGTGTGGCTGGCCCAGCAGGCCAACGACCAGCGCGCCGGCGTGCTGTTGGCCAGCAGCGGCGCCTTGCCGGCCTCCTGGCTGGAGGACGCGGTGCCGGCCGTCACGGTGCAGCGCGCGCTGGCGCGCAGCACGGCCGGCATGGCCTCGCGCTGCCCGCCGCAGGGCCTGCCCGAGCTGCGCGAGCGCATCGCGATGCTGCTGCGCGGCCAGGGGCTGGCGGTGGATGCCGGCCGCGTGCTGACCACCTATGGCGGCACCCATGCGATCGACCTGATCTGCCGCTGCTTTCTGCAGCCGGGCGACACCGTGCTGGTGGAGGACCCGGGCTACTTCCTGATGTTCGGCCGGCTGCGCCAGGCCGGCCTGCGCATCGTGCCGGTGCCGCGCCGGCCCGAGGGCCTGGACCTGGAAGCCCTGGAGGCCGCCTGCCGCACGCACCGGCCGCGCCTGCTCTTCATCCAGAGCGTGCTGCACAACCCGACCGGCTGGGGCAGCAGTCCGGCCAATCTGCACAAGGTGCTGATGCTGGCTGAGGCGCATGGCTTCCTGATTGCCGAGGACGATGTGCAGGGCCATTTCCACCCCAGTCATCCGACCCGCCTGGCCGCGCTGTCGGGCCTGGACCGGGTGATCTACTACTCCAGCTTCTGCAAGGCGCTGAGCCCGGCGCTGCGCCTGGGCTATGTGGCGGCGGCGCCCGAGCTGCTGAAGCCGCTGCTGCGCGAGAAGATCGTCAGCGTGCTGACCACGGCGGCGCTCAACGAGTTCGTGCTGCTGGAACTGCTGGCCGCCGGCCGCTGGCGCAAGCATCTGGAGCGCCTGCAGCGCAAGCTGCTCGTCGCGCGCAACACCACGATACGCCAGCTGGGCGAGGCCGGCATGCGCTTCGACATGCCGGGCGAGGGCGGCCTGTTCCTGTGGGGGCAGGTGCCCGAGGGCGTGGATGCCGGCCTGCTGGCGCATGATGCCTACCGCAACAAGATCCTGCTGGCGCGCGGCGCCACCTTCCGCGCCGGGCCGGCCGTCGACGGCGAGACCGACCGGCACCTGCGCTTCAACGTGGTGTTCAGCCAGCACCCGCGTCTGGCCGACTATCTGCGCGAGCGGTTGCGGGCGCTGGACCAGGCGCGCACGAGCCTGGCCTGTGTCGTCATGGAGCGCCAGCCGCGCTGAGACGCCGGCCGCGGCCGGCGAGCGCGCCGGAGCGCGCGATCTGGTCTATTCTGATCCCGTTCGATCTGATGTCCGCTCCGGTGCCCGGCCTCGGCGTACCGGATCGGGTGAGGAGGGCTCGCATGGACCTGCTCTTGTGGCGACATGCCGACGCGGCGCCCGCACGCGTGGGCGAGGACGATGACGAGCGGGCGCTGACGGCCAAGGGCGAGCGCCAGGCCCGGCGCATGGCCCGCTGGCTGGCCGCGGCCCTGCCGGCCGATGCGCGCATCCTGGTCAGCCCCGCGCGGCGCGCGCAGCAGACGGTCAGGGCGCTCGGTCGGCCCTTCGAGACCTGCGTCGCGCTGGCCACCGAGGCCGACGCCGAGGACCTGCTGGCCGCCGCCGGCTGGCCCCTGTCCGTCCGGCCGGTGCTGGTGGTAGGCCATCAGCCGACGCTCGGGGAGGCGGCGGCCCTGCTGCTGGCGGGCCAGCGCCTGCCCTGGGCGATCAAGAAGGGGGCGCTCTGGTGGCTGCGCGGCAGCGCCATCGAGCCGGTCGATCTGCTGGCGGTGCGTTCGCCCGACAGGGTCTGAGGGAGGAGGCACGGCATGCGCAACGCCCGCGGGCCCCGACCGAGCCGCGGTCGTCATGGCAGGCCCGGACTGGCGACCGGCGCGCTGCGCGACAATGGCCGCATGCAAGAAGCAAACGACGAGATCCGCCCCGAGGGCCTTGATGCAACCCGCCCGGCGGGCTTTGATGAAGCCCGCCCTGCGGGCTTTGATGAAGCCCGCCCTGCGGGCTTTCAGCGTGTCAGCGCAGCCTTGGCGGCCCGGCAGCATCGGCATGCGCCGCTGTGGCTGGAGGTGGCCGCGCGCACCTCGCAGGAGGCCGCCGATGCCCTGGGCGTCAGCCTGGGCCAGATCGCCAAGTCCGTGGTGTTCCGCCGCAAGGCCGACGAGCAGGCGGTGCTGGTGATCGCCTCGGGCGACCGTCGCATCGACGAGAAGAAGCTCAAGGAGCATACCGGGCCGCTGGGCCGGGCCGATGCCGACTATGTGAAGGCGCGCACCGGCTTCTCGATCGGCGGCGTGTCGCCGCTGGGCTTTGCGCCGAGCGAGGGGGCGCCCGCGCCGCTGCTCTTCGTCGACCGCGAGCTGTTCCGCTTCGACGTGATCTGGGCCGCGGCCGGCCACCCCAACGGCGTGTTCAAGATGACGCCGGCCGAGCTGGAGGCGCTGACCGGCGCGCCAGTGATCGACGTGGTACAGCAGTCATGAGCGGCCTCGTGGTCTCGACCGTCAAATCGCCCTGCAGCAATGTCTGCAGGATGCACGAACCGACCGGCTGGTGCCAGGGCTGCGCCCGTACCATCCCGGAGATCGCCGGCTGGTCCAAGGCCGACGATGCCGGCCGGCTCGAGATCCTGGCACGCCTGCCGGCCCGCCGCGCGCTGCTGGTGGCCCAGGGCATCTTCACGGCCGCCGAAGCAACCCAGACCCCATGATGAAGCAACTCACCTTCTATTTCGACCCCGTCTCGCCCTACGCGGCCCTGGCCTTCGACCGCCTGCCCGAGGCCCTGGCGGGCTGCAGCTACGAGGTCGAGTACCGGCCCGTGCTGTTCGCCGCCCTGCTGCATGCGCTGGGCCAGAAGGGCCCGGCCGAGATCGAGAGCAAGCGCCACTGGACCTTCCGCCAGGTGGCGTTCCTGGCGCAGCAGCTGGGCATCCCGCTGGACACGCCGGCCCAGCATCCCTTCAATCCGCTGCCGCTGCTGAGGCTGGCCTGGGCCTGCGGCTCCGGTGCCGCAGGCACGCCGAGCCGGCTGGTGGTGGAGAAGATCTTCCACCATGTGTGGCGCGGCGCCGGCGCCGACGCCAACGACCCGGCCCGCCTGGCCGCGTTGACGCAAGACCTGACCCCGAGCCAGGACCCCGGCAGCGATGCGATCAAGCAGCGCCTGCGCGACAGCACCGAGGCCGCGATCCAGCGCGGCGTGTTCGGCGTGCCCACGATCGAGGTGGATGGCCGCCTGTTCTGGGGTCTGGACGCGCTGCCGATGCTGGCGGCCTACCTGAAGGGCGACCCCTGGTTCGCCAGCGGCGCCTGGGAGGCCGCCGCGGCGCCGCGTCCGGGCGTGCTGCGCAAGCATTGAACAGGGACCACGCGCTGCGCGGGCCACGCGGGTGGCTCGGTGCTTACCCTCGACCCCTCTCAAATTCCACATTGAGAAATGCGGGTCTAGGGTTGTAACGGGTTTTGTCAGCCTCGATTCAGTCTCGCGTCAGAGACGGGTCAGAGGCCGCTCCGATAGTTCGGCGCATGGACCACCGGTCGGTGGTTCTGCGACAAATCAACGGAGACAACACCATGGCGACAGCATCCGCGGTGTCCACCAGCAGCACGCCGATGACGGCCGAGGAGAAGAAGGTCATCTTCGCCTCCTCGCTCGGCACCGTGTTCGAGTGGTACGACTTCTACCTCTACGGTTCCCTGGCGGCCATTATCGCCAAGCAGTTCTTCGCCGGCCTGGACCAGGGCTCGGCCTTCATCTTCGCGCTGCTGGCTTTCGCCGCGGGCTTCATCGTGCGCCCCTTCGGCGCGCTGGTGTTCGGCCGCCTGGGCGACATGATCGGCCGCAAGTACACCTTCCTGGTGACCATCCTGATCATGGGCCTGTCGACCTTCATCGTCGGCATCCTGCCCACCTACGCCTCGATCGGCGTCGCCGCGCCGGTGATCCTGATCGCGCTGCGCCTGCTGCAGGGCCTGGCCCTGGGCGGCGAGTACGGCGGCGCGGCCACCTATGTGGCCGAGCATGCGCCGCACGGCAAGCGCGGTGCCTTCACCTCCTGGATCCAGACCACCGCGACCCTGGGCCTGTTCCTGTCGCTGATGGTGATCCTGGGCACCCGCACCTGGATCGGCGAGGCCGCCTTCGCCGACTGGGGCTGGCGCGTGCCCTTCCTGGTCTCGATCCTGCTGCTGGCCATCAGCGTCTGGATCCGCCTGTCGATGAACGAGTCGCCGGCCTTCCAGAAGATGAAGGCCGAGGGCAAGACCTCGAAGGCCCCGCTGTCCGAGTCCTTCGGCCAGTGGAAGAACCTGAAGATCGTGATCCTGGCCCTGATCGGCCTGACCGCCGGCCAGGCCGTGGTCTGGTACACGGGCCAGTTCTACGCGCTGTTCTTCCTGACCCAGTCGCTCAAGGTTGACGGCCCCACCGCCAACATCCTGATCGCGCTGTCGCTGATCATCGGCACGCCCTTCTTCGTGCTGTTCGGCTCGCTGTCCGACAAGATCGGCCGCAAGCCCATCATCATGGCCGGCTGCCTGCTGGCCGTCGTGACCTACTTCCCGCTGTTCAAGGCGCTGACCAATGCCGCCAACCCGGATCTGGCCGCCGCCCAGGCCAAGTCCCAGGTGGTGGTGACGGCCGATCCGGCCGAGTGCTCGTTCCAGTTCAACCCGACCGGCACGGTCAAGTTCACCAGCTCCTGCGACATCGCGAAGCAGGTGCTGGCCGCCGGCTCGGTGAGCTACGAGAACGCTCCGGCCGCCGCCGGCACGCCGGCCACGATCAAGATCGGCGAGACCGTGATCACCGGCTACAGCGCCAAGGGCCTGCCGGCCGATGAGGCCAAGAAGAAGGACGGCGAGTTCAAGAAGGCCGTCGGCGACGCGCTGAAGGCGGCGGGCTATCCGGCCAAGGCCGACCCGGCCAAGATCAACAAGCCGCTGGTCATCGCCATCCTGACCATCCTGGTGATCTATGTGACCATGGTCTATGGCCCGATCGCCGCGATGCTGGTGGAGATGTTCCCGACCCGCATCCGCTACACCTCGATGAGCCTGCCCTACCACATCGGCAACGGCTGGTTCGGCGGCCTGCTGCCGACCACCGCCTTCGCCATCGTGGCGCAGACCGGCAATATGTACAACGGCCTCTGGTACCCGATCGTCATCGCCGCCATCACCTTCGTGGTCGGCATGATGTTCGTCAAGGAAACCAAGGACGTGGACATCTACGCCAATGACTAAGATGGCCTGAGCGTCATCACTCCGAAAAGGGCGGCTGCGAGCCGCCCTTTTCCATTCCGGCATGCAAGAAGACAAGAGCCGCGACATCCTGGTGCTGGGCGAGGCCCTGGTGGACGAGTTCGCCAGCGGGCCGGTGGCCGGCGGTGCGCCCTTCAACCTGGCGCGCTCGCTCGCCGGGCTGGGCCTGGCGCCGCTGTTCGTCGGACGCATCGGCGCGGCCGACGCCGCGGGCGAGCTGGTGCTGGGCAGCATGCGCCGGCTGGGCATGGACGAGGCCGGTCTGCAGCGCGATGCCCTGCGTCCGACCGGCCGCGTGCGCGTGCTGGAGCAGCAGCCGGGCGGCGGGCACCGCTTCGTGATCGAGCCCGACGCCGCCTGGGACCGGCTGGCGCTGGCGCCCGCCGAGGCCCTGCTGGCCGAGCGCGCCGCGCCGCGCCTGGTCTGCTTCGGCACCCTGGCCCAGCGCGGCGCGACGGCGCGCGCGAGCCTCCAGGCCCTGCTGGCGCGCTTCGAGCGCGGCCCCACGCTGCGCTTCCTGGACCTGAACCTGCGCGAGGGTGCCGACACGCGCGAACTGGCGGCGCACAACCTGACCCTGGCCGACTGGCTCAAGGTCAACGAGGAAGAGCTGGCGCGCCTGCTGGACTGGTTCGCGCCCGATGTGCCGGCGCTGATGGCGCGCTTCGATCTGCAGCGGCTGGTGCTGACGCGCGGCGCCGCCGGCTATGCCTGCTATGACGCCCGTGGGGCGCTGGAGGCGCAAGGGCCGGGGCTGGCGGCGGGTCGGCTGGTGGACACGGTGGGCGCCGGCGACGGCTTCGGCGCGATGCTGCTGGCGGCCTGCTTGCGGGGGCAGCCGCTGGCGCGCGCGCTGGCGCTGGCCAACCGCTATGCGGCGGCGCTGTGCGAGCGGCGCGGGCCGGTGCCCGAGGATCCGGCCTTCTTCGCGGCCTGGCGCTCAGCCTGCCGTCAGCAAAGCGGCTGAGAATCGCCGCAGCAATCAACGATCCAAGGAGACTTCGTCATGTGGAAGATTCTGGTCGGCTTCGCCGTCTTCGCCGCGCTCGCGCTGTTCATCCTGAGCAAGGGCGGCGATATCGACATGAGCGGCGAGAAGCATGGCATCGATCATCCGCCGGAGGCCGCCTCGGCACCCGCAACGGCACCCGCGTCGGCAGCCTCGCACTGAGGGTCTTCCGCTCCAGCGCAAGGCCGGGTCAAGCCGGCCTTTTTTCTATCTTGTCGCGGCGCCGTGCAAGCCGGTGCGGACTTCAGAACGGCGCTTCGGGCGCGCCGCGCTGCGGCGCCACGCGCGGCACGCGGATCAAGGTGCGCGTGCCGGCGCCGGGGCTGGAGATCACCTCGATCTGACCGCCCAGCACATTGGTGACGATGTTGTGCACGATGTGCATGCCCAGGCCCGAGCCGCCGGTGCCCAGCTTCGTCGTGAAGAAGGGGTCGAAGATGCGACGTCGCACCGACTCGTCCATGCCGCGGCCGTCATCCTCGATGCGCAGTTCGACGCTCTCGTCGTCGGCCGGCGCGCAGCTCACGCTCACCGAGCCGGATTCGCGCCCCTCGAAGCCGTGGATCAGCGCGTTCATCAGCAGATTGGTGAGGACCTGGCCCAGGGCGCCGGGGTAGGAGTTCATCGCCAGGCCTTCGCACAGCCCGGTCCGGACGGTGAAGGGCGTGTGCTTGAAGCTGGGCTCCACCATCACCAGCACATCCTCCACCACCTGAGCCAGATCGAAGTCGCGGCGCGAGTCGGTGGTCTGGTCGATCGCCACCTGCTTGAAGTCGCGCACCAGGTCGGCGGCCTTCTGCACATTGCGTTGCAGGATGTCCTGGCCGCGGCGAGTGTCCTTGGCCAGGTCTTCGAGCAGGCTGCGCCGCATCGGCACCTGGCCGGCCAGCATGGTCTCCAGCTTGCCCCAGCGGTCGCCCAGCGCCGACACCACGGTCAGCGCATTGCCCAGCGGCGTGTTGAGCTCGTGCGCGACACCGGCCACCAGGCGGCCCAGCGAGGCCAGCTTCTCCGATTCGACCAGGTCGCGCTGCGCGGTCTTCAGCGTGGCCAGGGCCAGGGTCAGCTCGGCATTGGCGGCGGTCAGCTCCGAGGTGCGCTCGGCCACCTGCGATTCCAGCGTGCTGGCATGCTGGCGCAGCTCGCCGAAGGCGGCCAGCAGGGCCTGGCGCATGCGTTCCATGGCCTGGCCGACGCGCGCGATCTCGTTGCTGCCGCGCATGTCCATGCGCTGGTCCAGCGGCTGCTCCAGCTTGCCGGCGGCCAGGCGCTCGGCGGCCTCGCTCAGGCGGTCCATCGGCTGCAGCACGCGGCGCTGCATCACGAGCAGGATCAGCCCCAGCGACAGGGTCAAGGTGGCGCCGCTGCGCCACAGGGTGCTCAGCATGTCGGCGCGCCGGCGCTCCAGCAGCGGCGCCGCGCTCATCGTGACGGTGAGCTGGGCGATCTCGCGGCCGTCGCGCAGCACCGCGCGGGTCTGGCTCAGCGTCAGGTTGCGGTCGCTGGCCTCGCGCTGGAACTCCAGGAAGGGGCGGGGCGAGGAGGGCTCGACCACCAGCACCGAGACGAAGCGCGGGTCGTCCACCTGGGCCTTGATCATCGGCTCGGCCAGGTCGGGCGAGACCTGCCAGATCGGTTCGGACAGCGACAGCGCCAGCACCTCCACCACGCGCGTCAGGTCGCGCTGGAGGTCGTCCATGGCCTCGCGACGCGTGGCCTGGGCGTCGTACAGCAGCACCAGGCCGGTGGGCACCAGCAGGCCGGCCACCAGGGCCAGCACCACCGCGTTGCGCAGCGAGGAGCGCGCCAGCCGCATCATGCGGGCAGCCCCGGCACGACGGCAGGGCGGAGCGGCAGGGCGGGGCGGCGGGAGGGCATGCGCGCGATTATGGCGGCGCCGCCGCCGGCAGCGGCGCCGCGCCGGGGCCAGGTCTTGCGCGAGCGGGGAGCGCGGCTCATGGGGCGCGCAGCCCGCGTCGCGGGATCGGGCTGCTCAGCACGATGGAGGTGCGGGTCTCGCCGAAGCCGTTGATGCGCGCCAGCAGCGCCTCCAGCTCGGCCAGGCCGGTGGCCACCACCGTCATCACATAGGAATCGGCGCCGGTGACATGGTGGCATTCCAGCACCTCGGGCAGCTCGCGCAGCTTGTCGAGCAGCCGCGCCTTGGCCGGCTGGGGCACGGTGATGCCGATGATGGCGCGCACCGCATAGCCCAGCACCAGCGGATCCAGCTCGGCATGGATGCCGCTGATCACGCCAGCCTCCTGCAGGCGTTTCAGGCGCTCGGCCGTGGCCGGGATGGACAGGCCGGCGGCCGCGGCCAGGCCCTTCAGCGGGGCGCGGCCGTCGGCCTGCAGGGCTTGCAGCAGCAGCCAGGCCTTCTCGTCGAGTTGCAGGGCAGATCCCATCCAGGCCTGAAAAATCGTTGGCGTTCCATCGATGTTGCCTGAAATCCTGGCTTTGTTGCAGCGAGGGCCTGCCCTAGAGTGAGGCCCATGGACAACACCGCTGCGCTGCTGCCGTCATTGCTGCTTTTTTCCCAGGCCCTGCTGATCGGGCTGTCGATCGCCGCGCCCGTGGGGCCGATCGGGCTGCTGACCATCCAGCGCAGCCTGCAGCAGGGCCCGCGTGCCGGCCTGGCCACCGGCCTGGGTGCGGCGGTGGCCGATGCGCTCTACGGCGCGCTGGGTGCCTACGGCGTCAGCGCGGTGATCCAGGCCCTGAGCGCGGCGCGCGTGCCGCTGGCGCTGGGCGGCGCGCTGTTCCTGCTGTGGATGGCCTGGGGTCTGTGGCGCGCGCCGGCCGCGCAGCAAAGCGCCAGGCCGCGCGTCGAAGGCGCCGGGCTGTGGTGCTACTTCTTCGGCACCGTGCTGCTGACCCTGTCCAACCCGGCCACGATCATCTCCTTCATTGCCGTGTTCGGCGCACTGTCGGCGCGCAGCGGCGGCGCGGCCTCGCCGGGCCTGGTGGTGCTGGGCGTGTTCGTCGGCTCGGCGCTGTGGTGGCTGCTGCTCAGCGCCGGCGTCGGCCGGCTGCGCGAGCGGTTCGACGCACGCTGGCAGCGCCGCGTGCAGCGCGCCAGCGCGCTGCTGCTGAGCGCCTTCGCGCTCTGGCAGCTCGGCGCATTGGCGTAGCGCCCCTCGGCCGCGCCGCCGCGGGCCGGGTGCGCTCGTCCTCGAAACGGCGCTAGCGATCGGGATTCCAGTCCTGCATCGGCGCGACCCCTCGAACGGCGTCGGGGTGAAACTTGTCTTAGGTCTCATATAGGAAATCAGGCGAGCCGATGTCGCGAAGTGGCTCCATCAATCTTCTTCAAAGTGGATCTTCAATGGAGCCTCTTGCAAGCCCATCATCGACCCATCACCGCAACCCGGGAGATCCAGATGACGAGCTTGCCCGATCCCGCCGTGCTGCCGAGCGCGGCCCCATTCATTGCAGCGGCCGCCGCGCGTGCCGGCACCGACTGGATGCCCGACGGCGCGGGCAAATGGTCGCTGCCGCTGCAGTTCCTGCCCGATGACGCCGGCTGGGTCGAGCTGATGCGCGTCGATCCCGGCGTGCGCATCGGCCTGCACCGCCATTCCGGCGCGGTGCATGCCTTGAACCTGCAGGGCGCGCGCCGGCTCAGCGACGGCCGCCATATCGAGGCGGGCGGCTATGTGTACGAGCCCGCCGGCAATGTCGACTGGTGGGAGGCCACCGGCGAGGTGCCGCTGATCGTGCTGGTGCTCGTCAACGGCCAGGTCGAATACCTGGGCCCGGACGGCGGGCCGACCCGCCGCATCGGCGCCGCCGACCTGCGGACCGGCTACGAGCGGCATTGCCGCGGCCTCGGCCGGCAGCCGCGCGCGGAGCTGTTCGCATGAGCCCGGCGCCGCTCCCGAGGCAGGGGCTGCCGGCCCTGTTGCCGGCCCTGGTGGTGGGCGGGACCATGGCGCGCTTCGATGCCCGGCCGGCGCTGGCGCGTCTGCAGGTGCCGACCCTGATCACCGCCGGCCGTTACGATCCGGTCTGCCCGCCGGTGGTGGCCTACGAGATTCGCGATGCCTTCCCGGCGGGCGTGGCCCGCGTGCGCATCTTCGAGCACAGTGCGCATCGGCCCTGGGCCGAGGAGGCTCCGGCCTATTTCAACGAGCTGCGGAATTTTCTTGCCGACCCCAGATCCTGAAACCCCGCCGCGCCCGGCCCGCCGCCCGGCTCCGTTCGCGCTGGCTATCGCCTTGCCGGCGCCCGGCATGGGCCGGCTGCAGCCGGCGCTGCATGCGCAGCTGCGGGCCGGCGTCGCCGAGGGACGGCTGCGGCCCGGGCTGAAGCTGCCCTCTACCCGCGCGCTGGCTGTCGAGCTGGGCCTGGCGCGCAACACGGTGTCGGCGGTCTACGAGCAGTTGGTCGGCGAGGGCTTTCTCGAGGTGCGCGCCGGTGCCGGCACCTTCGTCGCCGATGTGCTGCCGCCGCAGCAGCGCGCGAGTGGTCCGCGCCGCCCGGCGCCGGGCCCGAGGCCGGACCCCGCGGCAGCGCCGCCGCCGCGCTTCGACTTCGGCACCGGCATCCCCGATCTCTCGACCTTTCCCTGCGCCGGCTGGAGCCGCCTGCATGCGGCGGCCCTGCGCGAGATGGCGCGCGCCAATCTCGACTACGGCCCGGTGGAAGGTGCGCCGGCCCTGCGCGCCGCGATGGCCCGGCATGTCTCGGCCATCCGCGCGCTGGCCTGCGAGGCCGACGATCTCATCGTCACGGCCGGCGCGCAGCAGGCCTTCGAGCTGATCGCCCGTGTCCTGGTCAGACCGGGCGAGACCGTGGTGGCGGTCGAGGACCCGGGCTATCCGCCGCTGCGCGCGGCGCTGACGGCGGCGGGCGCGCGCCTGGCCTTCGTGCCGGTCGATGCCGAGGGGCTCGTGGTCGAGCGGCTGCCGCCGCAGGCGCGGCTGGTCTGCGTGACACCCTCGCACCAGTTCCCCTGCGGCGTGCCGCTGTCGGCGCGCCGCCGGCTGGCCCTGCTGGAGTTTTGCCGCGCGCGCGGCGCCAGCGTGATCGAGGACGACTACGACGGCGAATTCCGCTTCGAGGGCGCGCCGGCCGATGCGCTGCAGACCCTGGACCGCGCGGCCGCGGTGTTCTATGTCGGCACCTTCTCCAAGTCGATGTTCCCGGGCCTGCGCCTGGGCTATGTGCTGGCGCCGCCCTGGGCGCGCGCGGCACTCGTCGAGGCCAAGCGCGGCGCCGCCTGGTATGCGTCGCTGCCCGACCAACTGGCGCTGGCGCGCTTCATCGCCGACGGCCACCTGGGCCGGCATGTGCGCCGCATGCGCCGGGTCTACGGCGAGCGGCGCGAACGCCTGCTGCGGGCGCTGGCGCCGCAGGCCGCGCTGCGGCCGCTGTTCGGGCGCGCCGGCCCGGCGGGCCTGACGCTGGCGCTGCGGCTCGATCCCGGGTTGCCGGCGCCGGCGCTGGCCGCCGCCGCGGCGGCCGGCGGCGTGGCGCTCGAGCCGCTGCAGCGCTATGCCGCCGACGCCGGGCCGGCCGTGCATCTCAACGGCCTGGCGCTGGGCTTCGGCCGCCTGCCGACCGCGCAGGTCGATGCGGCGGTGCGGGCGCTGCTGGATGGCGTGCATCGGCTCGCGCGCGCGGGTCTCGCCTGATCCTGCACAAGGCCGGTCCGGTCGCGCTCAGTGCGACATCAACACGGGCACCGTCATCGCCTCCAGCAGGCCGCGGGTCGCGCCGCCCAGCACGCGCTCGGTCCAGCGGGCGTGGCCGTAGGCCCCCATCACGATCAGATCGCTGCCCAGATCGGCCGCGCGCGACAGCAGGGCCTCGGCCACGCCGATGTTACTGATCTCCTCGCGCGCCTCCGCGGCCACGCCTTGCCAGGCCAGCCATTGCTTGAGCGCGGCCAGGCGCGGCGCCATCGGTTCGGCCGCCGCGCCTTCGCGCCAGCTCAGCACCTGCACCTCGTCGGCGCGGCGCAGCAGCGGCAGGGCATCGCTGAGCGCGCGCGCCGCTTCGCGGCTGTCGTCCCAGGCCACCAGGGCGCGGCGGCCCAGGCGCTCGCCCGCTGCCGCCGCATGGGCGGCATAGGGGAGCAGCAGGGTGGGGCGGGCGCTGTGCAGCAGCACCTGCTCGGCCATCGCGCGCAGCTGGCCGTGGCCGCTACGGGCCGGATCGGGCTGACTCAGGATCACCAGGTCCGAGCAATGCGCGTGGCGCACCAGCGAGGTCGCGGTGTCGGCGCTGTCGCTCAGCGCTTCGCAGGATTTCAGGCCGGCCGTCTGGCAGGCCGCGCCGAAGCGCGCAACGGCCAGCTGGGACTGCTCGAGCAGCAACTCCCAGGCCATCGCATTGAACTGGCCCAGTGCGGCCGCGGCCTCGGGCGCGACCGGCATGCTCAGCAGGCCGGTCGGCGCCAGGCCGACCAGATGGCAGTCCATGGCCAGGGCCAGCTCGATGGCCTGGGTCGTGCGCGCCGCGCAACTGGGCTCGCTGTCCAGATGCACGAGAAGGCTGCGATAGGTCATGGCGGCTCCGGCGATGCGCTCACTGGACTGCGATTGTGCGACTCCCCGTGCCTTCGCGCTTGGACAGGGTCAGCCTGAGCACCCCGTCCTCGAACCTGGCGACGACGCGGCCGACATCGATTTCGTGCGCCAGCGAAAGGCCGCGCGAGACGCTGCCGTGGAAGCTCTCCTTGAGCCTAGGCAGCCCCGCGGCGAGCGTGTTGCGCTCGATCAAGCGTTCTTGCGCAAGGCCGGGCTTTCTTTTCCCGCGGGGCGCGCGGGGAGCCGCCGGCGCGCACCTCCGGGCCGAGCGCGCCATTGAGCCAGGCATTGCGCCAGGTCTTGCGCGGGGCAGGGCGGAGCCCACCGGCAGGACAGCATCATCCTGCCGGCAATCCAGGGCCGGCATGGCAGGGCGCCTGCCGCGATGAGCCGGCCGGCTCGGCCGCTCAGGCGAGCTGCTCGGTGCCCGGCTGCCAGATCAGCCAGGGCGGCGGCAGCTGCGGCCGGGCCCATGGGCTGGCCGCATAGCTGGTCTGCAGCGCCCAGACGGTGGCGAACCAGTTGGCTTGCAGCGTCAGCACCTGGCCCAGCCAGCGCCCATACTCGTCCAGCGCGGCCGCGCCATAGGGAAAAACCGTCTCGTCCATCAGAGTCTCCTCGCGGGCTTGTTGCGCCACTATTGCGCCCCTATTGCGCCAAAATGCCGCCGTCCGCCGCGTCATAGCTGCCGGGCATGAAAGAGGCCGCCGGCGAGGCCAGCCGCAGCGTCAAGGCGGCACTTCCCCTGGCCGCCCCGGGGCGACCCCGGGCGGCCGCCAGGACGCGGCGTGATCGGGCGCTGCAGGGGGGGCGGTTCTGGTCCAAGCGCTCGATCATCGGCGTGCGGATGAAGGCCGGCCCCTACCGCATTGATGCGTACGTCCTGACTACCATACTCCAATGCGGCGATGCTGCCAGCGCCGGCGGCGGAACAAGGTTACAATGCCTAGCTCATGGCGTGTCTTGCTCACTAGCACGTCATCTGTCGTCTGACATGGTCCCCGGCCGCCGCCGCGCACCAGCCCTCCCGACCCGAGTACCGCGGTTCGCCTGGTGTCAGCCACTTCAACTGGCGAGCTTCATCCCCGGTCCCTCCCACCCCTCGTGACCGGATCCCGGCCCTGCCCGCATGGCGGTGGGCCGCACACCCGAAGCCGCCCGCCTTCCCGGCGATTCCCACCCGTTTTCATCGCGCGACCCGCGCAGGGCCCGCGCGACCGTTCACCCTTTCACACCGATCAGCAAGGAGATCCGTTGGCTAAGGAAGACTTGATTGAAATGCACGGCAAGGTCGAGGAAGTGCTTCCCGACTCACGTTTCCGCGTCACGCTGGATAACGGCCACAGCCTCGTGGCCTACACCTCCGGCCGCATGCGCCGGCACCACATCCGCATCCTGGCGGGTGACAAGGTGTCGCTGGAGCTGTCGCCCTACGACCTGAGCAAGGGCCGCATCACCTTCCGCCACATCGAAACGCGTGGCGGCAGCAGCGGCCCGGTGCGCCGCAATACCCGTTGAGCGGGACGCCCGCGTCCACGCCCATCCCCTGTTTCCCGCGCCGCCGGCCGCACCGCGGTCATGCGCGCATCCACTGAAAGGCAACCCAAATGGGTAACAAACTCTACGTCGGCAATCTGGCCTATTCCGTGCGCGACGACGATCTGCAGCAGCGCTTCTCGGAGTTCGGCACGGTGTCCTCCGCCAAGGTCATGATGGACCGCGACAGCGGCCGCTCCAAGGGCTTCGGCTTTGTGGAGATGGGCTCGGACAGCGAGGCCCAGGCGGCGATCCGCGGCCTGAACGGCCAGTCGGTGGACGGCCGAGCCCTCGTCGTCAACGAGGCACGTCCGCGCGAAGAGCGCCCGGGCGGCTTTGGCGGCGGCGGCAATCGCGGCGGCGGTCATGGTGGCTATGGGGGCGGGCGCGGCTATTGAGCGCTGAGTCCCGGCATCGCATGAGCGCCAAAAGCTCCGCCGCCTCCGGCGTCAAGGCCAAGCCCTTGCGCATGAAGGTGCCCAAGTCCAAGGAACGGGCCCTGGTGCGCGAGTTCGGCCTGGAGGTGGCGACGCTCACCGAGGCCGAGGCCGAGAAGCGCCGCGCCGAGCTGAAGGCGCTGGTCACCTTGGGCAAGACGCGCGGCTTCCTCACCCAGCAGGAGGTCAACGACCATCTGCCCGAGCGCCTGGTCGATGCCGAGGGGCTGGAAGCGATCGCGAAGATGCTGCGCGAGATGGGCGTCGAGGTCTACGAGCGCGCGCCCGATGCGGGCACGCTGCTGGTGGCCGGCGGCGGCATCGCCGCGGCGAGCGAGGACGAAGCGGAGGAGGCGGCGGAAGCGGCGCTGTCCACGGTCGACTCCGAGTTCGGGCGCACCACCGATCCGGTGCGCATGTATATGCGCGAGATGGGCGGTTTCGAGCTGCTGACGCGCGAGGGCGAGATCGAGATCGCCAAGCGTATCGAGGCCGGGCAGCAGGCCATGATGCAGGCCATCTCGGCCTCGCCGATGGTGATGGCCGAGCTCCTGGCCTGCGGCGAACGCCTGGCCAGCGGTGCCGTCGGCGTCGCGGAGCTGATCGATGGCGTGGCCGGCGAGGCCGACGACTATGTCGCCGAGGAGGACGTCGACGCCTTCGACGAGGCCGACGATGACGACGGCAGCCGGGCCACGACCCGGCGACTCGAGGAGTTGCGCGCCACCGCCCTGGAGGCCTTCGCGGCCCTGCGCGCCGGTGTCGACAAGCTGCGCAAGGCGGGCGAGCGCTCGGGACATGGCTCCGCCGCCCATCTGCGGGCGCAGCAGGCGCTCAGCGTCCGGCTGATGGGCATCCGCTTCGGCGTCAAGACGATCGAACGGCTGTGCGGCCTGCTGCGCGCGCAGGTGGACGAGGTGCGCCGCTGCGAACGCGAGATCCGCAAGATCGCGGTGGATCGCTGCGGCATGCCGCAGCAGCAGTTCGTCGAGCGTTTCCCGCCCCGGGCGCTGGATCTGGCCTGGGTCGACGCGGAGGTGGCCGCAGGCCTGCCCTGCAGCGCCGCGCTGGGCCGCCATCGGCCCGCGATCCAGGAGCAGCAGCAGAAGCTGATCGAGCTGCAGGCCGCGGCCGCGGTGCCGCTGGACGAGCTGAAGGCGATCGCCAAGCGCATGAGCGAGGGCGAGCTGGCGGCGCTGGCGGCCAAGAAGGAGCTGATCGAGGCCAATCTGCGCCTGGTGATTTCGATCGCGAAGAAATACGTCAACCGCGGCATGCATTTCCTCGACCTGATCCAGGAAGGCAATGTCGGGCTGATGAAGGCGGTGGACAAGTTCGAGTACCGCCGCGGTTTCAAGTTTTCGACCTATGCGACCTGGTGGATACGCCAGGCCGTCACGCGCGCGATCGCCGACCAGGTGCGCACCATCCGCGTGCCGGTGCACATGATCGACGCGCTCAACAAGATGAACCGCCTGAGCCGGGCCCATCTGCACGAGTTCGGCTTCGAGCCCGATGTCGCGACCCTGGCGCTCAAGCTGGCGCTGTCCGAGGACCGGGTGCGCCAGATCATGAAGATCGCCAAGGAGCCGATCTCGCTGGAGCGGCCGATGGGCGAGGAGGGTGACGCCACCGTGGGCGACTTCATCGAGGACAGCCATGGCCTGGCGCCGGTGGACGCGGCGATGCAGGCGGGCCTGCGCACGGTCGTCTGCGACCTGCTGGACGGCCTCTCGACCCGCGAGGCCAAGATCCTGCGCATGCGCTTCGGCATCGACATGAGCACCGACCACACGCTCGAAGAGGTGAGCCAGCAGTTCGATGTGACCCGCGAGCGCGTGCGCCAGATCGAGGCCCGCGCCATGCGCAAGCTCAAGCAGCCGAGCCAGGTGGCCAAGCTGCGCGGCTATATCGAGGATTGAGTCGGGCCGGCCGGGGCGGCGACTCGCCGTCCGCGCCCGCCGGTGCGCCGATCTGCCTTCAGGCCGCCCTGGCGGCCAGCACCGTCACGCAGTTGCGGCCGCTGCGCTTGGAGGCGTAGAGCGCGCGGTCGGCGCGCTCGAAGAATTCGTTGGCACTCTCGCCGCGCGCCAGCTGGGTGACGCCCAGCGAGAGCGTGACGCGCTCCAGCGTCTGCGCCGATTCGCCGCGGCGGATGCGGCTGGCCGCGATATTGCTGCGCAGCTGCTCGGCCAGGGCCTGGGCCTGGGCCAAGCCAGCCTCGGGCAGCAGCAGCGCGAACTCCTCGCCGCCGACGCGGGCCGCCAGGCTCGGTTCCGCGGTCAGGCGCTTCATGCTCTGGGCCACGGCGCGCAGCACCTGGTCGCCGAAGGAATGGCCGAAGCTGTCATTGACGCGCTTGAAGAAATCGATGTCGCCCAGCACCAGGCAGGGCGCGCGGTCGGGCGCGTCGCCGACGCTGCTCATGCAGCGGGCCAGCCGCTGCTCGAAGGCGCGGCGATTTGCCAGACCGGTCAGCGCGTCCACCAGGGCCTCGCTGCGCGCCTGGCTGACCTCCTCGCGCAGCGCGGCGATCTCGGCCTGATTGGCATCCAGGCGCTGCTGCAGCGTGGCCATCGCCACACGCATCTCGCGCGTGCTGTCCACCAGGCCCTGCAGCTGCCGGGCCTGATCCTGGTCCTGCGATTCCAGCAGTTGGCGGCTCCATTGCAGCAGCGACTGGTCGAAGCGCGCGGTCTGGTCGCCGGCCTGGGCGGCGGTGCTGGCCATATTGTCCAGCACGCGGCTCAGGCCCTCGCTGACGCGGCGCGCCTCGTCGTGCTCCAGCGCCGGTGCGGCCACATGCTCGCGGTACAGCGCGGCGGTGCCGTCCTCGTCGAGCGCGGCGCCGTCGCGGGTGCGTTCCTGCAGCGCGAGGATCAGCGCCGCATTGCGGCCGCTGACGAATTCATACCAGACGGCATAGCTGATCGGGTGCAACGCGGTGCGCTGGCGCGTCATCAGGGGCAGGGCCAGGCGCAGGTATTCGGCGCTCCGTTCCATGCTGTCTTGGTATCGCATCCGCAGTCCCTCCATCTGTTGTTCGTCTCCGGCGTCGCGCTGCTGGTGGCGTGGTGGCCGGATCGTCATGGCTCACCGGCTGTATCGGCCGCCAGCCCGTCCGCTTGATGCGGCCTAATTCGCCGGACCGTGATTATTGTCAACTTTGCACGGGAGTCGCGGCCTTAGGGTGTGTGGCTTGTTCGTATGGCCTGACCCCTCCCATCATGTCCGACTCTATCTTGATCGATCCCCAGCTGCAGCCCTGGCTGACCCGCAGCGGGCTGGCCCCCTTGCGCCTGCGCGGCGATCGCACGCTGCTGCCCATCGTGCAGGGCGGCATGGGGGTGGGCGTCAGCGCCCAGGGCCTGGCCGGCGCGGTGGCGGCGGCCGGCGCGATGGGCACGCTCAGCTCGGTGGACCTGCGCCGCCTGCACCCGGACCTGATGGCGCGCTGCGAAGGCCGGCATGCGGGCGAGGCGGCCAAGCGCGTGATCGAGCAGGCCAACCAGGAGGCGCTGGCTCGAGAAATAGCCGGAGCCCGGGCGCGCAGCCAGGGCCGCGGCCTGCTGGCCCTGAACGTGATGCGGGCATTGAGCGACTACGCCGCTTCGGTGAAGACGGCGCTGGCCGCCGGCATCGACGCCCTGGTGGTGGGCGCCGGCCTGCCGCTGGACCTGCCCGAACTGGCCCAGGATCATCCCGACACCTTGCTGATCCCGATCCTGAGCGACGCTCGCGGCGTGCAGCTGATCGTCAAGAAATGGGAGCGCAAGAAGCGCCTGCCGGACGCCATCGTGATCGAGCATCCGCGCCTGGCCGGCGGGCATCTGGGCGCGGCCAAGGTGGCCGATCTTCGGGACCCGCGCTTCGACTTCGAGCGCGCCATTCCCGAGAGCCTGGAGTTCTTCGAGAAGGCCGGCCTCGCCGGCCGCATCCCGCTGATCGCGGCCGGCGGCATCCGCAGCCATGCCGAGATCCGCCATCTGCAGGGCCTGGGTGCGGCGGCGGTGCAACTGGGCACACCCTTCGCGGTGACGGCCGAGGGCGATGCACACCCCATGTTCAAGCGCGTGCTGGCCGAGGCGCAGGAGGGCGAGCTGGTGGAGTTCACCAGCGTGGCCGGCCTGCCGGCGCGCGCGCTGGCCACGCCCTGGCTGAAGGCGTATTTGAAGGCCGAACCGCGGCTGCAGGCGGTGGCCCAGGTGAAGGCGCGCTGCACCAAGGCCTTCGACTGCCTGGCGCAATGCGGGCTGCGCGACGGCCTCAAGGGCTGGGGCCAGTTCTGCATCGACAACCAGCTGGCCGCGGCGCTGCGCGGCGACGTGGCCAAGGGCCTGTTCTTCCGCGGCGCCGGCGCCTTGCCCTTCGGGCGCGAGATCCGCTCGGTGCGCGAACTGCTGCAGCGCCTGCTGGACGGACCGGCCGCGCCGGCGCTGGCCTAAGCGGCGCCGCGGCTACAGTCCTTCCCCAAGATCCGCTCGGAAGGAACCGTCGTTATGCTGAAGACCCGGCCGCTGCTTTGCGCCCTCTCGTTGCTGCTGCCGGCCACCCAGGCCCAGGCCCACCAGCTCTGGATCGAACAGGACGCCGCCGGCGCCCGCCTTTACCTGGGCGAGTTCGCCGACAAGCTGCGCGAGAGCTCGCCGGGCATGCCGGACAAGCTGAGCCGGCCCACGGCCACGCTGATCACCGCCCGGGGCGAGCAGGCGGCCCCGCTGGTCAAACGCGCCAACGCCTTCGGCATCGACGCGCGCGCCATCGCGGGCGAATCCATCCTGGCCCAGGAATCCGGCTACCCGGGCTGGGAGCACAAGCAGGGCGACAAGGTCGAGCGTCATGTCTGGATCCCGGCGGCGCGCTGGATCAGCGACTTCGTGGCGCGGCCGCCCAAGCTGGCGCTGGACCTGGTGCCCACCGGCAAGGCGGGCGAGTTCCAGGTCTTCTACAAGCAGCAGCCACTGCCCGAGGCCAAGGTGCAGGTGGTGGCCGCCTTCGGCTGGGGCCGCGCGGTGCAGGCCGACAAGAGCGGCGTCTTCAGCGTGGGGCTGCCCTGGAAGGGCGTCTATGCGCTGGAGGTCAGGCACACCGACAAAAGCGGTGGCCAGCGCGACGGCCAGGCCTGGGATGTCGGGATGTTCGTCACCACCCTGAGCTTCCGCCAGCCGCAGGGCCTTGAATCGCCGGCCCTGCCGCCCAAGTAAGCCGGCCGCTTCCGCTCTCCATTCTTCCCGCTGCCGAGCCCGCGGGCGCGCTGCTAAGCTGCGCGCATGACGAACAGCGCAAGCCCCACACGGCAGGCCCGTGGCCGGTTCACGGTCAAGATGACGCCCTGCGACGAAACCCAGACCGGCCCCGGCGCCAGCCTCGGCCGGCTGGCGCTGGACAAGCTGTTCAGCGGCGATCTGCAGGGCGAGGGCCATGGCCAGATGCTGACCGCGATGAGCGGCACCGAGGGCTCGGCCGGCTATGTGGCGATCGAACGCTTCAGCGGCAGCCTGCACGGCCGGCGCGGCGGCTTCGTGTTCCAGCACAGCGGGCTGATGGAGCGCGGCGCCCAGCAGCTGACGATCAGCGTGGTGCCCGATTCGGGCCATGGCGAGCTGAGCGGCATTACCGGCCGCTTCAGCATCGCGATCGTCGAGGGCCAGCATTGCTACGAGTTCGACTACAGCCTGCCGGGCTGAACCGGAAGAGGCACCGCATGTACACCTTGTTCGGCAGCCAGGGCTCGGGCTCGGCCATCGTCGAGCTGGCGCTGGAGCGCGCCGGCCTGCCCTTCCGTACCGTGCGGGCCTCGTCCTGGGAGGCCGATTCGGCCCGGGACGAGTTGCGCCGCCACAATCCGCTGCTGCAGATCCCGACCTTGCTGCTGCCGGACGGCTCGGTGCTGACCGAAAGCGCCGCCATTCTGATACATCTGGGCCTGGCACATCCCGACGCCAGGCTGCTGCCCGCGGATCCGGCGGCGCGCGCCCAGGTGCTGCGCGGCCTGGTCTTCATCGCGGCCAACTGCTACAGCGCGATCGGCATCATCGACTTCCCGCAGCGCTTTTGCGCCGACATCGACGCGTCGGCAGCCGCGCGCATCGACCGCGGCACGCGCGCCCAGCTGCATCGCCAATGGGAGATCTTTGCCGACCAGTTTGCCGGCCACCCCTTCCTGAACGGCGCATGGCCCGGCGCGCTGGATTTCATGGCGGTGATCGTGTCCAGATGGTCGGGCAGCCGGGCCCATCTGGCGAGCCAGCGGCCGGCGTTCCATGAACTGCTGCAGGGCATCGAGGCCCGGCCCGAGGTGGCCCCGGTGCTGGCCCGGCATTGGCCGGCGGCCTGAACAGGCATTTGCTCACACCTTTGCCGTCCGCGGTCCCGCCGCGGGCCGTGAGCTTTGCCACAATCCGCGCCCGGAGGTAAGCGAGACATGATGCGATTGCGTTCCATGATGACGGTGGCTGCCCTGATGGCCAGCAGCCTGGGCGGCAGCGCCTGGGCCCAGATCAAGATCGGCCAGACGGCGGGCTTCACCGGCCCCGTCGCCGCCGGTGTCAAGGAGGTGACCGACGGCGCCAAGCTGTTCTTCGATGCCGTGAACGCCCAGGGTGGCGTGCAGGGCCAGAAGATCGAGCTGATCTCGCTGGACGACAAGTTCGATCCCAAGCTCAGCGCGCCGAATGCCAAGCAGCTGATCGACCAGGGCGTGCTGGCCCTGTTCCTGACCCGCGGCACGCCGCAGAGCCAGACCATCCTGCCGCTGCTGGCCGAGCACAAGCTGGCGCTGGTGGGGCCGTCCACCGGCGCGATGCTGCTGCACAAGCCGGTGAACCCCTATGTGTTCAATGTGCGCGCGACCTACCAGCGCGAGGCCGAGCGCGCCGTCCAGCATCTGGCCGGCATGGGCGTCAAGCGCATCGGCCTGGTGCAGGTGGACGACACCTTTGGCGAGGACGGCACGACCGGTGCGCTGAAGGGCCTGCAGGGCGCCGGCCTGACGCCTGCCGCCCACCTGAAATATCCGCGCGCCAAGCCCGAGCTGACGCCGCTGATGAAGCAGATGGCCCAGGCCGACGTGCAGGCCGTGGTCTTCATCGGCGCGGCCGAGGCGGTGGCCGAGGGCGTCGAGGCGCTGCGCGCTGCCGGCTCGAACGCGCAGCTGGTGACCCTGTCGAACAATGCCTCCTCGGGCTTCATCAAGCTGCTGAAGGGCCAGGCGCGCGGCGTGGTGGTCAGCCAGGTGTTCCCGTCGGAACGCTCGATCAACACGCCGCTGGTGCGCGAGGCGCAGGGCCTGGCCAAGGCGCGCGGGGTCGAGCTGACGCCGCAGAACCTGGAGGGCTTCGCGGCCGCCAAGGTGCTGGTCGAGGGCCTGAGGAAGGCGGCCAAGGACAAGGACCTGAGCCGCACCGGCCTGTTGCGGGCGCTCGACTCGCTCGGCAAGTTCGACATCGGCGGGCTTGAGGTGAGTTTCAGCCCCAACGACCATTCCGGCCTGGACTATGCCGACGTCTCCATCGTGGGGCCGGACGGCAAGTTCTGGCGCTGAACTGAACCACCCCCTACGCGCTGCGCGCGCCCCCTCAAGGGGGCACGTCCGGCAGCCCGGCAAAGCCGGATCTGCGGACGCCGCTTGATCGGAGGCATCGCTTCGAGCGACGGAATCCGCATTGCGCCCTTGCGAAGGCTCGGGGCATCGGGGCTTTTCTAGAATGCCGGCGATGTCTTCCGATACCAAGCCGCTGTGGCCAGGCTTGGCGCTTGCTTCGCTGGGCGCCGTCGCTTTCTCGGGCAAGGCCATCATCGTCAAGCTGGCCTATCGGCATGGCGTCGATGCGGTCACCCTGATCATGCTGCGCATGCTGTTCGCGCTGCCGCTGTTCCTGCTGCTGTCCTGGTGGGCCGGGCGGGGCAGGCCGGCGCTGACCCGGCGCGACTGGATCGTCGTGCTGGGCCTGGGCTTCTCGGGCTACTACCTGGCGAGCTTCCTGGACTTCGCCGGCCTGGCCTATGTCTCGGCCAGTTTCGAGCGCCTGATCCTCTACCTCAATCCGACCCTGGTGCTGTTCCTGGGCTGGATCCTGTTCAAGCGGCGGGTCGGCGGCAGGCAGCTGCTGGCGCTGGGCGTCAGCTATGCCGGTGTGCTGCTGGTGTTCGGCCAGGAACTGCAGCTGCAGGGCGGCGATGTGGTACTGGGCGCGGCCCTGGTGTTCGGCAGCGCGGTCAGCTATGCGCTCTACCTGGTCTACAGCGGCGAGGAGGTCAAGCGCCTGGGCGCGATGCGCCTGACCGGCCTGGCCACCACGGTGGCCTGCCTGCTGTGCATCGCGCAGTTCCTCGTGCTGCGACCGGTCTCGGGCCTGGCCGATCTGGCCCCGCAGGTTTGGTGGCTGTCGGTGCTGAATGCGACGGCCTGCACCTTCGCACCGGTGCTGATGGTGATGATGGCAATCGAGCGCGTCGGCGCCACGATCGCGGCCCAGACCGGCATGATCGGCCCGATGTCCACGATACTGATGGGCGTGTGGATTCTCGGCGAGCCCTTCACCCCCTGGGTGGCGGCCGGCACGGGGCTGGTGCTGGGCGGGGTGTGGCTGCTGACCAAATGGAGATAGAGCAATGGACTTTGGACTGAAGGGCCGCTGGGCCCTGGTATGCGCGGCCAGCAAGGGCCTGGGCCGCGGCTGCGCCGAGGCGCTGGCGGGCGAGGGCGCGAACGTGGTGATCACGGCGCGCGGCGCCGAGGCGCTGGAGGCCACGGCCGCCGCGCTGCGGGCGGCCTATCCGGGCGTCGAGGTGCGCACGGTGGCCGGCGACATCGCCACCATCGAGGGCCGCACCGCGGCGCTGGCGGCCTGCCCGCAGGTGGACATCCTGGTCAACAACGCCGGCGGCCCGCCGCCCGGCGATTTCCGCGACTGGGGCCGCGAGCAGTGGCTGGCGGCGCTGGACGCGAACATGCTGACCCCGATCGAGCTGATCAGGACCACGGTGGACGGCATGGCGGCGCGCGGTTTCGGCCGCGTCGTGAACATCACGTCCGGCGCGGTGAAGGCGCCGATCGACGTGCTGGGCCTGTCGAACGGCGCGCGCTCGGGGCTGACCGGCTTTGTCGCCGGCCTGTCGCGCCAGGCCCGCCTCGCCGGCCGCAACGTGACGATCAACAACCTGCTGCCCGGCGCCTTCGACACCGAGCGCCTGCAGAAGACCATGGCCGCCGGCGCGGCCAAGAGCGGGCTGTCGGCCGAGGAAGTGGCGGACAAGCGCCGCGTCACGATCCCGGCGCAGCGCTTCGGCACGGCGGCCGAGTTCGGCGCGGTCTGCGCGATGTTGTGCAGCCAGCAGATGGGCTATCTGACCGGGCAGAACATCCTGCTGGACGGCGGGGCCTACCCGGGCACCTTCTGAGCCGGGCTACTGCTTGCGCACCAGCACCTTCTTGATCCAGCCCTCGCCCTTGCCGGCCTGGACCTTCAGGAAGCCGTCGCGTTCCTCGCCGAGGAACAGCACCTCGTCGCTGCGGGCCAGGGTCTGCAGTTCGGCCGCGCCGTCGCGCGGCTGGCGCAGCACCTTGGCGCCGCCGATCTTGGGCACCATCACATCGCCCTCGGCCGCGGCATTGGCCTGCACGCTGCCGACCGCATTGCGCTGCGCCGCCTCGCCGGCGCGGGCCTGGATCAGCGAGGGGCTCGAGCGGATCGCGCGCACGATGTTGTTCCAGTTGTCGATGAAGGAGGCGGCGATCACCTTGCCTTCATTGGTGTTGGAATAGCCGCCCAGGCCGGCACCGCCGCCGCCGCCGAACAGCGCGCCGCCCAGCGAGAAATCGGCCTTCTCGGCGCTGCCCTCGGCGGCCGCGACCTGGATGCCCGAGCGCGAGTCCGCCAGCAGCAGGCTGGTCTGCGCCTGCTTGAACTTGAGCCCGCCGGCGATGCCGCCGATCAGCCGCCCGGCGCTGCCGCCAAACACGCCCAGCAGGCCGCCGCCGACGCCGCCGGCGTTGTTCTCGCTGAACACCACATTGGGCGTGACCAGGAAGTCGGCCGTCACCATCTGGCCCTTGCCCATGTTCTGGTCGGCCTGCAGCTGGCCGGACTGGGCCAGCGCGCGCTCCTGCATCATGTTCTGCATGGCCATGCCGCGCTCGACCACCTGGAAGCAGTTGGACTGCTGGATCAGCATGCGGATCACGCTGGTGGGCGAACCGAGCTGGTAGCGCTGCAGGGCGACCGCCAGCGAGGACTGCGGCTCGACCACCGCGACCGTGCCCTTGGGGGCCTCGCATTTCTCCAGCTCGGCCGAGGCGTTCTGCGCGCCGTCGGGGCCGGCACTGCCGGTGGCCTTGGAGCCGCCCTTGCCCAACTCCTGGCCAAGGCCCGGCAGCGGGGCTGCCAGGGCGGCGCCGGCCAGGCCGCAGGCCATGAAACGCCAGGCCTTGTATCGCATTGCCATGACTGCCTCCTTCTGCTCGAAGCAGGGAGGATGCTGGCACGAATTTACATTCGATTACAAGCCCTAGCCGGTGACATCAGCGCCGCGCGGATACCGCGATGCCGGCGGCGATCAGCACGAAGGCCAGGCCGTGATACCAGGCCGGCCATTCGCCCAGCAGGGCGGCCGACATCAGCGCGGCGAACACCGGCGTCAGGTTGACAAAGAAGGCCGCCAGGGTCGGCCCGGCCTCGGCCACCCCCTGGCCCCAGCAGCGGTAGGCGATCAGCGAGGGGCCGATCGCGACATAGACCAGGGCCAGCGCAAGACCCGGCCCCCAGACCAGGGGCTGCTCGGTCCAGGCCTGTTCCAGCCCGGCGCTGCCGCCGGCGAACAGCAGGCCGAAGACCAGCTGGCTCATCATGGTCTCGGCCCAGTTCCAGGCCGGCTTGCGCTCGTCCAGCATATGGGCCGGCGGCTTGGCGAGCAGCCAGCTGTAGACGGCCCAGGAAAAGATGGCCAGCAGCATCAGCAGATCACCCGGCAGGAAATGCAGCGCGGCCAGTTGCCCGAGCTGCCCGCGCGTGATCACGAAGGCCACCCCCAGCAGCGACAGCAGGGCGCCCCAGAGCTGCTGGCGCGAGGGCCGCACGCCGTACATCAGGGCGCCGACGCCCAGCATCCAGACCGGCATGCTGGCCGTGATCAGCGTGACGTTGAGCGCGCTGGAACTGCGCAGCGCCTGGTACTGCAGGGCGTTGTAGCAGCCCATGCCGAGCACGCCGATCAGGCTCAGGTAGCGCCAGCGCGCCAACAGCGCGGCCGGATGGCGCAGGAAACGCCAGGCCAGCGGCAGCAGCAGCACGAACACCAGGGCCCAGCGCATCGCGTTGAGCAGCAGCGGCGGCACGCTGCCGGACACCATGCGCCCGACGACGGCATTGCCGGCCCACATCAGGGGCGGCAGGGTCAGCAGCAGGGCCAGGCGGGGCGTCAGCATCGCGAGCAGGAAAAAGCAAAGGCTGGCACGATAGCGGAATTCATCCATCCACTTGAGGAGCGAGTTCATGAGTCGTGGCGAAAAAGCCGTGCAGATCGAGGTTCCGGGCGGCCCCGAGGCGCTGCAGATCGTCGATGTCGAGGTGGGCGAGCCCGGCCCGGGCGAGATCCGCATCCGCCACAAGGCCATCGGCCTGAACTACATCGACGTCTATCACCGCAACGGCTCCTACCCACTGCCCCTGCCCGCGCGCCTGGGCATGGAAGGGGCAGGCATCGTCGAGGCGGTGGGCGAGGGCGTCGCGCACCTGCAGGCGGGTGACCGCGCCGCCTACGCCAGCCAGCCGCCCGGCGCCTATGCGACGGCGCGCGTGATGCCGGCGCGTTGCGTTGTGCGATTGCCGGAAGCCATCTCCTTCGAGACCGGCGCGGCGATGATGCTCAAGGGCCTGACGGCCCAGTACCTGCTGCGCCGCACCCTGCCGCAGGGCGGGCTGGCCGCCGGCGACTTCGTGCTCTTCCATGCGGCGGCCGGCGGCGTCGGTCTGATCGCCTGCCAATGGGCGCGCGCGCTCGGTCTGCAGCTGATCGCCACCGCCGGTTCGGACGAGAAATGCGCGCTGGCGCTGGCCTCGGGGGCCGCGCATGCGATCAACTACCGGCGCGAGGATTTCGCCACCCGGGTGCGCGAGATCACCGCGGGCAAGGGCGTCAAGGTGGTCTACGACTCGGTGGGCCTGGATACCTTCGAGGGCTCGCTGAACAGCCTGGCGCCCTTCGGCCTGATGGTCAGCTTCGGCAATGCCTCGGGCTTCGCGCCGCCGCTGGCGCTGGGCAGCCTGGCGGCCAAGGGCTCGCTGTATGTGACGCGGCCGACCCTGTTCACCCATCTGTCCAGCCGCGCGGCCACGCAGGAGATGGCCGACGACCTGTTCGGCGTGGTCGGCAGCGGCGCGGTGAAGATCCATGTGGAGCAGCGCTACGCGCTGGACCAGGTGGTGCAGGCCCATCAAGACCTGGAAGCCCGCAAGACCGTGGGCTCAGGCGTGCTGCTGGTCTGATTCGCTCAAGGCGGTCGGCAGCCCCGATGAGGCCGGCGCCATGATCGCCGCCCCGCGCGCCAGTTCCAGCTCGAAGCTGAAGCAGGACCCGGCGCCGGGCTGGCTTTCCACCGCGATGTCGCCGCCCATCAGGTGCACCAGGCGCTGCACGATGGTCAGGCCCAGGCCGGTGCCGCCATAGCGGCGCGTGATGCTGCCGTCGGCCTGGGTGAAGGGGTCGAAGATCTGCGCGATCTGTTCGCGCGTCATGCCGATGCCGGTGTCATGCACCGAGAAGCGCAGCCGTGCCGCCGCTTCCGGCCCGGTTTCCATGGCCGCCGGTTCCAGGCGCTGCACCTCCAGCCGCACCTCGCCCCGATCGGTGAATTTCAGCGCATTGCCGACCAGGTTCACCAGCACCTGGCGCAGCCGCAGCGCGTCGCCGAGCACATGCAGGGGCACGCCCGGCTGCACGCGCGCATGCAGCGCGATGCCCTTCTCGTGCGCATGCAGCAGCAGCGGCTGCAGGGCCTCGCGCAGGCAGTCGTGCAGCGAGAAGGGGTGCTGCTCGATGTGCACGCGGCCGGCCTCGATCTTGGCCACGTCCAGCAGGTCGTTGATGATGACCATCAGGCCCTTGGCCGAGTTGTGGGCCAGCTCGATGAACTTGCGCTGGCGATCGGACAGCTCGGTCTGCAGCACCAGCTCGGTTAGGCCCAGCACGCCGTTCATCGGCGTGCGGATCTCGTGGCTCATGTTTGCCAGGAAGCTGCTCTTGGCCTGGCTGGCGGTCTCGGCGGCCTCGCGCGCCGCCTCCAGCGCCGCCTGCGAGGCTTTCAGGTCGGCGATGTCGCGGGCATTGAACTGCATCACCAGCTCACCGGTGACCGGGTCGCGCATCGGCCGGGCATCGACGCCGTGCCAGCGCCGGCCACCGGTGGTCTCCAGTTCCAGGTCGGCGGCGAAGCTGTGGCCGCGCTGCACCTGGCCGAAGATGCGCCGCGCCAGGTCGGCGTCGGGAAACATGGTCAGGAAGGCCTTGTTGCCGCGCTCCTCCGCCAGACCGAAGGCGGTGGCCGCGGCCGGGTTGCGCATCAGCACCGAGCCGTCCTTCAGGCTGAACATGGCGATGCGCACCGAGGTGTGCTGCAGCGCCTCGACGCCGCGCAGCATGCTCTTGTCCACGCCGGTGGGCAGGGCGTCGGCGGCGAACAGCATGACCTGGCGCCGCTCCGGCGTGCGGATGCCGCGCGACACCAGCAGCACCGTGGTGGCCTGGCCCTTGGGGTAGAGCGTCCACTGTTCGCGCACGATCTTGCCCTGGCCATGGTCGGCCGCGGTGACGGCCAGGCGTTCGCGCACCATTGCGCTGGTGTCGGAAAAATCGCTGGAGAGGAACTCCTCGGCGCTCTCCACCCGCCAGAAGGACAGGGCCGCCGCATTGGCCCAGAGGTTGCGCTGACGCTCCTGGTCGAACACCCACATGGGTACGTCGAGCCAGTCGTAATGCGTCAAGCTGGAGAAGTCGAGCATGGGCGGCAGCGTTTTCAAGCGGCGCATTGTCGCGTGAGCCGGCGGCCCGCAGATGACGAATCGGCGCCGTATTGTTCAGTCCATCACGGCCGAGCGGTATGCATGCCAGCTGGCATGGCCCAGCACGGGGCCGACGACCAGCAGGCCGGCAAAGCCGGGCAGCAGGGCCAGCAGCACCAGGATCGTGATCAGCGCGCCCCACAGCAGCATCACGCCGGTCTGGGTGAGCACCAGGCGCAGGCTGGTCAGGCCGGCGGTGACGGCGTCGGTGGGGCGGTCCAGCAGCATTGGCATCGCGACCACGCTGATCGCGTAGATCAGGCCGGCGAACAGGCCGCCGACGCCCAGGTAGGCCGCCATGAAGCCCAGGTTCTCGGGATCCAGCAGCCTGCCCAGCGAGCCGGCGAAATCGGGCATGCCGTCGAAGCTGACCGCGAACACCACCAGGGCCGCGCGGCCCCAAAGCATTTCTAGGATCAGCAGCACGCCGCCGAACAGGGCCAGCTGCGACAGGCGCGCCTCCCAGGCCAGCAGGGAGTCGCCGAAATCGGGGCGCTCGCCGCGCTCCAGGCGCTGGCTCACCCGGTACAGGCCCAGGCACAGGAAGGGGCCCATCAAGAGGAAGCCGGCCGACAGCGCCAGCGTGTAGGCCGGCGCGTGCCTGAAGACTCCCAGCAGCGCCCAGCCCATGCCCGTGAAGCACAGACCGTAGAACAGGCCGATGCCGGGCGCACGACGGAAATCCCGCCAGCCGGCGGCCAGCCAGCGCAGCGGGTCGAACCAGTCCAGCCTGCGCAGCCGGATGTCGAAGGCCGTGCCGGTCTGCGGTTCGGTGGGGGACATGGCGCCAGCCTAGATCAAGCCGGCCCTGCGCCCAAGGGGGTTAGCCCTTTCGCACGCGCCGCAACTCGTCCCAGATCAGCAGGATGGCGCCGACCGTGATCGCACTGTCGGCGATGTTGAAGGAGGGGAAATACCAGCCGCCCCAGTGCAACTGGATGAAATCGACCACATAGCCGTGCAGCAGCCGGTCGACCACATTGCCGATGGCACCGCCCAGTATCAGCGACAAGGCCGTGGCGAACAGGGTCTGGTGGCCGTGGCGGCGCAGCATCCAGGTGATGAAGACGGTGGCCACCACGCCCAGGGCGACAAAGAACCAGCGCTGCCAGCCCGAGGCGCCGGCCAGGAAGCTGAAGGCCGCGCCGGTGTTGTGCACCCGCACGACATTGAAGAAACCGGTCACGAAGCGGCTGTCGCCGAGCTGGAAATGGCCCAGGATCAGGGTCTTGCTGAACTGGTCCAGCACGATGATCAGCAGGGCGATGCCCAGCCATTGCAGCAGGCGGGGCGAAGACGGCGAAGACGGCGAAGACGATAACTTTGACATGAAATAGGAGCACTGTGCACAAATCTGGGCGCTACTGTAGCCGCTCGCTTGATGGGCACCGGATTAAGGAGTAGAAGAAAACTCTGTCGTGCCATGCGACGCAAGGTGCTGTCGCGGACACCGACCTGGATAGAGGAGAACTCCCATGCGCAAACGCATCTACTGGTTGCTGCCCGATCTGGACTGCGCGACCAAGACCATGAACGATCTGTTGCTGGCGCGCATCGGCGAGCAGCACATCCATTTCGCGGCGCGCGATGGCGCCGACATGAAGGGCCTGCATGCGGCCAATTTTCTGCAGACCTCGGATGTGATCGAGGCCGCGCAGCGCGGCATGCTGATGGGCGCGGGCGTGGGCGCGGCGATGGGCGTGGTCGCGGCCTATGTGCTGGCGGGTCTGGCGGCACCGGCGGCCATCGTGCTCGCGCTGGCGGTGCTGGGCTCGGTGCTGGGCACCTGGTGGTCCAGCATGATCGGCAGCTCGACGCCGAGCCGGCGCCTGCAGCGCTTTGCGAACGCGATCGCGGCCGGCCAGTACCTGTTGATGGTCGATGTGCCGCGCACGCGCGTCACCGAGATCGAAGCCCTGCTGCAACAAACCCATCCGGAGGCGCATTTCGAGGGCGTGGAGCCCAATGTGCCGGCGTTTCCCTGACCTACGGCCTTCGGCCGCCCCCTCAAGGGGGCACGTCCGGAGGACCGGCGGAGCCGGATCCTCGGACGTCGCTGGGTCGAAAAACAAGGGGCGCCGCGGCGCCCCTTGCTTCGTTCAGGCCACGGTGCGGGTTTCGCCGCTGCCGTGCAGATTGCTGTCGCAGCGGCCGCAGATCGTCGGGTGCGCGGGGTTGGCGCCGACATCGCTGCGGTAGTGCCAGCAGCGTTCGCATTTCTGCTGCGTGGACGGCGTCACCGTCACCGTCAGTTCCGCCGCCGCGGCCAGGGTCGCGGCCGAGGTGATCAGCACGAACTTCAGGTCCTCGCCCAGGCTTTGCAGCAGGGCCAGGTCTTCGGCGTTGACGCCGAGCAGCACCTCGGCCTGCAGCGATGAACCGACGCCACCGGCGGCGCGCACCTCCTCGATGGCCTTGTTGACCGCATCGCGGATCTCGTGGATGCGGTTCCACTTGGGCGTCAACTCGCTGGCCGGGGCGTCGAAGCGCCAGTAGGTCTCGGTGAAGATGCTGCTGCCCGCCGGGCCGCCGTCGAACAGCTTCCAGGCCTCCTCGGCGGTGAAGCTCAGGAAGGGGGCCATCCAGCGCAGCATCGCGTTCGTGATGTGCCACAGCGCGGTCTGGGCCGAGCGGCGCGCCAGGCTCTTCGGCGCCGTCGTGTAGAGGCGGTCCTTCAGCACGTCCAGGTAGAAGGCGCCCAGGTCCTCGGAGCAGTAGACCTGCAGCTTGGCCACCACCGGATGGAACTCGTAGCGCTGGTAATGCGCCAGGATCTCGGCCTGGAACTCGGCCGCGCGGGCCAGCGCATAGCGGTCGGCCTCCAGCAGCTGGTCCAGCGGCACGGCGTCCGTCGCGGCGTCGAAGTCCGAGGTGTTGGCCAGCAGGAAGCGCAGGGTGTTGCGGATGCGGCGGTAGCCGTCCACGACGCGGGCCAGGATCTTGTCGTCGCCGGCGATGTCGCCCGAGTAGTCGGAGGCGGCCACCCACAGGCGGATGATCTCGGCGCCCAGCTTCTTGCTGGTGTCCTGCGGGTCGACGCCATTGCCCTTGGACTTGCTCATCTTGTGGCCCTTGCTGTCCACGGTGAAGCCGTGGGTTAGCAGGCCCTTGTAGGGCGCGCGGCCGTTGATCGCGCAGGAGATCAAGAGCGAGGAATGGAACCAGCCGCGATGCTGGTCATGGCCTTCCAGATACAGGTCGGCCTCGGGGCCGCTCTCATGCGCGGCGCCGGCATGGCTGCCCTTCAGCACATGCTGGAAGGTGGAGCCGGAGTCGAACCAGACATCCAGGATGTCCTGGCCCTTGCTGTACTGCTCGGCGTCCGCACCCAGCCACTCGGCCGGGTCCAGCTTGGACCAGGCCTCGATGCCGCTCACCTCGACCAGCTGGGCGGCGCGCTCGATGAAGTCCAGCGTGCTGGGGTGGGGCAGGCCCGTGTCCTTGTGCAGGAAGATCGGCAGCGGCACGCCCCAGCTGCGCTGGCGCGAGATGCACCAGTCGGGCCGGCCGGCGATCATGTCGCGCAGGCGCACCTTGCCGTTCTCGGGGTAGAAGCTGGTCTGCTCGATCGCCTCCAGCGCGGTCTGTCGCAGGGTCTTCGGAGCCTTGTCGACGGTGAACACGCCGTCGCCTTCATCCATGCGCACGAACCATTGGGCCGCGGCGCGGTAGATCACCGGGCTCTTGTGGCGCCAGCAATGCGGGTAGCTGTGCGTGATCTTGCTGTGCGCCAGCAGGCGGCCGGCCTTCTGCAGGGCCTCGGCGATGACGGGGTTGGCCTTCCAGATGTGCAGGCCGCCGAACAGCGGCAGGCCGGCCTCGTAAGCGCCATTGCCCTGCACCGGATTGAGGATGTCCTTGAACGGCAGGCCATGCGAGATGCAGGACTGGAAATCGTCCAGGCCATAAGCGGGCGCCGAGTGCACGATGCCGGTGCCGTCGTCGGCGGTGGCGTAGTCGGCCAGATAGACCGGGCTCTCGCGGTCATAGCCGGCGTCCACATGGGCCAGCGGATGCTTGAACTTCAGCAGTTCCAGCTTCCTGCCCTCGGTCGTGGCCAGCACCTTGCCTTCCAGGCCCCAGCGCGCCAGGCATTTCTCCACCAGGGCCTCGGCCACCAGGAAGATGCCGCGCTCCGTGTCCACCAGCGCGTAGATCAGCTCGGGGTTCAGGTTCAGCGCCTGGTTTGCGGGAATAGTCCAGGGGGTGGTGGTCCAGATGACGGTGAAGGCTTCCTTGGCCAGCGCAGCCAGGCCGAAGGCGGCGGCCAGCTTCTCGGGCTCGGCGCAGAGGAACGCCACGTCGACGGCCGGCGACTGCTTGTCGGCATACTCGATCTCGAATTCGGCCAGCGAGGAGCCGCAGTCGAAGCACCAGTAGACCGGCTTCAGGCCGCGGTAGACGAAGCCGCGTTCGAACAGGCGCTTCAGGACGCGCAGTTCGCCGGCCTCGTTCTTGAAGTCCATCGTGCGATAGGGACGGTCCCAGTCGCCCAGCACGCCCAGGCGCTTGAAATCGGCGCGCTGCTGGTCGATCTGCTCGGTCGCATAGGCGCGGCTCTTGGCCTGCACCTCGTCGCGCGGCAGGCCGCGGCCGAAGGTCTTCTCGATCTGGTTCTCGATCGGCAGGCCGTGGCAGTCCCAGCCGGGGATGTAGGCGGCGTCATAGCCTTCCAGCTGGCGCGCCTTGACGATCATGTCCTTCAGGATCTTGTTGACCGCATGGCCCATGTGGATCTGGCCGTTGGCATAGGGCGGGCCGTCGTGCAGCACGAACTTCGGCGCGCCGCAGCGCGCATCGCGCAGCTTCTTGTAGACGCCCTGGTCCTCCCATTCCTTGACCCAGCCCGGCTCGCGCTTGGGCAGATCGCCGCGCATCGGGAAGGGCGTGTCGGGCAGGTTCAGGGTGGAGCGGTAGTCCGTCTTGGAGGTGTCAGCGGCGTCGTTCATGGCGGGCGGCAGCAAGGGGTGGGCAGACTTGGGGCGTCTGCGAAGCGTGGCGGGGAAAGGAGCGCTCAGCGCTTCAAATTCGGTCGCGCGTGGTCTGGCGACTGACCTTCACATACGAGGCCGCCTGGCTGGCCAGGTAGGCGCGCGCCTCGGCCACGTCCCGGCGAATGGCCGCGGTCAGGGCCGGCAGGCCCTCGAAGCGGGCCTCGTCTCGCAGTTTGTGCAGCAGTTCCACGCGCACGAGTTTACCGTAGGCCCCGTCGGCACCCAGTTCGGCCGGCCATTCGAGGCAATGCGTTTCCAGCAGCACGCGGCCGGCATGCTCCACCGTGGGCCGCACGCCCAGCGAGGCCACGCCGGGCAGCGGCTCGGCCGCCAGCCCATGGACCTGGACCACGAAGATGCCCTGGGCCGCCACCTTGTCATGCGCGAAGCGCAGGTTCAAGGTGCGAAAGCCGTCGCCCAGGCCCGGGGCCGATTCGCTCAGGCGCCGGCCGAGCTTGCGGCCATGCACCACATGGCCGGAGATCGAATAGGGGCGGCCCAGCAGCATGGCCGCGGATTCCATGTCGCCGCGGTCCAGGGCCTCGCGCACCGCCGAGCTGCTGACGCGCTGGCCGTGCACCTCGTAGCTCATCATGCGCGCCACATCGAAGCCCAGCTGCCCGCCGGCCGCGTCCAGGGTGGCGTAGTCGCCCTGGCGCTTGGCGCCGAAGCGGAAGTCGTCGCCGACCAGCACATAGCGCGCGCCCAGGCCGCGGTGCAGCACCTGCTGGATGAAGTCCTGGGCGGCCAGCGAGGCAAGCGCCGCGTCGAAGCGCAGCACGACGACCTGGTCGATGCCGCAGCGCTGCAGTTCGCTGAGCTTATCGCGCAGGGTGGCGATGCGCGCCGGCGCCAGCTCGGGCTTGTTCAGCCGGGCGGCGAAGAAGTCGCGCGGATGCGGCTCGAAGCTCAGCACGCAGGACGGCAGGCCGCGGTGCTGGGCCTCGGAGCGCAGCAGCGCCAGCATGGCCTGATGGCCGCGGTGCACGCCGTCGAAGTTGCCGATCGTCAGCGCGCAAGCGGGCGCGATGCCGGGATGATGGAAGCCGCGGAATACCTGCATGCGGGGCATTATCCCCGCCCGTTCAGACCGGCGTTGCGACGCGCAGATGCCGCTGCACCATGGCCAGCAGATCGGCCATCTCGAAGGGCTTGACCAGGTAGTCGTCCATGCCGGCCGCGATGCAGCGCTGGCGGTCGCTGTTCACCGCGCTGGCGGTCAGCGCGACGATGGGCAGCGGCACCAGCCCCTGGCGGCGCTCATGCGCGCGCCAGCTCTGGGTGGCCTCGAAGCCGTCCAGCTCCGGCATCTGGCAGTCCATCAGCACCAGGTCGTAGGGACCGGCCTTGAGCCGCTCCAGCGCCTGCAGCCCGTCCTCGGCCTGCTCCACCGCCAGGCCGCAACGCTCCAGCATGCTGGCGGCCACCAGCAGGTTGACCGGGCTGTCGTCGACCAGCAGCACGCGGCCCTCCAGCTGCGGCAGCGGCATGGCCGCGGCGGCCGGGGCGGGCGCCTCGGCACAGACCTGCAGCGGCAGCGTGAATTCGAACACCGAGCCCTCGCCGGGCGTCGAGCCGCAGCGCAGGTCGCCGCCCATCGCGCGAGCCAGTTCGCGCGAGATCGTCAGGCCCAGGCCGGTGCCCTCGGGGCGCGGCGACTGCAGGCGGTAGCTGCGCTCGGCCTGCTCGAAGGGTGCGAAGACGCGCTCCATCTGGTCGGCCGCGATGCCCTCGCCGGTGTCGCGCACCGCGAAGCGCAAGAGGGTGCCGGCGCGCATGTCCAGCACCGTGCCGACCTCCACCGTGACGCTGCCGGCCTGGGTGAACTTGATCGCATTGCCCACCAGGTTGTGCAGCACCTGCTTGATGCGCGCGGTATCGCCCAGCACGCATTCGGGCAGGCTGGGGCTGCATTGCAGCCGGAAATCCAGCCCCTTCGCGCGCGCGCCGGCGGCCAGCAGCTGGCAGACATCGTCCACCGCCTCGCGCAGCAACAGCGGGCCGGGCTCGATCACCAGCTTGCCGGATTCGATGCGGGCCAGGTCGAGGATGTCGTTGATCAGGGTCAGCAGATGGCGGCCGGAGCGCCGCACGATGTCGACCTGCTCGCGCTGCTGGGGGTCCAGCGCGGAGCGCTCCAGCAACTGGGTGATGCCCAGGATGCCGTTCAGCGGCGTGCGGATCTCGTGGCTCATCATCGCGACGAAGCGGCTCTTGCTGCGGCTGTCGCGCTCGGCCGACTGCAGGGCCGCCTGGCGCTGCTCGGCGATCCAGGCGTTCTCGTGGCGCAGGCGCAGCAGTTCGGTGTTGCGCGCCTGCAGCCGGCGCGACGCGAACACCGACAGGCCCAGGAACACGAGCAGGCCCAAGGCCACGAAGCGGCCGGTGGGCGTGCCCTGGCTCAGGTGGTAGACGGTCAGCGGCGCGAACACGAGGGCGGAGAACAGCAGATGGGCGCGCCACATGCTGCCCAGCACAAACAGGCTGACGGCGCCCAGACCCACCAGGCTGGCCAGGATGATGCCGTCCAGCTCGGGCAGGGCGGGGCTCGGGTACAGCCAGCCGACCATGCCGGCCGCGCCCCAGCTCAGGGCGTCCAGCGCCAGCAGGACCATGAAGCGGCGGCGCCAGGAGGCGTCCCGGCCGGCGTCGGGGCGGGCGCGCTGGAACTGCAGCAGATCCAGGCAGCGTAAGGCGCTGACCAGGGTGCGCAGGGCCAGCCAGCCCAGCAGCACGCCGTGCGGCAGATGGGGCCAGAGCCAGACGACCGGCGCACAACAGAACAGCAGACCCACGATGGTGGGAGCCACGCTCATGTCGTGCATGGCGGCTAGGCGGTCGGATCGCATCTGCTGGGCGATCCATTCCGCATGCGCCGCATGACCTCCATCCTCGATGGGTGTGGCGCTCATTTTCTTGTCAATCTATCAAACCAACGACAGGCTCGTCTCTCTATCGGACGAAGCTCTGCGCGCTTTCTACCGGCGCAAGGTGACAAGAGGCCTAGTGGGAACCCTGGAGCGTGGCGTGGGCGCCGCAAAGCCGGGGGCAAACCCGGGGAGTTTCAGGTGCTGATCAGCGCGGGGCTGCTGACCCAGGTCCATTCCCCGGGCTTGAGCTCGGGCGGCAGCGCCAGGGCGCCGAAGCGCGGTCGGTGCAGGGCCTCGACGCGGTTGCCCACCGCGGCCACCATGCGCTTGACCTGGTGGTACTTGCCCTCGATCAGGGTCAGCCGCAGGCCCAACTCGTCATAGGCCTCGGCACCCTCGGCCCTGGTGAACTCGGGCTGCTGCTGCGGCCTGGCCGGCTTGGTGGCGGATTCGGGCTCGCGCAGCTCGACACCGGCCAGCAGCCGCGCGACCTGCTCGGCCGTGACCGGGTGCTTGCAGCGCGCCTCGTAGACCTTGGGCACATGGTGCTTGGGGCTGGTGAGCTTGTGGATCAGGCTGCCGTCATCGGTCAGCAGCAGCAGGCCGGTGGTGTCCTCGTCCAGGCGGCCCACCGGCTGCACATTGCGCTCGCGCAGCGGCGCGGGCAGCAGGCTCATCACGCTGGGGTGGTGCTTGGGCTTCTGCGAGCATTCATAGCCGGCCGGCTTGTGCAGCAGGATCAGGGCCTTCTCGTAATAGGGCCAGGACTTGCCGCTGACCTCGAACTCGAGGCCCTGGGGCTCGAAGTCGGCGTCGGGGTCGTCGACCAACTCGCCATGCACGCGCACCTCGCCGTGCTGGATCAGGCCGGCGCAGAGCCGACGGGTGCCGAAGCCTTGGGAAAACAGGATCTGGGACAAACGCATGCCGGGATTATCCGGGCAGCTCGCCGAGCGCCGGCAGACCGGGCAGTCCGGTGGCGGCGCGCAGCGCACGCAGCACCGCGCGGCTCGTGACCTCGGCCGCCAGCGGCCCGAGCAGGCGCAGGTCGCCGGCGGCGGCCCCGCCGGTGGCGAGGGCGAACATCACGTCGCCGTCGCTGACCGTGTGGACCGGGTTGATGCAGCGCGCCAGCCCGTCGTGCGACATCTGGGCCAGCTTGGTGGCGCCGGCCTTGGTGAGGCGCGCATTGGTGGCGACGATGCCCAGCGTGGTGGCGGTGCCGGTCAGTGGCACGCTGGGCAGCTCGCCGCGCAGCATCGCGGCCATCATGCCCAGCGGGCGGCCGTCGTCGCCGCGCGCGCCGGCCAGCAGCCGGCCGTCGGCGGGGTCGACGATGTCGCCGATGGCGTTGACGACCACCAGCGCGCCGACCGTGATGCCGCCCACGGTCGCCGAGGCGGTGCCGATGCCGCCCTTCATCGCATGGGCGATGCCGCGCAGCTTGCCGACCGTGGCGCCGGCACCGGCGCCGGCATTACCCTCGGCCGGCGCCGCCGTGCTGGCGGCCTGGCAGGCGGCATAGCCGGCGGCGGCGTCGGGCGTGATCGATGGATCGCCGAGCCAGAGGTCGAAGATCACCGCGGCCGGCACGATGGGCACGCGCGCCGGCCCGACCGGCAGGCCGTGGCCACGCTCGGCCAGCCAGCGCATCACGCCGGCCGCCGCATCCAGGCCGAAGGCGCTGCCACCGGCAAGCAGGATCGCGTGCACCTGCTCGACCGTGTTCTCGGGCGCCAGCAGATCGGTCTCGCGCGTGCCGGGGGCGGCGCCGCGCACGTCGACGCCGGCCACCGCGCCCTGCTCGCACAGCAGCACGGTGCAGCCGGTCGGGCGCTGCGCCGAGGTCCAGTGCCCGACTTTCAGGCCGGGGATGTCGCAGATGGAACTGGTGTCTGGGCTGGCCTGCATGGCACGTGATTGTGCCGTGCGGGCCGTGGTCACGCGAACGTCAGGCGAACACGCCGGCGCCGTCCTGCATGCGGGCGCTGACCTCGCCCAGATGGTGCAGGCTGTCGCCGAACTGCATCTCCATTGCGGTCAGGCGCTTGAAGTAATGGCTGCCGACATATTCGTCGGTGACGCCGATGCCGCCATGCAGCTGGATGCATTGCTGGCCGACGAAGCGCATCGACTGGCCCAGCTGCAGCTTGGCCTGCGACAGCGCGCGGCGCCGCGCGGCGGGTGCCTCGCCCAGCTTCAGGGTGGCGAAATAGCTCATCGAGCGCGCCAGCTCCAGCTGCATCTTCACATCGGCCATGCGGTGGCGCAGGGCCTGGAAGCTGGCGATCGCGACGCCGAACTGCTTGCGCGTGTTCAGGTACTCGACGGTCAGCCCGACCAGCTTGTCCATCGCGCCGACGGCTTCGGCGCACAGCGCGGCGATGCCCACGTCGACGGCCAGCTCCAGCACGGCCAGACCCTGCTCGGGCCCGACCAGCAGGGTGGCGGGCGCCTGGTCCAGGCTCAGCTCGGCGGCCCGCGAGCCGTCCTGCAGGCCGTAGGGTCGGGTCGCGACGCCGGCGGCGCCGCGCTCGACCAGGTAGAGCGCGATGCCGTCCGCGCCGCCGTCCGCCGTTCGGGCCGGCACGATGAAGGCGTCGGCCCGATCCCCGGCGGGCACCAGGCTCTTGGCGCCGCTGAGCGTCTGGCCCTCGGCGCGCGTCGCGACCCGGTCGAGCCGGTAGCGGGCGCCGCGTTCCTGATGGGCCAGCACGATCAGGGCCTCGCCGCCGGCGATCCTGGGCAGCCAGGCGGCCTGCACCGCAGCCGGCGCATGGCGCAGCACCGTGGGGGCGATCAGGCCGGCCTGGGCATAGGGCTCCATCACGATGCCGCGGCCCAGTTCCTCCATCACCACCATGGCCTCGACCGGGCCGAAACCCAGTCCGCCCTGGTCCTCGGGCACGGCCAGGGCCGTCAGGCCCAGGCCCACCAGGCCGTCCCAGGCCGCGCGGTCGAAGCCGCCGGCCCGGGCGATGGCATGGCGGCGCTCGAAGCCATAGTCCTTGTCCACCCAGCGGCGCACCGCATCGCGCAGCGATTCCTGGTCCTCGGTGAAATCGAAATCCATGTTGTCGTCTCCTGGTTCAGCCGAGCAGGGTCTGGGCCACGATATTGCGCTGCACCTCGTTGGAGCCGCCGTAGATCGTGGTCTTGCGATAGTTGAAATAGGTGCTGGCCAGCGGCGCGCAATGGGCGGCGGCGCCCGGCCAGAGGCCGCCCAGGGCCTGGTCGCCCTGCCAGCCGGCTTCCATGGCCTCGTGGATGAAGGGCAGGGCGTAGGGGCCGGCCGCCAGCATCATCAGCTCGGTATAGCGCTGCTGGATCTCGCTGCCGCGGATCTTCAAGAGACCGGCCACCTCCAGCGACTGCTTGCCCGATTTCTCGGCCGACAGCACGCGCAGCACCATCATCTCCAGCGCCACCAGGTCCACCTCCAGCTGGGCGATCTGGTCGCGGAAGCGGCTGTCCTCGAACACGCCCTCGGCCTTGGCGATGCGCTTCAGGCGCTCCAGCTCGCGCTTGCCGCGGTTCACGTCGGCGATATTGGTGCGCTCATGGGCCAGCAGGTATTTGGCATAGGTCCAGCCCTTGTTCTCCTCGCCGACCAGGTTCTCGGCGGGCACCTCGACATTGTCGAAGAACACCTCGTTCACTTCGTGCTCGCCATCCAGCATGATGATGGGGCGCACCGTGACGCCGGGCGACTTCATGTCGATCAGCAGGAAGGAAATGCCGGCCTGCGGCTTGACCGTTGGATCGGTGCGCACCAGGCAGAAGATCCAGTCGCCATACTGGCCCAGCGTGGTCCAGGTCTTCTGGCCGTTGACGATGTAGTGGTCGCCACGGCGCTCGGCGCGGGTCTTGACCGAGGCCAGGTCCGAGCCCGAGCCCGGCTCGCTATAGCCCTGGCTCCACCAGACCTCGCCGCTCATGATGCCCGGCAGGTGCTGGCGCTGCTGCTCTGGCGAACCGAAAGCCATGATCACCGGGGCCACCATCACCGGGCCGAAGGGCACGACCCGCGGTGCACCGGCCAGCGCGCACTCCTCCTCGAACAGATGGCGCTGCACCGCGTTCCAGCCCGGGCCGCCGAACTGCTTGGGCCAGGCCCAGCCATGCCAGCCCTTCTTGCCGAGGATCTTGGCCCAGCGCTGCAGATCGTCCTTGTTCAGGCGCAGGGCGTTGTGCACCTTGTGGCTGATGTCCTTGGGCAGGTTCTCGGCCACCCATTGCCGGATCTCGGCGCGGAAGGCCAGTTCCTCCGGGGTGAAGTTCAGGTCCATGATGTCGGTCTCCTCATTCGGCGCTGCTGAGGTTTTAGCACGATCGTTCGGTTTTTCCTTGTCTCTGGCGAGACAAGGGCCGGGTTTCTACCGACGGATGCCCTCATCGGAGACCGGCCGGCGCGGCGCGCCGGCGGGCGTCGTGGACCGGCTTCAGTAGCGCAGATCCAGCGTCATCAGGTCGTTCTCGCGCCGCATCTGGAAGCGCGTCAGGAAACTGTTGCCCAGCAGCACATGGCTCATCTGTGCGGGTACCACCAGGGCATCGACATTGCGCACCTCGACATCGCCGATGCGCAGCGTGGCCAGCTGCAGCAGATAGGCGGGCACCGAGCCGTTGGCGGTCTGCGTCATCACGCGCCGGCCTTCGCGGAAGTTCAGACCCAGGCGCTCGGCCTCGGCCTGGGCCAGCGACACATTGGTGGCGCCGGTGTCGACCAGGAACTGGGTGGCGCGGCCGTTGATGCTGCCGCTGGCGACGAAATGGCCGCCGGGTCCGGAGGACAGCACGATCTGCCGGCCCGAGCCGCCCGCGGCCTGGCCGCCGCCGACCCGCGCAGGCGAGGCACCCAGCAGCAGGGTCTGGCGCTTGCCGCCCGACTCCACCACGGCGCGGTCGTTTTCGAGAGAGAGCAACGTGATGCCGGCGACGGTCTGGCCCAAGGGCACGGTGCGCGGCTCGCCGTTGATCAGGAGCAGGGCGGCCTTCTGGCCCAGGCTGCCCTGCAGGCTCAGGCTGGGGCCGTCCTGCCGGGGCGCGGGCTGGGCTGGCGCCAGCAGCGGCACCAGCAGTGCGCACAGGATCAGCTTGCCGCAGAGTCCGGGGAAGGCGGGCCGCATGGGGCGACTACTTGCGGTAGTTGTCGAAGCTCAGCGGGAGCTCAGCCATGTCCTTGCGCAGCACGGCCTGGGCGGCCTGCAGATCGTCAAGGTTCTTGCCGGTGATGCGCACCATATCGCCTTCGATGGCGGCCTGCACCTTGAGCTTGCTGTTCTTGATGGCGGCGACGATCTTCTTGGCATCGGCCGCCTCCAGGCCGGCCTTGATCTTGTAGACCTGCTTGACCCGGTCGCCGCCCAGCTTCTCGATCTTGTCCTGCTTGTCGACGAAGCCCAGCACCACGCCCTGCTTGGTCAACTTGGCGTAGAGCACCGCCTCGATCTGCTCGAGCTGGAACTCGGCGTCGCCGGTGGCGTGGATCTCCTTGTCCTTGTCCTTGAACTCGATGGCGGCGCTGGTGCCCTTGAAATCGAAACGGGTGGCGATTTCCTTGGCGCTGGCGTCCACGCTGTTGCGGACCTTGACCATGTCGGGCTCTAGAACGGTGTCGAAGCTGGGCATCTTGAATCTGGCGGCTGGGTGGCTGGGACGGGCGGGGCCGGGCCCCGGGGAATCTTCTGGGAGAATTCTGCCATGCAGTCCGCCGCCTTCCCCCCGTCCGAACCGCGCGCCAGCGTCGCGATCGAGGCGGACGTCAATCTCAAGCCCTACAACAGCTTCGGCCTGCCGGCGCTCGCCCAGCGCCTGGTGCGCATCCGCGAGGAGGCCGATGTGCGCCGCGTCGTCGACCATCCCGAGCTGGGCCGCGCGCCCAAGTTCGTGCTGGGCGGCGGCAGCAATATCGTGCTGACGCGCGATGTGCAGGCGGTGGTGCTGAAGATGGAGATTCCCGGCATCCGCCTGCTGGAGGAGCGCGCCGACGCCTGGATCGTCGAGGCCGGCGCCGGCGTGGCCTGGCATGATCTGGTGGCCTGGACCGTCGAGCAGGGCTACCCCGGACTGGAGAATCTGGCCCTGATCCCGGGCACGGTGGGCGCCGCGCCGGTGCAGAACATCGGCGCCTATGGCATCGAGCTGAAGGACCGCTTCGACAGCCTGGACACGGTGGACCTGGTGACCGGCCGCAGCGTGTACCTGCCGGCCTCGGTGTGCCGCTTCGGCTACCGCGACAGCGTCTTCAAGCAGGAGGGCTTTGGCGGCCTGGCCGGCAAGAGCGTGATCACCAAGGTGCGGCTGCGCTGCCCCAAGCCCTGGGTGCCGCAGCTGGACTACCTGGACCTGCAGCGCAAGATCGCCGAGACCGGCATCACGGCGCCGGACGCGCGCCAGATCTTCGACTGGGTGTGCGAGATCCGCCGCGCCAAGCTGCCCGACCCGGCGCGCATCGGCAATGCCGGCAGCTTTTTCAAGAATCCGGTGGTCAGCGAGGAGCAATGCCGCGACATCATCGGCCGCGACCCCGGCATCGTGCATTACCCGATGCCCGACGGCAGCATCAAGCTGGCCGCCGGCTGGCTGATCGACGCCTGCGGCTGGAAGGGCAAGTCGGTGGGCGGTGCGGCGGTCTACGAGCGCCAGGCCCTGGTGCTGGTGAACCGCGGCGAGGCGCGCGGCGCCGAGGTCGTGACCTTGGCGCGGGCCATCCAGGAAAGCGTCTACGGGCGCTTCGGCATCCGCCTGGAGCCCGAGCCCCTGCTGCTCTGAGCCCTAGATCAGGCCGCGCTCGGCGCACAGCGCCGTGCTGCGCTCCAGCGCGGCGATCAGCGCGCTGCCGTGGCGGCCCAGCACCGGCGGCGCCGCACCGCGCTTGGCTTCCTGTTCCAGTTCGCGGGCCGCCGCGGTCACCTCGCTGAGGCCCAGGCTGGCGCTGGCGCCCTTGATCGCATGGGCGGTGGCGCGCAGCGCCGGCGCATCGACCGGCTGCAAGGCCTGGCGCAGGCGCTGCAGGCTGAGCGGCAGCTCGTCCACGAAGCTGCGGTACAGGCCCGGCACCTTGCCCGGCGGCAGGGTGCGGCGCAGGATCTGCAGCACCTGGTCGTCGAAGTCCGTGGCCGAGGGCGGCATGGGCGCGGCGGCCGGCGCCGGATGCGCCTGGCGATGGATCGCCGCCGCCAGGGTCTGCATGTCCACCGGCTTGGCCAGGAAGTCGACCATGCCGGCCTGCAGCGCGCGCTCGCGCGATTCCTCGAAGGCATCGGCCGACAGCGCGATGATCGGCACCCGCGCCCGGGCGCCGGGCAGCGCGCGGATCGCGCGGCAGGCCTCGTAGCCATCCATCACGGGCATGTGCAGGTCCATCAGCACCAGGTCGAAGCCCTGCAGCTCCAGGCGCTGCAGCGCCTCGAAGCCGTTCTCGCAGAACACCGCGCGGTGGCCCAGCCGCTCCAGCACGGCCTCCATGAACTGCCGGTTGGTGGCATGGTCCTCGGCCACCAGGATCTGCAGCGGGCGCGTCGCCGGCTGCGCGCCGGGCTGCGCCTCCAGGCGCGGCGCGGGCGCTGCGCAGGCGGGCAGCGGCAGTTCCACGCTGAAGCGCGAGCCGCGGCCCGGCTCGCTGCTCACCAGGATGTCGCCGCCCATGGCGCGCGCCAGATTGCGCGAGATCTCCAGGCCCAGGCCGGTGCCGCCATGGCGGCGCGAGCTGGTGGCGTCGCCCTGGCTGAAGCGCTGGAACAGGCGTTCCTGCAGCGCCGGTTCGATGCCGGCGCCGGTGTCGCTGATCGTGAAGCGCAGCCGCGCGCCGTCGCCGCGCGTGAGCTGAAGGTCCACGCGACCCTGCTCGGTGAACTTGAGCGCATTGCTGAGCAGGTTCAGCAGGATCTGGCGCAGCCGCGTCGGGTCGGCGCTGATCCAGGCCGGCACGTCGTCGGCCTGGCCGATGGCCAGACCCAGACCCTTGGCGCGCGCCTGCGGCTGGCACAGCTCCTCCAGCTCGCGCAACAGGCGGGCCGGCTGCACCGGCTCGGGCTGGATCGTGATCGCGCCGGCCTCCATCTTGGACACATCGAGGATGTCGTTCAGGATGGCCAGCAGGTGGCGCGCCGAGTTGCTGGCCGACTGCAGCTGCAGATGCTGATCGGGGCGCAGCGGCGTTTCCTTCAGCAGGCCCAGCATGCCCAGCAGGCCGTGCAGCGGCGTGCGCAGCTCGTGGCTCATATTGGCCAGGAACACGCTCTTGGCGCGGCTGCCGGCCTCGGCCTCCAGGCGCGCCTCGCGCAGGTTCTGCGTCAGCTTCTCCTGGGCGCGGGCATGGCGTTCCAGGCTGCGCAGCTGGCGCGCCACGATCAGCGCGAAACCGAGGATCAGCGCGCATTGCAGCACCGTCAGCCACAGGCTCAGCGCGCTCTGCCGGCGCACCAGCTCGTTGCGCTCGCTGACCTGGGCCGCCACATGATGGGAGGCGGTCAGCGACAGGTCGTGGATCGGGTGGGCCAGCGTGGCCAGCCGCGTCAGCGCCTCTTCCACGCGCGCCGGCTGCGCGGCGATCAGCGCGGCGTCCAGCGGCAGCGCGTCGGCCCATTGCACGAAGGCGCGGCTGCTTGTCAGCGTGGCGCGGTAGTCGGGGTGGTTGCTGAGCACCTTGGCGCCATGCTCGCCTTCCACCAGACTCAGCCGGCTGACAAAGATCTCATAGCGCTGCGCCGCCGCCTGGGCCGATCCCGGCCCGGGCAGGCGCAGGCTCTCGCCCAGCTGGGTGCGCAGCTTCAGGTATTCGCTCTCCAGCTGGAACAGGCTCCAGACCAGGTAGTCGTCCTGGTAGGAGCGGGTGGCGTTGAGCTGCTCCAGCTGGCGCGTCTGCAGCACGCCGACGGTGCCGAACACCAGCAGCAGCAGCGCGCCCATGGCCGCCAGCAGCCGGCGCAGGCGGCGGCGCGGATCGGGCTTGAGATCCTGGCCGCTCATGCTCACCGGATTTCCAGCGCCTTGAGCTGCCAGGCCGAGCGGCTGTAGTAGATGCTGTTGCGCAGCTTGGCGTCGCTGTCGAAGGGGTAGACGATGAACAGCGGGCCCTTGTCGCGCAAGGGCATCGGCCGCTCGTCCAGCAGCAGGGCCAGCAGCACATCGTGCTGGCGCACATCCTCCATCGGAATCGTCACCTTGTAGTCGTTCAGGGCGATCGCCTCGATGCTCCGGCCCTGGGCGCCCGCGGCGTCCAGCACGTCGCGCAGCAGCGGGCCGGTGAACTTGCGCGGCCCCGGATACCAGGGCGTTTTCTGGGTGATGCTGCGCTGGGGCAGGGCGGCCAGCATGTCCATGTCGAACAGGGCCTGGCCTTCGCGGTTGGGCTTGCCGACGCGGCCGCCGATGCTCAGCACCACCGCGCCGGCGGGCGATTGCAGGGCCTGCGCCGGGCCGGCGAGGCCCAGCAGGGGCAGGCCGAGCGCTCCCAGGGCGAAGCGGCGACGGGTCGGACGGGGCACGGAATCCCTCATGTTGTACTTTGTGCGATAGGCGGCGAGCGCATTCTAGGGGCGGGGCGGGGCGGGCCGTCTCAGCGCTCGCCCTAGTCCAAGGTGCGGCGATATCGTGCCAGCGCCAGCGCACCGGCCGCCAGCAGGAAGGCCAGCATCGGCCAGAGCTCGGGCAGCAACTCGGCCGCGCTGCTGCCCTTGAGCATGATGCCGCGCACGATACGCAGGAAATGTGTCAGCGGCAGCAGCTCGCCCAGGGTCTGGGCCCAGCCGGGCATGCCGCGGAAGGGGAACATGAAGCCCGACAGCAGGATCGAGGGCAGGAAGAAGAAAAAGGTCATCTGCAGGGCCTGCAGCTGGTTGCGCGCCAGGGTCGAGAAGGTGAAGCCCACGCCCAGATTGGCCAGCATGAACACGCCGATCAGGGCCAGCAGCAGCGGCAGGCTGCCCAGCATCGGCACCTCGAACAGCAGGAAGGCCGCCCCCATGATCACCGCCAGCTGCAGATAGCCGATCAGCACATAGGGCAGGATCTTGCCCGCCATCACTTCCAGCGGACGCACCGGCGTGGCCAGCAGGTTCTCCATCGTGCCGCGCTCGCGCTCGCGCGTCATCGCCAGCGCGGTCAGCATCACCATGGTCATGGTCAGGATGGTGCCGATCAGGCCCGGCACGATGTTGTAGCGCGACAGGCCCTCGGGGTTGTAGCGCCGGTGCAGGCGCAGCTCGAAGGGGGCGGGGTCGGCGCGTAGCGGCGCCAGCGCGCCGCTCAGTTCGCGGTTCAGCGCGGTCTGCGCCAGCTGCTGCAGCGCCGCGATCGCGTTGCCGGAGGCCGAGGGGTCGGTCGCGTCGGCCGCCACCAGCAGGGCCGGTCGTTCGCCGCGCAGCAGCGTGCGCGTGAAGCCGGGCGGCACCACGATGATGAACTGCAGCTCGCCGCGGGCCATCAGCGCGTCGGCCTCGGCCTCGCTGGCCGGCTGGGCCGCGAGGCGGAAATAGCCGCTCAGGGCCAGGCCGCTGACCAGGCTGCGCGCCAGCGGTCCGGGGTCCTGCACGATCACCGCGGTGGGCAGGCCCTTGGGGTCGGTGTTGATCGCGTAGCCGAACAGCACCAGCTGCAGCACCGGCACGCCGACCGCCATCGCGAAGGTCAGGCGGTCGCGCAGCATCTGCTGGAATTCCTTGACGAAGATCGCGCCCATGCGGGCCCAGGACCAGGCCTTCATGCGGCGCCGCCGGCGAAGTTGTCCTGCGCCCGCGCGATCAGGCTGATGAACACATCCTCCAGATTGGCCTCGGCGCGCGTGAGCCGCAGGCCCGGCGCGGCGCGCAGCGGCGCCAGCGCCCGCTCCAGCAGGGCCGGGTCCCGCCCCGCCACATGGATGGCATTGCCGAAGGCCGCCACGCTCAGCACCCCCGGCGCGGCCTTCAGCGGCTCGAGCCAGCGCTGCAGCCCCTCGCCCCGCAGCGACCAGACCGCCAGGCCGGCGTCGCGGATGATCTCGGCCTGGCTGCCGCGCGCCAGCAGCCGGCCGTAGGCGATGTAGACCAGCTCGTGGCAGCGCTCGGCCTCGTCCATGTAGTGGGTGGACACCAGCACCGTGATGCCCGCGTCGGCCAGGTGGTGGATCTGGTCCCAGAAGTCGCGCCGCGCCTTCGGGTCGACGCCGGCGGTCGGTTCGTCCAGCAGCAGCAGGCGCGGGGCGTGCAGCAGGCAGGCGGCCAGCGCCAGGCGCTGCTTCCAGCCCCCCGACAGCGCGCCCGCCAGCTGGCGCTGCCGGCTCGCCAGGCCCAGGCGTTCCAGCGCGTCGTCCACGGCCGCGCGCCGCTGCGGCAGCTCGAACAGGCGGGCGACGAAGTCCAGGTTCTCGCGGATCGACAGGTCCTCGTAGAGCCCGAACTTCTGCGTCATATAGCCCACCTGGCGCTTCAGCGCCGCAGCTTCGCGGCGGAAGTCCAGACCCAGGCAGCGCCCCTCGCCGGCATCCGGGGTCAGCAGGCCGCAGAGCATGCGCAGCGTGGTGGTCTTGCCGCTGCCGTTGGGGCCCAGGAAGCCGCAGATGCGGCCGCGCTGAACCTGCAGATCGATGCCGTCCACCACCGCGCGGCCGGCGTAGCGCTTCACCAGGCCGCGCACGTCGATCGCCAGTTCGGTGCTCATCGGGCGGCGGCCTCCGGCCGCACATCGAGCGGCTGACCCGGGTGCAGACGCTCGGCATCCGCGGTGCGCTCGGGCCGGGCCTCGACCATGAAGACCAGCTTGGCGCGCTGGGCGTTGGAGTAGATCACCGGCGGCGTGTACTCGGCCTGCGCCGCGATGAAGCTGATGCGTGCGGCGATCGGCGCGCCGCAGCCGTCGCAGGCCAGCCGCACCGGCTGACCCAGGGCCAGGCGTCCCAGCTCGGCCTCGGGCACGAAGAAGCGCGCCTTGCGTCGCTCGGCCGGCAACAGGGACAGCACCGGCTGGCCGGCCGGCACCCATTCGCCGCCGCGGTAGAAGACCCCGGTGATGCGGCCGGCCTGGGGGGCGTTCTGGCGCGTCTGCTGCAGGCGCCAGTCGCTCTGCGCGCGCACGCCGCTGGCCGCCTCGGCGAGCGCATGGGCGGCCTGGCGCGAGTCCTCGCGCGCCGGCAGGCGGGCGCTCAGCAGCGCGGCCTCCAGCTCGGCCACCCGGGCCTCGGCCTGGCGCAGCTGCAGCGCCGCGTCGTCGACGCGGGCCCGGGCCACGAAGCCCTGGCCCAGCAGCTCATGCTGGCGCTGCCATTCGGCGCGCGCCAGCGCGGCCTGGCTCTGGGCCTGGCGCAGCTGGGCCCGGCTGATGGCCAGCTCCTCGCGGCGCCGGCCCTTGTCGCTGTCCTCGGCCTGGAAGCGCGCGCTGTCCAGCCTTGCCCGCGCCTCGGCGGCGGCGGCGCGCTCCAGCGTGCCTTCCAGTGCGAACAGGGGCTGGTCCGCGCGCACCGCGTCGCCCTCGCGCACCGCCAGCTCGGCCAGGCGTCCGGCCACCGGCGCCGCCAGATAGAGGGTCTCGCCCTCGGCGTAGCCCGACCAGGCCGGCGGCTCGGCGTCGCGGCCGCAGGCGCTCAGGATCAGCAGCAGCGCGAGCGGGGCGGTCTTGTGCATGGGCCGATGCTAGCCCGATCGGCCGCGCCGCCACCGCTTGTCGCTCGCGCGACAAACGGGCGCGGCGTCGCATCGGAAGATGCGGCGAAACAAGGAGACCGACGGAATGACGCATGCGCAGCCCAGCCCGACCCAGCGCCCGACCCAGCATTACTGGCCCAGGCGCCTGCCGCGCCGCCTGGCCGTGCCGCAGACCTCGCTCTGGTTCAACCTGGAGGTGGCCGCGGCCCGCTATCCCGACAAGGCCGCCACGCTGTTCTGCGGCGCCGAGCTGAGCTACGCCGAGTTGCGGCGGCAGGCCGAGGCCCTGGCCGGCTGGCTGCGGGCCCAGGGCGTGGCCAAGGGCGACCGGGTGGCGCTGTTCATGCAGAACTGCCCGCAGTACCTGGTCGCCTTCTATGCGGTGAACCGCGCCGACGCGGTGGCCGTGCCGGTCAACCCGATGAACAAGGCCGAGGAGTTCGGCCACTACATCAGCGATCCCGAGACCAAGGTGGTGATCTGCAGCGCCGAGCTGGCCGGCATCGTCGAGAACGCCAACGCGGCCCTGCCCGAGGCGCGGCGCCTGCGGGCCCTGCTGGTGACCCGCTATGCCGACATGCTGCCGGCCGCGATCGATCCCGAGCTGGGCCTGCCCGGGCCGATGCTGGACTGGCTGCGCGCCGACCCGGCGCTGCCGGCCGGGGTCACGCGCTGGCAGGCGGCGCTGGACGCCGGTCTGGCGCCGGGGCCGCACAGCGCCGGCCCCGACGACCTGGCGCTGCTGCCCTACACCTCGGGCACCACAGGCCTGCCCAAGGGCTGCATGCACAGCAACGCCACCCTGATGAGCAATGCCTGCGGCGGCAGCCAATGGGGCTTCGCCTCGGCCGAGAGCGTCGCGCTGGCCGTGGTGCCGATGTTCCACATCACCGGCATGCTCTACGGTGTGCTGGGCCCCATCTATCAAGGCCTGACCCTGGTCATCATGCCGCGCTGGGATCGCGAGCTGGCGGGGCGCCTGATCTCGCGCTACCAGGTCACGCATTGGACCTGCATCCCGACCATGATCATCGACCTGTTCGGCAGCCCCAACTACCAGAGCTTCGACCTCTCCAGCCTCAAGTACCTCAGCGGCGGCGGCGCGGCCATGCCGCAGGCGGTGGCCGAGCGGCTGCAGCGGGAATTCGGCCTGACCTTCGCCGAGGGCTACGGCCTGACCGAGACGGCCGCGCCCACCCATGCCAACCCTCCCGAGCATGCCAAGCTGCAATGCCTGGGCATCCCGATCTTCGGGGTGGACTCGCGCGTGCTCGATCCCGAGACCCTGGACGAGCTGCCCGCCGGCGCGGTGGGCGAGATCGTCAGCCATGGCCCGATGGTGTTCAAGGGCTACTGGCGGCAGCCCGAGGCCACGGCCGCGGCCTTTGTCGAGATCGAGGGCAAGCGCTTCTTCCGCACCGGCGACCTGGGCCGGGTGGACGAGGAGGGCTTCTTCTTCATCACCGACCGCCTCAAGCGCATGATCAACGCCAGCGGGTACAAGGTCTGGCCCTCCGAGGTGGAGATGCTGCTTTACAAGCACCCGGCGGTGCAGGAGGCCTGCATCATCGCGGCCAAGGACGCCTACCGCGGCGAGACGGTCAAGGCCGTCGTCGTGCTGCGCGCCGGCGCCGAGGGCACGACGGCCGAGGACATCGTGGTCTGGGCGCGCGAGCACATGGCGGCCTACAAGGTGCCGCGCATCGTCGAATTCGCGCCGGCCCTGCCCAAGTCCGGCTCGGGCAAGGTGATGTGGCGCCTGCTGCAGGAGCGCGAGCAGGGCGCGGCCTGAGCCGGCCGGAACCAGGTCTCAGGCGCCGCCGAACTTCAGGAAGGCCGCGACCGCGGCTTTCGACATACTGGTTCGGCGTGTCGACGGCGGAGGGCATGGATTCGCGTGCGCTCATGGAGCTCCTGCGGCGTTCATAACGCCCGCGGCAGGGCCGCGAGCAGCTCCTCGGTGGACAGGATGGCGTGGGCGTAGCTGGGCCCGTTGATCTCGTGGGCGGCGCGCATCGCGTCGGCCGAGAAGGCGGCGGTGGCGTCGCGCACCAGGGTGACGTGGTAGCCCAGTTCGGCCGCGAAGCGGCCGGTCGTCTCCACGCAGGTGTTGGCCAGCATGCCGATCAGGATCAGCCGGTGCACGCGGTGCTGCTTGAGCTGCAGATCGAGATCGGTGTTGGCGAAGCCGCTGCCCGACCAATGCTCCTTGATCATCACGTCCGCGGCCTGCGGCGCGAAGTCCGGATGCCATTCGCCGCCCCAGCTGCCGGCGGCGAACACCTGCATCTTGTGGCCGCCCAGCTGATAGGGCGTCGGATGCTTCCAGCCCCTGAAGTCGTCGGGCAGGGCGCGGTGATGCGGCACGTAGAAGACCGTGATGCCGGCCGCGCGCGCGGCGGCGACGATGCTCCGCATATGGGCGACCGTCTGCACCGCGTCCGCCACCAGCCTGGCCAGCGCCTGCAGCTTGCCGCCATCGCTGAGGAAGTCGTTGTAGGGATCGATCAGCAGCAGGGCGGTGTCGTCGCGGGTGTAGGCGTTCATGGTCGGCTCGGGTGGATGGAGTCCCCCCAGCATGCCCGGCGCGCCCGCGGCACGCATGGCTGTTAAGCCCTGGAGCGCATCGTCCCGCCGGTCGGGGGCCGGGCTACTCCTTTTGGGGAATGGCGTTGGCGATCGCGCCCGGCTCGGCCATCATCCCGGCATGAACCCCGCTTCGATGCCGCGACGGCGCGCTTTGCTGTTGGCCATGCTGGCCGCCGCGACCGGGCGCGCCCGCGCCGAGGCGCCGCTGCGGCTGCTGGTGGCCTATGCCGCCGGCGGGCCGGCCGATCTGGTGGCGCGCCAGTTGATGAGCGTGCTGCAGCCCGGCCTGCCGCGGCCGGTGCGGGTCGAGAACCTGCCCGGCGCCGGCGGCGCCCTGGGCGTGCAGCGCCTGCTGGCCGGGCCCGCCGACGGCAGCCAACTGCTGGTGGGCACGCCCAGCGAAGCCATCGTCGCGCCGCTGCTGAACCCGGCCCTGCAGTACCGGCCCCGGCAGCTCCGGCTGCTGGGGCTGGCCAGCCGCGTGCCGATGGCCCTGGTCGGCGGTGTCCACCTGCCGCAGACCGGTCTGGCGAGCCTGCTCGCCGCGCACCGCTCCCAGGGGGCGCAGGGCCTGAACTACGGCAGCTTCGGCGTGGGCTCGCTGGCCCATCTGGCCGGACATGATTTTGCCGAGCGCACGGGCTTGCAAATGCTGCACGTGCCCTTTGGCGGCGCCGCGCCGCTGCAGCGCGAACTGCAGGCGGGGCGGGTCGATCTGGCCTTCCTGCCGCTGAGCGCCGGGCTGGCCGAGCAACTGGCCGCGGGCCGCCTGCGCCTGTACGGCCCGGCCACGGCGCAGCGCGATCCCCGCTACCCGGCCACGCCGACGGTGGACGAGGGGGCCGGCATTCAGGGCAGCAGGCACGGCATCTGGACCGGCCTGTTCCTGCCGGGCCAGGCCGGCGACGCCGCGGCGGGCGCGGCCAAGGAACTGCTGGACCGGGTGCTGCGCGGCCCGGCCTACCGCCAACTGAAGCTGTCCGAGGGCGTCGAGCCCGGAACCCCGCTGAGCCTGCCCGAGGCCCAGCGGTTCTACGATGAAGAGATTGCCCGCTACCAGGGCATCGTGGCCGGTGTCAGCCTGCGGCTTGACTGAGGCTGGCCTCGATCCGCCGGGTCCAGGCCGCGGCGCCCTGGGCCTGCGCCAGCGCCAGCGCCGCCGCCAGCCGCTGGCGCAGCGCGGCGAGGTCGATCTCGCCCCGCTGCCAGGCCGTGACGGCCAGCATGCGCTGCAACTCGGCCGCGCACCAGCCGGCCGCGCCCTGCCGCAGGCGCTGCAGGGCCTGCGGACTGACGAGGCGCGCGTCCAGCGTGGCCAGCAGGTCGGCGCGGCTGGGATGGCGGGCGAACTCGTCCAGCCAGTCGGGCGCCGCGTCGCCGCCCGGGGCCTCCAGCCAGTCCAGCAGGCATTCGTACATGCGGCTCCAGCCCAGCCAGAAGCCCAGCGAATGCTGGTGCACGCAGCGGCTCAGCAGCGCCGCGCGTTCGCGCGCCAGCGCGATGTCGCCGGCCCACAGCGCCAGCGGCAGGCCGATCAGGGCCAGGGTGAAGGTGAGCGTGAAGCCATGCTGCTGCTCGGTCGCGCGCCGGATCGCGTCGGCCACCAGGGCCTGGGCCTCGCCGGTCTCGCCCTGCAGCCACAGGATGCGCGCCAGCGTGGCCTGGGCCGCGGCCTGGTGATCGAGCTGGTGGATGCTGCCGTGCAGGAAGCGCAGCTGGGCCGCCCCCGGCTCCAGCGCGCGCCGTGCCAGGGCGCTGGCCTGCGGCTGCGCGCCGCGCATGTGCAGGCTCAGTGCCAGCAGGCGGTGCGCGGCCAGCTCGGCCTGGGCATCGCCCAACTCGGCCGCGAGCCGGGAAAAGTCTTCGGCAAAGCCCAGCGCGGCGGCATAGTCGGCGCGCATCACCTGCAGGGTGAACAGGCTCCACAGCGCGCGCAGCTGGTCGCGCGGCCGCGCCTGCGCGCGCGCCAGCGCCAGCGCCCGGCCCAGGGCGGCGGCGCCGGGCTCGCCAGGCCCCTCGATCTGCAGCCGCGCATGACCTTCGGCGAGGGCCAGGCGCAGGCCCTGCAGCGCATCCTCGGGCAGCCCGGCGGCCAGCGCCTGGGCCTGCCGCAGGCGCGGCAGGTACTCCTGCAGCAGGCCCAGATGGAACCACAGCGGCGCCGAGGCCCCGCACAGCGCCACGGCCAGCCCGGCATCGCCGCCGGGGCCGGCGGCCCAGTCCAGCGCGGCGCGCAGATCGGCAATGTCCTGTTCATGGGCGGCGCGCCAGGCGGCCGGCGAAGCCTGGCGATCGGCCTCCTGGGCCGCCTCCATCAGGCTCAGCAGGTGCTCGGCATGGCGGCGCGCCAGGGCCGCATCCTCGCCGCTGTGCTGCAGCCGGGCGAGCGCGAATTCGCGGGTGCTGGCCAGCAGGCGGAACTGCGGGTCGCTGCCGCCGGCATGCGGGCTTAGCAGCGATTTGGCCACCAGGCTGGCCAGGCCGGCGATCACCTGCTCGGCGGTCAGCGGTTCGCCTGCCGTGACCGCCAGCGCCGCGGCCAGCGTGAAGCGGCCGCGGAACTGCGCCAGGCGGCGCAGCAGGCGCTGCTCGGCGGGGGCCAGGGTCTCGTAGCTCCAGGCCAGCGTGGCCTGCAGGCTTTGCTGGCGTGCCGGCGCGGTGCGCGGTCCCGGGCCCAGCAGCGACAGGCGCCGCTGCAGCAGGGCGGCCAGCTCCGGCAGGCCGAAGGCCGCGAGCTTGGCGGCCGCCAGCTCGATGGCCAGCGGATTGCCCTCGAGCCGCTCGCAAAGCCCGACCAGCAGCGGCAGCTCGACGGCCGTGGGGCGGAACTCCTGCATCTGGGCCTGGGCGCAGTCGACGAACAGGGCCAGGGCCGGGTACTGCAGGGCCTGCTCCAGCGCGGCCTCGGGCGGCGGCGCCGACAGCGGCGCCAGGCGCAGCACCGCCTCGCCCCGGATGCGCAGCGGCTCCCGGCTGGTGGCCAGGATGCGCAGCCGCGGCGCCCCCTGCAGCAGCGCCTCGGCCAGGCCGGCGGCGGCGTCGATCACATGCTCGCAGTTGTCCAGCACCAGCAGCAGCGCGCGCTCGTGCAGATAGGCCAGCAGCCGCGCCAGCGGTGCATCCGGCACCGGCAGGCCCAGGGCCATCGCCACGGCGGCGGGCAGCAGCGCGGGATCGGTCAGCGGCGCCAGGTCCACGAAGCAGGGCGCGCCCAGGTCCATGCCCTGGTCCGCGGCGAGGCGCTCGGCCGCGGCGCAGGCCAGGGTGGTCTTGCCGATGCCGCCCGGGCCGGTCAGGGTCAGCAGGCGCTGGCCGGCCGCGCGCACCAGCAGGGCCTGCAACTCGGCCGCGCGCCCCAGCATGGGGCGCAGGCGCAGCGGCAGCGCCGTGCCCGGCACCGCTGCCGCCTCCGCAGGCGGCGTGACCGGTGCAATGAACCGGTAGCCGCGCCCCGGTATGTTCTCGATCCAGCGCTGGCCTGCGCTTTCGCCCAGGCTGCGGCGCAGGTTGGAGATGTGCACCCGCAGGCTGCCTTCCTCCACCACCGTGCCGGGCCAGGCCTGCGCCATCAGCGCGCGCTTGTCCTGCACCTGGCCGGGGCGCTCGGCCAGGGCCAGCAGCAGCGCCAGCTCGCGCGCGCCCAGCGGCACCGGCGTGCCATCGCGCAGCAGACGGCGCCGGGCCGGCTGCAGCAAGAAGGGGCCGAAGCGCAGCTCGACGGCCCCGGACGGAGAGGCGGGTTCGGGATTCAAGGCCGGCTCATGCTACGTCATTCGGGGTGGGGCCAGGTCTTGACATCGCATACCATGACGACAGCCCTCGAAAGCAGCACAACGCCATGCAGACAGAACCGGCGCTGAATTTCGGTCCCTTCACCCTGCAGCCGGCCCAGCGCGTGCTGCTGGAGGGCGCGCAGCCGGTGCACCTGGGCGGGCGCGCCTTCGACCTGCTGCTGGCCCTGCTGGAGCGGCCCGGCGAGGTGCTGTCGACGCCGGAGCTGCTGGCGCGGGTCTGGCCCGGCAGCGTGGTCGAGCCGGGCAGCGTGCGCGTGCACCTGTCGGCGCTGCGCAAGGCGCTGGGCGATGGGCGCAACGGCCGGCGCTTCATCATCAACGTGCCGCCCGGCGGCTACTGCTTTGTCGAGCCGCTGGGCACGGCCGCCGCCGCGGCGGCGGTCGCGGATCCTGCGCTGCTGCTGCCCGGCCTGCCGCCGGCGCCCATGCTGATCGGCCGCGCCGAGCTGGTCGACGAACTGGTGCGGCAACTGCCGCAGCGCCGCCTGCTCACCCTGGTTGGACCCGGCGGCATCGGCAAGACCTCGCTGGCCCTGGCCGCGCTGCCGCGCCTGGCGGGTGCCTATGCCCAGGGGCTGCGCTATGTGGAGCTGGCGCCGCTGAGCGACGAGCCGCGCGTGCTCGGCGCGCTGGCCGCGGCCCTGGGGCTGGCCTTGCCGGCGCGCGATCCGCTGCAGGGTCTGGCCGCCTATCTGCGCGACAAGAACATGCTGATCGTGCTGGACAACTGCGAGCAGGTGATCGACGCGGTGGCGCGCCTGGCCGAAGCCCTGCTGCTGGCCGCGCCCGAGGTGCATCTGCTGGCCACCAGCCGCGAGCCGCTGCGCATCCCGGGCGAATGGGTGCAGCGCCTGGGCTCGCTGCGCGTGCCGCCGGCCGGCGCGCTCGATGCGGCCGAGGTGCTGACCTATCCGGCCGCCCAGCTCTTCCTGGAGCGCGCCAGCGCCAGCCTCGGCGCGATCGAGCTGGCGGCCGACGAGGCCCAGGCGCTGGGCGCGATCTGCCGCGGGCTGGACGGCATCCCGCTGGCCATCGAGCTGGCCGCGGCCAGCGTCGACGCCTTCGGCCTGCGCGGCCTGGCCGGCCAGCTGGACCATGGCCTGGCGCTGCTGACCCATGGGCGGCGCACCGCGCTGCCGCGCCATCGCACCCTGCGCGCCACCTTGGACTGGAGCCATGGCCTGCTGTCCGAGGGCGAGCGGCGCCTGCTGCGCCGCCTGGCGGTGTTCCGCAGCCATTTCACGCTGGCGGGCGCGCTGGCCATCTGCGACGACGATGGCTGCGGCGACAGCGCCGAGCTGCTGGCCAGCCTGGTGGCCAAGTCGCTGCTGAATGCCGATATGCGCGGCGAGCCGGTGCAGTACTGGCTGCTGGAGGTCACGCGCGAATACGCGGCCGAGCGCCTGGCCGAGAGCGGCGAGGCGGCGCTGCTGGCGCGCCGCCACGCGGCCTATCTGTGCAGGCTGTTCGAGCAGGCCGCGGCCGAGCGCGAGCGCAGCGTGCCGGCGCAGTGGCTGGCCCGCTACGGCCGCGGCATCGCCGACCTGCGAACGGCCATGGCCTGGGCGCTGGGCCCCGCCGGCGATGCGGGGCTCGGCGCGGCCCTGCTGGCCCAGGCCGCGCCGCTGTGGTTCGGCCTGTCGCTGATGGCCGAGTTCCGCCAACTGGCCGAGCAGGTGCTGGCCCTGGACCTGGCCACGCCGGCCCAGGCCCTGGCCCTGCACGAGGCCTACGGCCATGCGCTGTGGCACACGGCCGGCGCCGATCCGGCCACGGCGCGCAGCTTCGGCCGTGCGCTGGAGCTGGCCGAGCAGTTGGGTGCCACGGCGCACCGGCTGCGCGCGCTGTGGGGCCTGTGGCTGATCTGCAATACCAACGGCGACTATGCCGGCTCGGTGAGCCTGGCCGAGCGCTTCGGCGACATCAGCGCGCGGCTGCCGGATCCCGCCACGCGCCTGACCCACGAGCGCATGATGGCGCTGGGCCTGCATCTGCACGGTCAGCAGGCGCGCGCCAGGACGCATGCGCAGCATCTGCTGGACCAGCCGGTCAGCATCAATCTGGCGGCGCGCAACAGCGGCTTCCAGTTCGACCAGCGCGTCGCCGCGCTGACGGTGATGGCGCGCACGCTGTGGATCCACGGCCGGGCCGAGCAGGCGCTGCGCTGCGCCGAGGCCGCCGTCGAGGAGGCGCTGAGCATCGGGCATGCGCTGTCGCTGTGCTACGCGGTGGCCAACGGCTGCGCGCCGGTGGCCTTCTGGGCCGGCGAGCTGGCGCTGGCGCGGCGCTTCAACGCGCTGCTGCTGGCGCGCGCGGGCGAGCATTCGCTGGCCTTCTGGCAGGCCTTTGGCGAGGGCTACGCCCTGCTGTTGCGCGAGGACGCGCCGTGCGCCAGCCTGCGCGAGTTGACGCATCCGGCGCAAAGCCTGCTGCTGCTGGAAACCATGTGCACGGTGCGGCCGCATCTGATGGACGAGCGCCTGAGCGCGCGCGCCGACAGCGGCCTGGGGGGCTGGTGCGCGGCCGAGCTGCTGCGCATCCGGGGCGAGCAGCGGCTGGCGCGCGCCGGGGCCGCCTCGCCCGACGCCCGGCCCGATGCCCAGTCCGATGCCGGGGTGCTGTTCCGCCGCGCCATGGCCCTGGCCGAGGGCCAGCAGGCGCTGGCCTGGGCGCTGCGCGCGGCGACGAGCCTGGCACGGCTGCTGCGCGAGCAGGACCGGCGCGCGGCCGCGCGCGCGACGCTGGAGCCGGTGCTGGCGCGCTTCACCGAGGGCTTCGACGGGCCCGATCCGCGCGCCGCCGATCAGCTGCTGCAATCGCTCTGACGCAATTGCTGCAGCAGGGCGGGCCTGTCCAGGAAGGCGCGCCCGAAGCCGACGGCGTCGGCCCGGCCCTCGGCCAGCAGCCGCTCGGCGCTCTCGGGGTCGAAGCCGCCGGAGACCAGCAGGGGGCAGGGCGGTCGCGCCGCCGGGACCGCGTCCGGCCGCGGCCCGTTCCCCGGCAGCGCCGGCCAGGGGGCGGCGAGGTGCAGATAGGCCAGCTGCGCCAGCGGCAGCTCCACCGGCAGCGCGCCGCGCTCCAGGCACAGGCCGATGCGGGACGCGCCCCACAGGCCGACCAGCATGGCCAGCAACTCCGTCAGCAGCGCCAGCTCGCCGTCCCGCAGCAGCCGCGCCGGCAGCGCGCCATGGGCGGCGAGCAGCTCGATGGCGTCGAAGCCGGCGTCGCCGGCGTTCTCGGCGGCATTGCGGTAGTCGTCCAGCGCGGTGTCGAGCTGGCGCGGGCTCAGCGCCATGTCGGCGGCCAGCGGCTGGCCCAGCTGGGCGACGAGCAGGCCGCCCTGCTGCTGCAGCGCCCGGCTGATGTCGCGCCAGGGGTTGACCTGGGCGGCGCAGTAAAGCCCGCTGCTGCCCGGGTCGTGATGCAGCCAGGGCGAGACCGCCAGCGCCGCGCTGATCTGCAGGCCGCCGGGGCTGGCGCGCGCCAGATGGTGGCCGGCCAGCGCGCTGCCGGGCCGCCCCTCCTCGGCCAGGCCCAGGCTCAGCGCCGGCAGCACGACGCGGTGCTGCAGCGCCAGCGCGCCCAGGCGCAGCGGGGCCAAGAGATGGGGCCAGCGCGATCCCGACATGCATACTCCCGAGCGAGACAAGCCCATCTTGGTGCGCCCGCGCTCGCGCGGCCAGTTAATTGCTGTCAAGACTTGCAAACGGCGCCGACGGTCGGGCGGCGTCGGGAGCGGCGTTAGGGCCGGACTTTGCAAGTCTTGACAAGAGATAACTGGCGCGCGCCGGGCCCGGCGCCGAACATGCAGATGCCGCGGAACTCGGGCCGCCGCCAGCCGCAGCCCGCCGCTACCAGTTTCCTTCTCAACCTTCTGCCAGGAGCCACGACGATGGAACGCCACGATTCATCCTCTTCCCTGCTACCCGCGATCAAGGTGCTGCTGATGCATGCCGACCCGCTGCTGGCCCTGGGGCTGGCCGCGGCCCTGCAGCAGCAGCGCGACGTGCGGCTGTGCGGCTCGGCGCTGGAGCGCGCCGATGTCGTGATCGCCGACTATCCGACCGGCCGCCGGCTCGCCGCCGCACGGCGCCGCGGCATGGACGGCGAGGCCCGCATCCTGGTCGTGACCATGCAGGACCGCGAGCAGGAGGTGCGCGCCGCGCTGGAGGGGGGCGTGCACGGCTATATGCTGCTGGGCGCCTCGGTGGACGAGCTGCTGCAGGGCGTGCGCAGCCTGGCCCAGGGCGGGCGCTATCTGAGCCAGGCGGTGGTGCAGCGCATGGCCGACAGCCTGACGCGCGAGGCGCTGACCGCCCGCGAGACCGACGTGCTGCGGCTGCTGGCCCGCGGCGACTGCAACAAGAGCATCGCGCGCGAGTTGGATATCGCGGTGGGCACGGTCAAGGCCCATGTGAAAGGCATCCTGAACAAGCTGGAGGCCAGCTGCCGTACCCAGGCCGCCAGCATCGCGGCACAGCGCGGCCTGGTGGCGGCTCCCGCCGCCCCGGCGCGGCGCCTGCAGCCGCGGCCTGCGCAGAGCGCCACGCCGGCCTACGCCTGAACGGGGACAAGGCGGCGGCTTGATCTGGATTAATCGCGGCGGCGCCCGGACAGGCTCCAATGCCTGTCGGCTTACCGATGATCTTCTGCTGACATGCCGCTTCTCTTGGGGCCCGAGCGGGCCAAGGCCTCGCGCCACGCCGCGGGGCTGATGTTCTTGCTGGCCCTGCCGGCGCTGCTGCCGGTCGCGGCCCATGCGGGCCTGGGCCTGCCGCAGGCGGCCGCGCTGGCGCTGGCCCTGCTGTTGAGCCTGCTGGCGCAGACCTACTGGCGCCGCCTGGCCTTGCGGCTGGAGCGGGCCGAGCGCCGCTGGCATCTGCTGGCCGACCAGCTGGACCAGATGGTCTGGGTGTCGCAGCCGGGCCGGTCGGGGCTGACGGTGCTGAGTTCGGCGGCAGAGCGGATCTGCGGCCGCGCGGCCGGCGAGCTGCAGACCGAGCCGCGTGCGTGGCTGGAGCTGGTGCATCCCGAGGACCGTGCCGGCGTCGAGGCCTGCTGGCCGCTGCGCCCGGGCAGCACGCGCCGCATCGAATACCGCATCCGTCACCGCGACGGCGGCTGGCGCTGGGTGCGCGACCGCGCCACCGAGTTGCGTGACGAGCGGGGCGCCCCGCTGGGGCGGGCCGGCATCGTCGAGGACATCACGCGCCAGCGCGAGGCCGAGCTGCGCCTGCAGGCCCGCCAGCAGCAGCTGCTGGGCATGGTGGAAACGGCGACGGATGCGGTGATCACGGTCGATGCGCGCCAGCGCGTCGTGCAGTTCAACCGCGCCGCGGCCGCGCTGTTCCGCCTGCCGCAGCGCAAGGCCCTGGGCCGGCGCCTGGACCGCTTCCTGCCCGATGCGCGGCGCCACGCCGAACTGGTGGCCGGCCCGGCCATGGCCGAGGGGATTGCGTGCCGTGTCGGCGAGCACCAGGTGATGAAGGGCCTGCGCGCCGATGGCGAGACCTTTCCCTTCGAGGGCTCGATCTCGCGCTTCGGCGAGGGCGCGCAGCAGCTGATGACCGTGGTGTTGCGCGATGTCAGCGAGGCGCGGGCCATGGAGGCCGCGCGCCGCGCCCAGGAGCTGGCCGAGGCGGCCAACCGTGCCAAGACCGATTTCCTCTCGCGCATGAGCCATGAGTTGCGCACGCCGCTGAATGCGGTGCTGGGCTTCGCGCAGCTGCTGCGTGGCGGCCACGAGCTGCCCGAGGCGCAGGGCCAGCAGCTGGCGCAGATCGAGCGCGCCGGCTGGCACCTGGCCGAGCTGATCGACGATGTGCTGGATGTCTCGCGCATCGAGGCCGGGCGGGTGGCGGTCAGCCTGGGCTGCGTCGGCGCGCGCGCGGCGCTGGCCGAGGCGCTGCAGCTGAGCCTGCCGGCGGCGCAGCAGCGCGGCCTGCGTGTCCGCGCAGCGTTCAACGAGGCGCCGGACCTGCGCCTGCGCGCCGATCCGGTGCGGCTGCGCCAGGTGCTGCTGAACCTGCTGTCCAACGCGACCAAATACAACCGCGAGGACGGCGAACTGAGCCTGAGCCTGCGCGCCGAGGCGGGGCAGGCGCTGATCGAGATCGCCGACACCGGCATCGGGATGAGCGAGCAGCAGCTGGCCCATCTGTTCGAGCCCTTCAACCGCCTGGGGCGCGAGCACAGCGGCATCCAGGGCACCGGCATCGGCCTGGTGCTGTCGCGCCAGCTGATGGCGCTGATGCAGGGCGCGCTGGAGGTCGACAGCCGGCCCGGCCAGGGCACCCGCGTGCGGTTGCGCCTGCCGCTGGCGCAACCGGCCGCCGAGCCGGAACCGGCCGCGAGGCCGGCGGCGGCGCCCGCGGCGCGCGGGGGCGCGCCGCGGGGCACGGTGC